>JAGXQV010000211.1 GCA_018336195.1 Sulfuricella sp. | reverse complement strand
CCCGCAGCGCTTTTGCGTTCCTTGGCATCAATCCGCCCAAGAATGGGGCGGAATATCTCCCAGTCGATCACGGCGTTGAGCCGCTCCAGCGGGTCGCCTGCCTCAGAGAGACTGGCATAGCGATTCTGTAGGTCAAACAGGCTGTTTTGCATGGCGTGGTCACAGGTGGCTGTACCGATAATTCAGATTATCCAGAAAGGCGGGAATTTATAGAAGTGCCCTCAAGAATGCGCCGGGCCGCCAGCAGTTCTGGTCGGCTTCGGCCTACGCGGCGTCTGCCCACGATGGCCTTTCGGGCCTCGCGTGGTTCCTCGATTTCGATCGAGGCCGCAATCTCACCTCCAACAAGAAGGACAAAGGCAATGTTCGTCTTGTGCGCGGCGACTTTCGAGAGAAATTATCAGATAACTTTATTGCTGGCCGTGATGGCACGGTGACGGACACCCGCACCGGGCTGATGTGGATGCGCTGTGCGCTGGGGCAAACCTGGGATGGCACGACTTGCGTTGGAGAGGTTCAAAAACATGGGATGAGGCGATGGCGCTACGTCATGACTTTGCGGGTTATGGCGACTGGCGATTACCGGATATTGATGAGCTAAAAATCATCACCGATAAAACCAGATGCAGCCCGACCATTGACACCGCAGCCTTTCCAAATACGCCAGAACGAAGTTTCTGGTCGGCTTCGGCTTATGCCGACCATGCTGCGTGGCATATCGATTTCAGCAAAGGCTGCGACTACTGCGACAGTAAGACGGACTACCGCTACGTGCGCTTGGTTCGTGGCGGGCAATCTTTGGGCATTTTGAACGGCGATGCCTCCAGCAAAGCGATGGGTTCTCCCGTTAAGGAGGCATCAACAAAGCCGATTGTCCGCGCCGCCATAGCCTTCATCAGGCAGCAACCCGAGCTATATCCCGCCGAGATTGCCGAGCTTCGCGGATTTCTGGGGGAAACCGGCGCAATTCCTGTCAGTGTGCCAGCAGCAGCGAAACCTGAACCTGATGCAAAACCGGTAGAAACACCACATCATACAACGCCAGTCCGTGCGCCAGCCGCCACGAAACGGCCCGCACCGGCTGTATCTGAAACATTAAAGCAAGTTGTCGCTTGGCTGATGACCCAGGAAACCGTTGCCCTGTCCGATCTACGCGCCCACCTGCTTCCGCTGGATTTGCTACCCGGTGCGGTAATCGACGACCTCAACGAGCGGGCGCTGGATATTGCCGGTGATCCTGCCCTTGAAGATGACGGCGATTGCGTTATCGTCGTCCGTGAAGTGCTGGCTCAGGTTGTGTCGGCATGGCAAGGGCCGTAGGGAACAATAAGCGTAAATGGAAAAGGTCGTGAGTGAAACACCGCAGAGCACCACATCAGCAGCTATGCAATACCTGTTGAGCCGCTTGCGCGGTTTGATTACATCGGCCAGAACCCAAGTATTGCGGGCGGTTGATGTCATTCAGGCATGACGGAAACCGATAGCCAGGCGGCATTCGAGCGCCTTGCCCCACCCCTGCAACGCTGCCTCTGGGAGCAAGGCTGGACGGGGCTGCGCGCGGCGCAGTTGGAAGCGCTGCCGCTGATTCTTGATGGGCGGGAGGATGTGGTGATTACCGCATCGACCGCATCGGGCAAGACGGAAGCGGCTTTTTTGCCGTTGCTGACCCGTTTGTGGCAAGGCGATGGGCGGGGTGTGGTGCTGTATGTGGCGCCGCTGAAGGCGCTGATTAACGATCAGGAAGAGCGCCTGAACCGGCTGTGCGAACATTTGGAAATCCCTGTTTTTCCCTGGCACGGCGATATTGGGGAGGCGCCCCGGCGGCGTTTTCTGGCCGACCCGCGCGGCTTGGTGCTGATTACGCCGGAATCGCTGGAATCTTTGTTGTTTCGGCGCGGCATGGAAATGACGCGGCTATTTGGCACACTCGAAGCGATAGTGGTCGATGAGTTGCACGCCTTTATTGGTAGCGAACGAGGTCGCCAGTTGCAATCACTGCTGCATCGCCTGGATGAGGCTTTGGGGCGGCGTGTGCAGCGTATCGGGCTTTCGGCAACGCTGGGGGATATGGGGCTGGCGGCGGATTTTTTGCGCCCTGGGGGTGGCGGTGAAGTGCGGGTGGTCGTCAGCCCGGATGACAAGAAATTGCTGCAACTGTTGGTCAAGGCTATCACCCAGCCCAGCGCTCCAAGCGATACCCAAGAGGCGGCCCACACGGCTATTGCAGCGGAATTGTTCGAGAAGCTGCGCGGCGCCAATTATCTGATTTTTCCCAATAGCACGTACTTGGTGGAATTTTACGCCGATGCGCTACGCCAGCATTGTGAGGCGGCGGGGCTGCCGGTCACTTTTATTCCGCATCATGGCCGCTTGGAAAAGGGCGAACGAGAAATCACCGAGGAATCCCTCAAGCACGGCGCTTTGCCGGTAAGCGCCATTTGCACTACCACGCTGGAAATGGGCATCGATATTGGCGCCATTCGCGGAGTGGTGCAGATCGGTGCGCCGGGTACGGTAGCCAGCCTGTGCCAGCGCGTGGGGCGGGCGGGTCGCCGCGCAAACGAGGCGGCGGTGCTCTGGCAATATTGCGCGGTCGAAGACCCGTCCGAGAATTCGGATTGCGCGGACGATTTATATCCCGACCTTGTGCAAGCCATTGCCGTTATCCGCCTGTTTCTGGCCAAGTGGTACGAGCCACCAGAAACGGGCGCGCTGCATTATTCCACGCTGGTGCAACAGGTGTTGAGCCTGATCGGGGAGCGACAGGGCATTACCGCCGCCGACGCTTACCGGACGCTGTGTAAAACGGGGCCGTTTGGCGGGGTGAGCGAGGCGGATTTTATCGAGTTGCTGCGCGCGCTGGCAGCCGCCGAGCTACTCTTCCAGGACGCCAACCGCTTGTTGCTGCATGGATTGCGGGGCGAAAAGAGGGTAAACCATTTCAGCTTTTTTGCGGCCTTCCCGGATTCTCAGGAATATCGTTTGCTGAACACCGGCAAGGAATTGGGTAAGCTGCCGCTGGATCGCCGCCGTTGCGCCGGGGACGTGTTGATCTTTGGCGGGCGGCGCTGGCGAATTGCTGCAATAGATCACAATAAAAGACGGGTTGACCTGATGCCAGCCCCAGCAGGCAAGCTGCCACGCACAGGTAGCGGCAGCATGGTGGTTCATGACCGGGTGCGCGAGGAAATGCGGGCATTGCTTGTTGGAGATGAGTGCCCGTCCTGGCTGGATGCGACAGCCAGGGCATTGCTGAAAAATGCGCAAAAGGATTTCGCCGCGCTGGGCCTGGTCGATAACCAATTACTGGAAGAAGGCACTACGGTGAACATCTTTGCCTGGCGCGGTGACCGCACCCAGAATGCGCTGGCCGCACTGTTGAGGGCTAACGGGTTGAAGGCCGAAAATCAGGGTATCTGCATTCAGGTGCGCGAGATTTCTGCCGCCGAACTGAAAACAACCCTGGCAATCATTGCTGCCGCTCCCTGCCCGGAACCTGTTGAAGTTCTTGATCGAAAGTCTTTGGGGGTGCCGGAAAAATGGGATTGGGTGTTACCGGATCGGTTATTCTACGCGGGGTTTGCTTCAAGGCGGCTCGACTTGGCGGCAGCTCATGCGCTGTGCGTGGCATCACGGAATTGGGTATGCTCCGGGCGCAGTGTTTCTAATCGTATTCGATGAAGTGAAACCTGTGATTAAAATGGCGACAGCCCCCTGCTATCAGGGAGAATTTAACCATATTATTTTTGAGGGGTTTTTTGAGGGGTGGAAAATAAAAACGCGCCGGAAGGCGCGTGTTTATTGGCGTCTTGGCGGAGAGGGTGGGATTCGAACCCACGGTAGGTTTAAACCTACGCCTGATTTCGAGTCAGGTACATTCGACCACTCTGCCACCTCTCCGACAAGACGCGCATTCTACCAGCATCGGATGAATTTGTTGACAGCAAGCGTGGACAAAATTTACGAATACGCCGAAACTGTTAATTATGAAGGCATTATTCTCCATCCTCTGGGTCGCCGTGCTGCTCTCCGCTTGCGACAATGGCGGCAAGCCGGTTCCCCCGTTTCGCGAAAGCGGCGAACTGGTGGTGATAACCCGCAATAGCCCGACCACTTATTACGAGGACGCCCAAGGCCAGATGGCCGGGATCGAGAACGATCTGGCGACGCTGTTCGCCGGTGAACTGGGGTTGAAGGTGCGCTTCGTGGTCGCTCCGGATTTCAGTCAGATCCTGCCGATGCTGCAACGTCATCAGGGTCACTTTGCGGCGGCGGGTCTGACCGTGACACCGGCACGCGAAAAAATCGTGCGCTTCGGCCCGGCCTATCAGACCGTCCAGCAACAGCTTGCCTACAGTACTTTTTCCCTGCGTCCGGCGGGGATCAAAAACTTGGTCGGCAAACGCATCGAAGTGGTGGCCGGCAGCAGCTATGCGGAGCGCCTCAGAAGTCTCAAGGAGCAATTCCCCCAACTGCGCTGGGAAGAAAATTCCCAGCATGAAAGCGAGGAATTACTGGAGCACGTTGCTGATGGCCTGACCGATTATGTGGTGGCGGACTCCCACGTCATTTCCGTTGTCCAGAATTATCGACCCAACCTGGATGTGGCCTTTAGCCTCGGCAAGCCGGAAAAGCTGGCTTGGGCATTTCCCCTTGCAGGGGGCGACGAGTTGGTGGAGAAGGCCCAGGCATTTTTCGAGCGCATCACCCAAGACGGCACGCTACGACGCCTGCTCGACCGCTATTACGGTCACCTGGAACGCCTCGAAGGAGAAGATATCGATTCTTTTCTGGACAAAATGAACAGCGACTTGCCGGAATACCGCAAGTTGTTCCAGCGCGCTCAGGAACTGACCGACATCGATTGGCGGCTGCTTGCCGCCCTGGGCTATCAGGAATCCCATTGGGATCCGCTGGCTACCTCACCCACCGGGGTGCGCGGCCTGATGATGCTGACCGCCGACACCGCCGACCAGTTGGGGGTTTCCAACCGCCTCGACCCGCGCCAGAACATCCCCGCCGGTGCCCGTTACCTGCAAAACCTCAAGGACACCTTGCCTGGTCGCATCGGCGAGCCGGACCGCACCTGGATCGCCCTGGCGGCGTACAACACCGGCCAGGGTCACGTCGAAGACGCCCGCGTCCTCGCCCAGCAGATGAAACTCGATCCCGATTCCTGGACCGACCTCAAGAAGAGCCTGCCGCTCCTGACCAAGCCGGCATACTATAAAAACGTCAAACACGGTTATGCACGGGGCGGCGAGGCAGTAATTTTCACCGAAAGTACCCGGACTTATTACGACATCCTGGTGAAGTTCGAAAAGCCTTACAAGCCCGGTCTCAATTCGGTGAATCCGGAACGTTATTCGACAAGAACGGGAGAGCGGCTGCGCGCCCCGCGCTAGAGGCGGGCTAACGACGAATCGCCCAGGAAATGCTATCCTGTGCGGCCTTTTTATATCAGATTCAGGAAAACCGATGTCTCAGGAAAAAGTCGGCAAACACAAGGCCGTGTACATTACTTACGCGATCAAGGATCAAGACGGTAACGTGTTGGAGCAAATGGACATGCCGGTAGGCTACATTCACCGCGCCGGCAGCGGCATTTTCGAAAAGGTCGAAGATGCCCTGGAAGGACGTTGCATCGGCGATCATGTCGAAATCACCCTCAGCCCTGCGGAAGGTTTCGGCGAACACCAGCCTGAACTGACTTTCACCGACGACATCAACAATGTTCCCCCGGAATTCCGCCATCTCGGCGCGGAAGTGGAGTTTTCCAACGACAACGGCGAAACCCTGATGTTCAAGGTCACCCAAATTGCCGACGGCAAACTCACCGTCGACGGCAATCATCCCATGGCCGGCAAAACGGTGGTATTCAACGTCACCATCAACGCCATCCGCCCCGCCGACGCCAGCGAAATAGCCGCGGGACGCCCGGCGGACAGCGAACTCACGACCTTGCATTGAGGTTGCCCCCGCGCCTGGCGGGCGGTCTACCGAGGGCGACCGAGGCGGCGGTGATCCTCGCAGCAGAAATACTGCTCACCGCTGGGGATACTTTCGTTTTTCGGCAGGTATACCGCGCAGTGGGCGCAACGCACCATGTCTTCCATCTGTTTGGGCGCTTCGGCATGGGTGCGCGGCGTACCGCGCTTGTGTTTGGTGAGCAGTAGATATACCACCAGCACACCGGCGAGCAGCATGACAATTTTAAGCATGGGTAATTTCCTCTTCCCGCAAGCGCACGCAGTTACGGCCGTCTTGCTTGGCCTGATACAGTGCGAAGTCAGCGATGGCGATACTCTCTTCGACAGTAAGGCCTGAGTTCAGCATGGTAACGCCGAACGAGGCGGTAATGTGAACAACCGTGCCATCATCCAACGGAATATCAAGATGTTCCAGCCCAGCACGCAGCCGTTCCAGGATGGCAACAGCCTGCCGTGCTTCGATATTGGGCAAGCACATCAGGAATTCCTCGCCGCCGTAACGATATAGGGTGTCGTAGGGACGCAGGGCGGCGACGAAGAATTTGATGGCGCTACGCAAGACCTGATCGCCCGCGCGATGCCCGTAAGTATCGTTGATCCGCTTGAAATAATCGAAATCCAGCATCACCAGGCTGCACGGCTGCCTGGTGCGGACCGCGCGTTGCTGCTCTTCTTCCAAAGACGGAATCATGCCCTGGCGGTTGCACACGCCGGTGAGCGGGTCGATGGTGCACAGCGAGTCGCGGATTTCGAATTGCAGTTCGATAAGCAGGTTTTGCAGTTCGAGTCCGGAATCGAAAAAATTACTGTATTCGGATATCGGGACCGCTTGCCCCTCGGCCACGCCATGACTGACGTGGCGTGCAACGTCATGCATCCGCCGATGGGTTTCCGCTACCCGATGAAACAGGGGATGTTCGCGCAATAACAAGTGCGACTGGTGATACAACCAGCGTCCGAATTCACAGCGGCAATGTGCGTCGCCGGCGGCATCGTCACTGTCGAATGCCGTCTTGCATATCAGGGTCTGGTGCCAGCTTTTGAACCAGGCGTTGAAATATGCCATGGCTTGGGAGAGCTGATTGAGAATATCAGCCGCTTCGTGGGGATGCAGGGATTTCAATGTACTCATGACGGTGCTCTCAGATAGGTTAGCACCTGGCAGTCCCTCAATCATAGGTCGCAATACACTGCCTCGCCCGTAGATCGGAAATTTGCGCCCCCGTCTTTCGAGCAGGGTGGCCTTTTTCAGGAAAGCCGAATTATCAATGAGCGGCCGCTTCCACGCAAGGGATGGAGAATGCCCTTGTTTGGTGCGCCTGTTGCCGCATAGCACCATGTTAGTGCACCAACCTCGCTACACCATACCGCATTGTCCCAATCAAAACAAAACGTTGTCGCTTCTGGAACAATTCTTGTATGGATTGTCGGTTTTATGACTATATCTGGAGTATTGCATGGATAATTTGAAGGTGGGGAGCGATGTCCTGTTCATCCTGCTTGGCGCCATTATGGTGCTGGCAATGCACGCGGGCTTTGCGTTTCTCGAATTGGGAACGGTGCGGCGCAAGAACCAGGTGAATGCGCTGGTCAAAATCCTTTCGGATTTCGCCGTCTCTACCATCGCCTATTTCTTCATCGGCTACAGCGTCGCTTACGGCGTAGACTTTTTCGTCGGCGCAGAAACCCTGGCGGAAAAAGGTGGTTACGAACTGGTCAAGTTTTTCTTCCTGCTGACCTTCGCGGCGGCGATTCCCGCCATCATTTCCGGCGGCATCGCCGAACGGGCGCGCTTCAACCCGCAACTGGCGGCGACCTTCGTACTGGTCGGCTTGGTTTATCCGTTCTTCGAAGGCATCGCCTGGAACCATCACCTGGGCTTCCAGGACTGGCTGAAAGCCGCATTCGGCGAAGAGTTCCACGATTTCGCCGGCTCCGTGGTGGTGCACGCAATGGGTGGCTGGATCGCTCTGCCGGCGGTGCTCCTACTCGGTGCACGGCGCGGACGCTATACCAAGGACGGCATGGTGGCCGCTCACCCGCCCTCGAACATCCCCTTCCTGGCTCTGGGCGCATGGATACTCACGGTCGGCTGGTTCGGCTTCAACGTCATGTCGGCGCAGGAAATCGGCAAGATTAGCGGCCTGGTGGCGGTGAATTCGCTGATGGCGATGGTCGGCGGCACCCTGGCGGCGCTGTTGATCGGCAAAAACGACCCGGGTTTCGTGCATAACGGCCCGCTCGCCGGATTGGTCGCAGTATGCGCCGGTTCCGACTTAATGCACCCGCTCGGCGCACTGGTGACCGGGGTAGTGGCTGGCGCCTTGTTCGTGTGGATGTTCACCCAGACCCAGAACAAGTGGAAAATCGACGACGTCCTCGGGGTTTGGCCGCTGCACGGCCTGTGCGGCGCCTGGGGCGGCATCGCGGCGGGGATATTCGGAGCAAAAGCCTTGGGCGGCTTGGGCGGAGTGAGCCTGACTTCCCAATTCATCGGCACCGGGCTGGGGATCGTCATCGCCCTGGCGGGGGGGGCTGCCGTTTACGGAACCATCAAGAAAATCACCGGCATCCGCCTCGACCCTGAAGAGGAATTCAATGGTGCCGACCTCTCCATCCACAAGATTTCGGCAACACCGGATGGGGAAATGTAAGCATCACACTGCGTCGCACTCGCCGAAATGCGCGAGTGCGACGCAGAAACTCAGCTTCAGAGGTACTTGAACGGGTTGATCTTCCACTTGTCGGGAAGTTCGTGACCAACGACTTTTTCGGTGGAATGGCGGTCGGCAAGATCGACGTCGCGGGGTGAGACGAATCCCGTGCGGGGATCGAAAATGATCCGTACCAGGGGTTTAAGAAGGCTCTGCTCGCCGGGTTTGACGACTACCGCGAGCAGCCCGCTTTCCAGGCTGACCAGCGAGCCGGTCGGATAAATACCGATGACGCGGATGAATTGTTGAACCAGTTCCTCGTTGAAGTGGAACTTGCTCCATTCGAAAAGCTTCTTGAGCGCGTCGGTCGGCTCCATGCCCTTGTGGTAGACCCGGTTGGAGGTGAGCGCATCGTAAACGTCGACGATGGAAGCCATTTGCCCGACTTCCGAAATTTCCGAACCTTTCAGCTTGTCCGGGTAGCCGGTGCCATCGAAACGCTCGTGGTGCTGGCCGGCGACCAGGATCGCGGTTTCCGAGATGCCCGGCGTCTCGCGGAGGATGTCGCGCCCAATCGCGGCATGGGATTTCATCACCAGGAATTCGGCATCGGTAAGCGCGCCGGGCTTGTTGAGCACGCTATCCGGGACACGCATTTTGCCGGTATCGTGAAGCAGTCCGCCGAGTCCCATTTCCAGCACGACTTCGCGGGCGAATCCCATCGCATGGGCAAACGACACCAGCAAGGTACAGACGCTCACCGAATGTTGGAAAGTGTAGTCGTCCTTGCGCTTGATGCGGCCCAGGCTGGTTAACGCGTCCTTGTTGCGGAAAATCGAATCGGTGATGCGCTCGACCACCGGTTCCATGCGTTCCACCTCGATCTGCTTGCCGAGACGCACGTCGGAAAGAATGGTGTGCACCACCTTGTTCGCTTCGTGGTGGACTTCGCGGGCGACCACGATTTCTTCTTCGATGCTGGTCGGCGGCAGCGGATTGGCTTCGCGAGCGACTTGAAAGAGCTTCTTGTCGAGTTCGCTGGACACTTCTTCCAGGGTTCTGGCGTCCTTGACGTCCAACCCCTGCGTGGTATCGATATATAGCTCGCGGATGCCATAGGCGAGAATCTTGTTAACGGTTGCCTGATCCCTGACACGAAACTGGTTGAAGGCAAAAGGATGGTCTATCCACCCGCAATTCAGGTCGTGGATATACATGCCGGGGAGCAGTTGGTCGCTGCGGATGAGCTTGATCACGAGACGGTCCAGGTTAAATCGGGGAATCCCAGAAGACTTCCGCCTTCTCCTGTTTGGCAAACAGCACCCGGTTACGGCCCTGAGCCTTGGCCGCGTAAAGCGCTTGATCGGCAGCTTTGAACATCTGGTCGAAATGGGTCATGCTTTTCCCCCGTCCGGCAACCCCGATGCTCACGGTGACGCGCAGCCGCTCGTTTTCGACCTGGAAAAACGCGGCCTCGAAGGTCTTGCGGATGCGCTCGGCGCACTGGAGCGCGGCGGGCGGCGAGGTATCGGGACAGATCACCAGAAACTCTTCGCCGCCCAGGCGGCACACCAGATCCTGGGTGCGCGCGCTGTCGCGGAGGATTTTGGCGCTCTGGCGCAGCACGGCATCGCCCACGTCGTGCCCGTGGTTGTCGTTGATTTGCTTGAAACGATCGATATCGATCATCAGACACGCCAGCATCCGTTTGTTGCGCAACGATACCGCCCATTCCTGTTCCATCCGGTCCATCCCGTAGCGGCGGTTGGGCAAGGTGGTAAGCGGGTCGGTCAGCGCCGCTTCCTGGAGGCGCCGATTGGTCACCGCGAGTTCGGCGGCGTAGCGGCGGATTTCCTCACGCTCCCGCTCGATTTCCTCCTGGAGGCGAATCACTCGCTCGCCGGCGCGCATCCGTGCCTTGATGACCTTCTCGTTGAGCGGCTTGACGATGTAGTCGTCGACACCGGCTTCGAAGGCTTCGACCAAGTGTGCCTCGTCGTCCAGCGCCGTCAGCAGGATCAGGTAGATGCGCCGCCCCGCCTGGGTGGCACGCAGCGCCTTGCACAGGGAAATACCGTCCATCTCCGGCATCACCCAGTCGGTAATGATGATCTGCGGCCGGAATTCCAGCGCGCTCTCCAGCGCCGCCTTACCGCTTTCCGCCGTTGCCACGATATGGCCGGCGGCGCTCAGGACGGCGCTGACAAATTGCAAGATGCTCGGGGAATCATCGACCAGCAGGATGCGGAAAGCATCCTTCCCCTGCCCGTTCCCATTTCCCGAGGTCTCGGGGAGAGCCGGCAGAGACGCCGCGATTTCGGCAAACGGCGGCAGCGCCTGGGTGGGCACGTCGAGGATTTTCCCCCAACTTTGCCATTCCGCAACGATGCGGTCGGTGAGGCTGGCCAGTTGTTCGGCGTCGATCCCCAGTTTGGCCGCCATCCGGTAAAGGTCGGGCAGCAATTTGCGGCGTTCCTCCGCCTGGGTCAGGCAGACCCTGGCAAGCCGGGTTGCCAGATGGAGTGCGTAAGTCAGCACATAATCGCGCGACCCTTCCTCGAATCCGCCCTCTTCCGGCACCTCATGAAAATACACGGCATTGACGAACAGCTTGGGCAACCCCCAATCGAGCAGTAAGGCGGTGGTCAACTCGCGCTGGGTGGTGGCAAAGGCCGCATATTCAGCCTTTTCGACAGTCGCGAAATCGGCGTTGGCGGTTTTTTCCAGGATTTCCGAATAGGCTTCCGGAAACAGCGTCGCCAGCGCCAGCCTGCCGATGTTACCGAGCAAGCCGCAGATGAAGGTTTCTTCCGGCGAGGTCTTGGCGTTGGTGCTGAGCAATTGGGTGGCGATGGCGGTTGCCAGCGAGCCCGACCAGAAATCCTGGTAATTGAAATTCTTGCACTGGCCGCTGCGATAGTTCGACAACACCGACAGGCCCAAAGCAATCTGGCGCAGGGTAGGAAAGCCCAGTACCGAAACGGCCTCGGAAATCGATGCAATGGGGCGGCGCATCCCGGCATGCGCGGAATTGGCTAGCTTGAGAACCCGCCCGGACAGCGCCGGGTCGGATTGCACCACCTTCGCCACTTCTGGCATGGTGACATCTTCGCGGCGGATCAGATTGATGACCGCCAGCGCCACGCCCTTGGGCGAGGGAAGCTGGCCGGTGGCCTTGATTTCCTCGAATCTTTCCGGGGTGATGACTTTTCTCATGGATGCGGCGTAGGCTGGGAAAGGGAAAGACTAACTCAAGCCGAACAATTAGGCAATTTCACACGTCCTACAAGAGTTTCGTCAACATCGCGTGCTGCGAAGAGACCCCGGAGGGCAATGGAATCCTTACGATCCAGCCGTTGCCGGGCGCCACGTCGAGGGGATCGCCGTCGCGGTTCTCCATGCGCTCCAGAACCACTTCCGCATTTCCCGCCGGGGTGATGATTTCCAAGCGGTCGCCCACCCGAATGCGGTTTTTCACCAACACTTCGGCCATGCCGCTGGCGGCATCGTAGGACGTAATGTCCCCGACGTATTGGCTGACCCCGGTTTCCGATTGGCCGGTGGCGTAGTTCTGGGTTTCGGAAGGGCTGTGGCGCTGGTAAAAACCGCCGGTATAGCCGCGTTGAGCCAAGTGTTCCAGGGATTTCAGATGAGCCGGGTCGAACGGCTTGCCGCTCGCCGCGTCGTCGATGGCGCGGCGGTAGACCTGGGCGGTGCGCGCCACGTAATAGACCGACTTGGTGCGCCCCTCGATTTTCAGCGAATCCACCCCGATCTGGGTGAGCCGCTCGACGTGCTCGACAGCGCGCAGATCCTTGGAGTTGAGGATGTAGGTACCGTGCTCGTCTTCCTCGATGGGCATCAATTCGCCGGGACGCTGACCTTCCTCGATCACGTATTCCTTGTTCTCCAGCACCTTGTAATCCCAGCGGCAGGAATTGGTGCAGGTGCCCTGGTTGGCATCGCGATGGTTGAAATAGCCGGACAACAGGCAGCGCCCCGAATAGGCGATGCACAGCGCCCCATGAACGAACACTTCGAGTTCCATGTCAGGGCAGCGGCTGCGGATTTCGGCGATCTCGTCCAGGGAAAGCTCGCGCGACAGGATCACCCGCGTCAGCCCCAGCGCTTTCCAGAAATTCACCGAGGCGTAGTTGACGGTATTGGCCTGCACCGACAGATGCACCGGCACCGCCGGCCAGCGCTCGCGGACCATCGAAATCAGGCCGGGATCGGCCATGATCAAGGCATCCGGCCCCATTGCAATAACCGGCTCGATGTCGGCGAGATAGCTCTTCACCTTGGCATTGTGGGCCATCAGGTTGCTGGTGACGTAGAACTTCCGTCCCAGTGCGTGCGCCTCGGCAATCCCCGTCGCCAGTTCCTCCAGCCCAAATTCATTGTTGCGCGCCCGCAAGGAATAGCGCGGTTGCCCGGCATACACAGCGTCCGCCCCGTAGGCAAAGGCGTAGCGCATTTTTTCCAGGGAACCGGCAGGAAGGAGAAGTTCGGGAGTTTTCATGGGAGCGGACAATGGCGATAAAGAATCACGATTATCGCATACCCATACAGGAGGTCGGAGGGCGCGAGTGCTACGTCGCAAGACGCCGCGTCTTTCGACGCGCGCCTTGCGCCAGGTAAGTGAAAGGCAAAAACAGTTTTGAATGTTTAGTGTTGAGTGTTTAGTTGATGTCGCCGCGCAAAGCGCGTCGGTTTTGAATCAGGCGCGAAGCGCATTCCCCAACTCAACACTAAACACTCAAAACCAAAAACTGCTTTTACTTATTACAGACTATTTCAACTGATTTTCAGGAAGCTTGGGGTCAAGTTCGTTGGGCAGTTTGCCAGCAAAAGTGCCGCTCGGTTTGGTCAACTGAAAGGTGAATGGATTGCTGGTGCGAGCGCTGATGGATTTGCCATCCGCGGCTACGAGACCTTTGGTGCGGGTGCCGGCGGCCAGATCGTAAACCAGAATGGAGAGACCGCCAGTGGAGGTGGGAATGGCGAATGAAACTTTCGCCCCGCCTGCGTAGTAGCCGCCGACCAGGGTGCCTTCCGAAGAGCAGCCGATTTCATTGCCGAACAGGTGTCCGTCGTCGGTCAGATAGACTTGGTAAACATTACAATAGCCGGTGAGCAGGATGTAAATCGGGTCGAGAACAGCCGCCTGTGCGGCGTTGGCCATAAAGCCGCCGAGTAGTGTTGCGAGTAAAGCGATTTTTTTCAGATTCATGCTTGAAACTCCCTTTGAATTTGTTGGCAGGTTAAATAGTGGCTGTGCCATGGTCAGGTATTGAAAACAACCAATTTCGTTGTTGAATTGCGCCTGCATAAATGCAGCAAAACGCCCCACACAACAAGACATTGTTGATAACAATCAATATGTTATGTTGTTTTTTTCACCTCACTATGGCATAGTTGCAATGCATTCTAAACAACATGCATGTCCTGATAGTGTCCTGGGAT
This sequence comes from Sulfuricella sp., assembly GCA_018336195.1. Taxonomy (GTDB): domain Bacteria; phylum Pseudomonadota; class Gammaproteobacteria; order Burkholderiales; family Sulfuricellaceae; genus JAGXQV01. Next base: position 172,430 of record JAGXQV010000211.1, on the reverse strand, counting down.
TTTCTTGTGGCTTGGCCGCAACGATTATCGCGAGCCGAGTCAGCCGATTCAGCGCGCAGCCAGGGAAAACGACTATTCGTTGCGGAGCATAACTTAGGGGATTTTGATGAAACGTTTTACTTACTTGATTCTTGTCGCGCTGTTCCTTTCGACCTCGATTGCGCAGGCCCAAGCCGATCCGTGGGCGAATGCCGAGCGCAAACCCGGTTTGGTGGCGCAAATCACCGCGAAATTAAACGAGGAAGCCTGGTTCGTGCCGGGTGGCCCGGATGCCGAAGGCAAACCAACGGTGTTGAAAGCGCGGGTCTTCCGCCCCGGCACTCCCGGCCCTTTCAAAGTGGCCGTCATCAGCCACGGTTCGCCGGCGAAGGGTTCCGATCGTCCCAAAATGGCGGTACCGAGTTACCGATCTGCATCGGAATGGTTGGTCGCCCGTGGCTATATGGTGGTGATACCGCTACGGCGCGGCTATGGTGAACCCGGTCCGTGGATCGAGGGTTTCGGCAAATGCAATGATGCCGACTTCGTTTCAGCCGGTAGGGCGACTGCCGACGATATCGAGGCGGTAGCACGTTATTTCAGGACGATTCCCGAAGTCAGGCGCGACCGGGTGCTGCTGGTCGGCGTATCTGCCGGCGGATTCGGCGTGATGGCCAGCGCGCAGCGGAATATCGATGGCGTCTTTGCGCTGCTTAACTTTTCCGGCGGACGCGGCGGGCATCAAGGCCGAAATGCCGACATGAACTGTTCGCCCGATCAACTGGTGGAAGCCGCCGGCACTTTCGGGGCCGGTGCAAAAAAACCGTCGCTGTGGATTTATGCCGAAAACGATACATTCTTCGATTCGGAACTGTCACAAAGTATGACCGATGCCTTCAAGGAAGCCGGGGGAAATGTCGAATACCTACTGATGCCGGATTTCAAGAATGAGGGACACTCCCTATTTGGCGACATAGATGGCCGTTCGCTCTGGGCTGAACCTGTCGCAAAGTTTCTCAAGAAATTTGAGTGACGCTTAACGAGCCGTACTCAACCATCGGTTACAAAACGCAACCTGATTAGCGCTAATCTTCAGTTCGGCCGGATGTTTCAAATTAACGACTCTTTTCCTGTAGGAGCGTGGCTTGCCCGCGACAAAAGGTGCCACGAAGAGGCACCGCAATCGCGGCCAAGGCCGTTCCTACGAAGAACCGAACCCATCGCTGAAAATCAGCGCCAATCAGGAAACGCAAAGACACCAAGGTTGCTCAAAGGAAAACAGAAGATTGGGAAAATGTTTTGGTAAATTCATTTCTCACCCATCGGGCAGGCCGGATCGTTATCCAGTCTTCCCGGTTTCTTTGCGCCTTTGCGGTTCAAGAACTGCGTTTTCCAGGCTAACGGTTCAAGTGGGTGCAGAGAAACGCTTCAGCGTTTGTCTGAAATTCAGGCAATCACCCCCGGAATATCCTGCAATGGCAGCACCACGTCAGCGGCGCCGAGCTTAATGGCTTCCTTGGGCATCCCGAACACCACGCAGGTTTCTTCGTCCTGGGCGTAGGTGGTGGCGCCGGCGTCGTGCATTTCCTTGAGTCCGTGCGCGCCGTCGTCGCCCATCCCGGTCATGATGATGCCGACTGCGTTTTTGCCGGCGTATTTGGCCACCGAGCGGAACAGCACGTCGACTGACGGGCGGTGGCGGTTGACCAGCGGTCCGTCCTTGATTTCCACCTGGTAACCCTGGCTGGTGCGCTTTAGCAGCATGTGCTTGCCGCCGGGGGCGATCAGGGCGAGGCTGGGGAATACCCGGTCGCCGTCTGCCGCTTCGCGCACGTCGATGCGGGACAACTGGTCGAGCCGAGTCGCGAAGGAGGCGGTGAATTTTTCCGGCATGTGCTGCACCACCACGATGCCCGGGCAGCCGCGCGGCAAGGCGGTGAGGACGACTTCGAGAGCCTGGGTGCCGCCGGTGGAGGTGCCGATGGCGACGATCCGCTCGGTGGTATGGTTGACGGTATGGTTGCCGGGCGCCGGCAGCATGGCGTCGGCGCTCAGTTTGGGCGCCACCTCCAGGGTGCTGGGAAGCCTGGTGCGGATTTGGCGGATTTTCGACTGGCTGGCGGCGCGTACCGCCGCGACCAGTTCGGCGGAGGTGTTTTCGAAATACTGGCGGAGTCCGACTTGTGGCTTGGTGATGATTTCCACTGCCCCGGCTTCGACAGCCTGCATCGCCACCGGCGACCCCTGTTCGGCGAGGGATGAGCAGATCACCACCGGAGTGGGATGCTCCGCCATGATTTTCTTGAGGAAAGTGATGCCATCCATGCGCGGCATTTTGATGTCGAGGACGATGACATCGGGCCAGTGCTTGTTCATCTTGTCGAGGGCGAACAAGGGATCGGAGGCGGTGGCGACGACCTCGATGTCCGGCTCGCGGTCGAGCAACGCCTGCAGCGTCTGGCGCACCACTGCGGAATCGTCGACCACCATCACCTTGATCTTGTTCTTGCTCATCGCAGCGTCGGCCTTGCCATCGCCTGTACGACGGAGATTTTTTCGTGGCGCACCCACACGTTGCCGCTGGCGATGTCGAAGATGATGCGGCGGTGGCCCTTGCCGCCGACATCTTCGGCATGGATGGCGAAGCCGGCTTTGCCGAGCAGCGTGCGAGCCGCCAGGACATTGTCGCGTGCCACGTCGAAACTGCCTTCCGGGCGGTCGCTCTGAAACATGTTGCCGCCGCCGAACAATTTGACCTGGTAGGCGCTGGGATGGAAATTGCCGGCGCGAATTTCATCCAGCAGCAGTTCCACGGCCTCATCGGCATAGCGTCCGTCGAGACTGCCGCCGTGGTGCTTGCCCCGGCTGGGCAGCATGAAATGGCACATGCCGCCGCTGCACGTATGCGGGTGCCACAGGGAAATCGAAACGCACGAACCGAGCACGGTGTGGATGCGGGTATTCTCCTGGCCAAAGTGAATTTCACCGGGCAGGAGATAGATCTCGATACAACTTTCGTTACTCAGCAGCTTCATTGCTCAGTATATCCGGCAAGCAAGATGACACGGGATGCCGGCTGGTTGAGGGGGATACGTCCAGAATACTCCGATTTCCGTGATGCGGCGCAATATCGGCATGGCAACCCGGGTTAGCGCCGCGTGGCGGCTCAGCCCGCCGCGGAGGCAGGCAAGGCGTCTGGCGCAGCGTTTCCAGCTTGGCCGAGCAAGGCCATTTCTTCAATGGAAAGCACTTTGTCGACATTCAGGATGACCACGAACTTGCCGGAGATCTTGCCCATGCCGTAAATGAAATCAGCGCGGATGCGTGCGCCGAAGCTCGGTGGCGGCTCGATTTCACCATGTGGTATTTCCAGGACTTCACTGACCGAATCGACGACCATCCCGACATCCAGCCGTTCGCCGTCCGCGACGATTTCGACAATGACGATACAGGTGCGGCGGGTGACGGCGGTGGGGTTCCGCCCGAAGCGCTGGGCGATGTCCACCACCGGGACCACCCTGCCGCGCAGGTTGATGACCCCGCGGATGAAGGCAGGCATCATCGGCACGCTGGTCAAGCTGCCGTATTCGATGATTTCCTTGATGTTGAGGATGGGGATGGCAAACATTTCCCCCCCCAGCAGAAAAGTCAGGAACTGGCCCTGGTTTTCCTCGACAGCGGCGACTTGGCTATTCGCTTGGACAACGGCACCCATAATGCTCTCCTAACCCGGACGAGCCGGAGCCAAACAAGGTGATGGGTAATGAGTGATGGGTAATGGGAGAGTGGTTTTCATCACCCATTCCCCATCACCCATTACCGCGGAGCTCAATTCAAAATACATTGTCGTCATATTTTGACATCATTTGACAGAATACAGAGATTAAAACCGCACGAAATCCCGCTCGTTGGGCGTAATTGCCGCGGACAACTGGCTGGCCGCCTTTTTCGGCGGCGCGTTGCGGTACTGATGGGCATCGCGAACCGGCACGGCGCTATCGACCTTGAAAAAGGCCATCATCTGCTGGAGTTTTTCGGCCTGACTGCTCATTTCCTCGGCGGTTGCCGCCAATTCCTCGGAGGCGCTGGCGTTTTGCTGGGTGGTCTGGTTGAGTTGGTCCATGGCGGAATTGATCTGGCCGATGCCGGACGATTGCTCGTCGGACGCCGCGGCAATCTCCTGCACCAGGTCGGAAGTCTTGCCGATCGACGGCACCATCTCGTCGAGCAGCTTGCCGGCGTGTTCCGCCAGTTCCACGCTGCTGCCCGCCACTTCGGAAATTTCCTGCGCGGCGATCTGGCTGCGCTCCGCCAGTTTGCGCACTTCCGCCGCCACCACCGCGAAGCCCTTGCCGTGCTCGCCGGCGCGCGCCGCCTCGATGGCCGCGTTGAGGGCGAGCAGGTTGGTCTGGTAGGCGATGTCGTCGATGATGCCGATCTTGGCGGCAATCTGCTTCATTGCCGTAACCGTGGATTTCACCGCCTCGCCGCCTTCGGCGGCTTCCTTGGCGGCTTTGGAGGCCATCCCGTCGGTGACCTTGGCATTGCCGGCGTTCTGGCTGACCGAGGCCGACATCTGTTCGATGGCGGCACTGGTTTCCTCGACGCTGGCCGCCTGTTCGCTGGCACCCTGGCTGAGGCTCTGCGAGGTCGCGCTGATCTCCTCGGCGGCGCTGGAAAGCGAGTTCGCCGCGTTGCGCACATCGGTAATGGTATCGGAGAGCTTCTCCACGGTACCGTTGGCCGCGTCCTTGAGCCGCTTGAACATGCCCTGCTGCTCGCGCTCCATGGTGCGGGTGAGGTCGCCTTGCGAGACGCTTTCCATCACCTGCACGGCTTCGCCGATGACTTCTGCTGCCGCACCGGTAAGATCGTTGATGCCGTCGCCCAGCACTTTCATGAAACCTTCCTTGCCTTCCATCGCGATGCGCTGCGACAAGTCGCCCGCTACCGCGGCCTGGACGATGGCCTTGACTTCGTTTTCGACCATGACTTCCTCGCTGGCATCGATCCATTCCACCGATGCGCCGATGCGTTGGCCGCCAGCGTTGAAAACCGGATTGGCGGCCAGGCGGAAAGTGCGTCCGCCGATTTCGATGGCGGTACGATAGGTGGCGGTGAAGGTTTTCAGCAAATTGCGCTGATGCGACGGATTTTTGTGGAAACTGTCGATATTCGCGCCGAGCAAGGTATCGGCGCTGAAGTTGAGCAGTTCCTTGCGGATGTCGGCTTCGGCCTTTTTCAGCATGACCTGCACCGATTTGTTGAGGTAAATGATATTGAGCTCGTTGTCGGTGATCATGATGCCGGTGGAGGCGTTGTCCAGCGCGTTGGTGATCCGCGAGGATTCGTCGGCACGGCGCCGGGCGTCGTTGATGTCGAAACCCAGCTTGATCTGCATGGCGCGCAGGGCATTCAGTACCTTGCCGATTTCATCCTGGTTTTTGACTTCGATGCGGTTGTCGTAATAGCCCTGCGAAATCCGGTCGAAATAACCGACGGCAGCGCGTAACGGGATGGCGACGGCACGGATGGTCATCACGCCGATCAGACTGGTCATCAGGATGCCGCCGATAATCCAGAAAATCGCGATCTGGCGCAGTTGGGCATAACGCTGCTGGGCGTCGGCGAATTCCTGGCGGGCGGCGTCCTGCTGGTACTTGATCAGGGCGGCGACGTCCTTGCCGGCGGTGGCGTAAGTCGGGTTGACCGTCTTGACGATGTGGGTGGCGGCTTCGTTGAAGTTGCTCTGGCGCAGCAACTCGACAGCGGGTTTGAGGCCTTCCTTGACGAAGCGCGTACGATTTTCGGTGAATTTGTCGGCCAGCACTTTTTCGTCCGCCGCCATTTCCTTGGCGCTGTAGCTTTTCCAGATGTCGCCGATGGTCGCGACGTTCGCCTCGATCATGTCGAGATGCATGGAAATCGGATGGTCGTGCAGCTTGCTTTCCGGCTTGCGCGGGTCGTGCATGTTGGCGAGCAGCAATTGAGTGCGGTTCTCGCGCATCAGGCTGTCGATGCGGGCAATCTGGTCGGAAGGCAGCAGGCGCCGGTTGAACACTTCGTCGAGACGCTCGTTGGAACTGCTCATGCCGCTCATGCCGAGATAGCCTATGCCGGCCAGGAACAGCGATGAGAAAATCACCGCGAACACCTGTTGTCCGAGGATGCTGACGTTGCGGAAGGGGTTCAGCCAGCGCAGCAAGCTGGGTTTGACTGCCTTGCCTTCGCGGATGCGATAGCGGCTGCGGCCTTCGCTGAGTTCCTGATAAATCCGTGCGGCGGCTTCCACCTGGGTGCGGCTGGGCTTGCTGCGCACCGAGATGTAGCCGACCGTTTGACCGTTTTCGCGGATCGGCGTGACGTTGGCTTCAACCCAGTAATAGTCGCCGTTCTTGCAGCGGTTCTTGACCATGCCGGTCCACGGCTGGCCTTTTTTGAGGGTATCCCACAAGTCGGCGAAAGCCTCTACCGGCATGTCGGGATGGCGGATGTAGTTGTGCGGTTGACCCAGCGATTCCTGTTCGCTATAGCCGCTCATCTCGCAGAAGTAGGGATTGACGTAGGTAATCACGCCCTTCAGGTCGGTTTTGGAGACGATGGTCTCGCCATCGCGGAAATCCCGCTCCACACCCGTCACCGGCAGATTGGTTCGCATTTTTTATCCCCTCGTTTAGGTCAGTTTTTAGTTTCGAATGCTTGGTGGTTCAGTTGTGGAACGGGTGTTCTCAAAACACCGTGCGCAAAACGCACACCGCCACCAAGCACTCAAAACCGCATTTCAATCAGGCGCTCAACGCCACATAATTTTTCGCTTCGCGGGCCACGGTATCCTGGATCAGTGCCGGGATGTCGAGCAGCAATGCCACTTCGCCGCTGCCCAGGATAGTCGAGCCGCCGATGCCCTTCAGGTTGCCGAACAGTTTACCGAGCGGCTTGATGACGGTCTGGTATTCGCCCATCAGTTCGTCCACCACCAGCCCGGCCAGTTGCCCGGCGTACTGCACCACCACCACGTTTTCGCGCTTGCCGATTTTGCCCTGGCTGCGAAAATGGTCGCGCAGGCGGATCACCGGCAACACCCCGCCGCGCAGTTCGATATAGCTGTGGGTACGGGTTTCCAGGCGCTGGGCGGGGTTCAGTTCGAGGCATTCCATTACCATGTCGAGCGGCGCCACGTAAGTCTCGCTGCCCACCCCCATCATGAAGCCGTCGATGATCGCCAGGGTCAGCGGCAGGCGGATGCGCATGGTGGTACCCACCATCTCCCGGCTGTCGATTTCCACCGTGCCGCGCAGCGCTTCGATGTTGCGCCGGACCACATCCATCCCGACGCCGCGCCCGGACAGATTGGTGACGGCCTCGGCGGTGGAAAAGCCCGCTTCGAAAATCAGGGCGTAGACTTCCTTGTCGGTAAGCACTTGGTTGGGCGTCACCAGGCCTTTTTCCAGGGCTTTGGCGAGGATTTTTTCGCGCTTCAGTCCGCCCCCGTCGTCGCCGACTTCAATGACGATGCTGCCCGACTCATGGAAAGCGTTGAGGCGTACCGTGCCCTTGGCGGGTTTGCCGCGGCTCCCCCGCACCTCGGCGGGTTCGATGCCGTGATCCATGCTGTTGCGCACCAGGTGCATGAGCGGGTCGCCGATTTTTTCCACCACCGACTTGTCCAATTCCGTTTCCGCACCGCCGATCACCAGGCCGATATCCTTGCCCAATTCCTTGCCGACGTCGCGCACCACCCGGTTGAAACGGCTGAATGTCTCGCCGATCTGCACCATCCGCAGTTGCAGCGCGCCGTCGCGGATTTCCTCGACCAGTCGCGACATGCTCGACGTCGTCTCCAACAGGGGCGCATCGCGCAAGCGCTTGGCCTGCAGGCCGGCCGCCGCGCCGGTGATGACCAGTTCGCCGACCAGGTTGATGAGGCTGTCGAGCTTGTCGGCATGGACGCGGATGTATTTGTTTTCCTGGGCCTTGTTGTCGCGCGCCTGTTTCTGCTTTTCCAGCGCGGCATCGACCAGTTCCTTCTGGACAAAGCCTTCGCGCACCAGCATCTCACCGAGCGGCGGCACCGGCGCAGCTTCGCTGGGCGTCGCCAGGGTTTCCGAAACCGCGGCGCGCATCGACTGGCACAGCAACATCTCGTCGCGTTCCTTTTGCGTGACCACCCCGCTGTTGATGAGGATTTCGCCAAGGCGCACCTTGTCTTCCGGCAATTCGTTGATGAGCTGGATGAATTCCTCGATGCGGCTGTGCGGCGGGAGGATGCGCAGATTGCATTCGTCGCGCACGAATTCGAACACCCCTTCGATGGCGGCCTTGTCGGCATCGCTTTTCAGGTCGATTTCGAAGCCCAGGTAGCAGCACTCGGCATCCATGCTATCCGCCGTCGGCATGGCGTCGGGCAGGGTGGCGACCGACACGATTTCGCCGAGGGTGGCGAGATAGCGGATGAAAGACAGGGGATCCATGCCGCTTTTCAGCACGTCATGGCCGAAACGCAGGGAAATGTGCCAGCTATCGCTACCGACCGGGCCGCCGCCGCAGGATTGCACATCGCTTTGATGTTCCACCGGAACCCCGGCGCCCGGCGGGGGCGGGGCGGATGCGGTTGGCGATTGCGGCGCACCGGCACTCAGGAAGGTGCGCAGATTCGTCAACAGCGCCTCACCGCTCAGGCGGGTCGCCTCGTCCAGCGTAGTGCGGTTTTCCGCCACCCGATCCACCAGGGCGCCGATGTGGTCGCCGGACTCCAGCAACACCGCGATGAGGTTGGCATCGATGGGCACACTGCCGCTACGCACCTTGTCGAGCAGGTTTTCCGCGACATGGGTGAAGGCGACGATGTCGTCCAGGCCGAACAGGCCGGCCGACCCCTTGATGGTGTGCGCTGCGCGGAATACCGCGCCGATCGCTTCGCTGTCGTCAGGCTGGGATTCCAGGTTGAGGAGCCCCTCTTCCATGGCCTGGAGCAGTTCCCGGCTTTCCGCCAGGAAGGTTTGCAGGGCTTGTTCCATGTCCATGGTTTATCCTAAAAACCTCAGTTGGACGGGTTGGAGTGTGCGGTTTATCGGGCGTACCCCAAGGGCACTTCCTTCGGGGCGGATTGCAAGGCGCAACGACGCGGAATGGCTATTCCATTCCAAGGAGTTGTACCCGTAAAGGGCATCACCACCCTTGTAATCCGGCAAAGCCGGAACAAGGGTGCGACAACGCAGCAATCCACCAGATAAATCGTGCAATCCGGCCCGTAGCGGTCTCACCAAATTGGTGAAAGTAAAATCACAGGCAAAGCTTATTAAAACCAATATCGTATCCATCATGGCGAGCGGTCAACTGCGGTTTTTAGGATTATTCCTCGTCAGCCGGAAATCACGACCGGATCGCCGAAATAGGAAGCCATGTTGAACAAGTCCAACACTTCCAGGGTCGCCGGACTGTGCGCCACCAGGCGCAAGGGTTTGCCGACGCGCATCGCCTCGCGCTTCGCCAACAGCAACAATTGGAAGCCCGCGGTATCGAGTTCGACGACTTCGGAAAGGTTGATCTCCATTTCCCGGCAGCGCGCGATACACGCCAGCAACGGGGCTTTCATTTCGGCGGCGTGGTATATCGTCATTTCCCCGGCGGGGAGGACGCGACACACGCCGTCAGCGGCTTCATCAATGCGAATATCCATTTTTGATAGTTTTTAGTTTTGAGTGTTCAGTGTTGAGTTGATGTGTGCGCTGCGCGCACATTTTTGAAATATTTAGCCATGCACGAAATACATTTCCCCTAACTTAACCACTAAACACTAAGCACTAAGCACTAAGCACTAAGCACTAAGCACTAAGCACTAAGCACTAAGCACTAAGCACTTAACACTGCCTTTTCACGGCATTACCAGTTTTGCCACCGCCGCCAGCATCTGCGCGGGCTGGAAGGGCTTGACCACCCACGCCTTGGCCCCCGCCGCTTGTCCTTCCGCCTTTTTCGCTTCGGTAGCCTCGGTGGTGAGCATGATGACCGGGGTGAACTTGAGGTTGGGCATCTTCTTGGCTTCCTTGACGAAGGTGATGCCATCCATGTTGGGCATGTTCACATCGCTGATTATCAGGTGCACCTTGCTGTTGGCGTTGAGCTTGGTCAACGCATCCTTGCCGTCGCACGCTTCGATCACGTCGTATCCGGCCCCTTTCAGGGCGATGCCGACGACTTGCCGCAAGGAAGCCGAGTCGTCGACGATCATAATGGTCTTGGCCATGTGTTTCTCCTGCTAAAAAAAGGTGATGCCGGTCGCTTCCGGCGCTGCGGCAGGGGCGCTGCGGCTGCCGTGGTTGCGACGTTGCTCGACGGTGGTATAGCCCAGTTCCATGTCGTTCAACCAGGCGTTGGCGTCGATGGCGGGAGCGTTGCCGTTGCCGCGTTCGCTCAGGTATTGGCGAAGACGGCCATGCAGCCCGTCGAGATTGTTGCGGACGTGGGAGAGAATCTGGCTGACCCGATCCTGAAACTGTAGATACACCAGCGCGTCGGAGATTTCCGCGCTAATGCCTTCGCTTTCGCGGCGCAGCAAGTCGGTGGAGGCGGTCAGACCGCTGGTGACCGATTCGAAACTGGCGAGCACGCGGCGGATGGTAGCTTCGGCATCGACCACCGAGCGCGTGTCGTCGTCGCCGAATTTCTCCGCGACGTTGATTACCGCGGCAATCGCGCCGTTGATGACGTTGACCTTTTCGGTCATTTTCTTGCCGGTATCGCTAGACAGGCTGGAGAGCTTGCGCACTTCGTCGGCAACCACCGCAAAACCGCGCCCCGCCTCGCCGGCGCGCGCCGCCTCGATGGCGGCGTTAAGTGCCAGGAGGTTGGTTTGCGAGGCGATTTCGGCGACTTCGGTCGCCATATTTTTCAACTCGGCGGTGTAGGAAACCAGTTCGCGCACGTCGCGCACCATCTCGGCGCGCTTTTTCAGGGCGGCATCCATGGAACGGTTGACCGCGATCAGGTCGGCTTCGCTTTGCGCCAGCGAGGCACCGTCGCTGCTCCCGGTGGATTGCTGCGAAGCCAGCACCGATGCCTGCAAGCGCTCGACAATCGCGGCAAAGCGCGCCGCCACTTCGGTAATGCCTTCTTCGGTCTGGCTGCGAGCGGTTTCGATCTGCTTTACCCAGATCGGCGCGGCCTTGTCGCACACCTGGTCCAGGCCGGCGACCCCTTGATTCTGGGCTGCCTGCTGTAGCGGCTCTTCCCTGCTGAACGCCTGGCGCGCCAGGTTGGCCAGCAATTCGCGCTGGCGAAACGCGCTGCCCCAGGCGCATCCGGCGGTCAGCACCGCCAGGGCGAGGGAAAATTGAATCCCGGAACCGCTCATCCCCGACACCCCCAGCACTGCTGCGACTCCCGCGCCACCGCAAATCAGCGGTGCCAGCCACATCCAGGCATCTCCTTTTGTTTCCATTGCGTTTATCCCTTGCCTAATGCCGGTCATGATTCCCAAAGCGGGTTTCGGGCAACTCGCCCGACGGTCGTAATCAGTTTGATGCGTAGTCCTCGAATCAACCCGCTCCCGTTGATGCAGGTGGACAAGTATATTTCGTCTGTGGGATTGGTCAACATCCAGCGTGCGATTTCTGGTGGCGCGGATTAAGCCCTACCGCCCTTCCCGGCGGCGATGCCGCATCGCGACCAGTCGAAAATCCGTGCCATGAACCCCATCCCCCGGCTTTTCCAAATCCCGAGTCAGACCTCCGGATCGACCCCGCTTCGGCCGGCATGTATGAGTTGCCATAATGCCGCGCCGACTTTCATGAACTGGAAGGACTTGTCGAAAAAATAGTCGGCACCGGCCCGTTTGCAGCGATTGAAGTAAAAATCGTCGGTGTAATTGGTCAGCACCATCACCTTGGTTTCGGGGCGGTTTTTCTTGATGTGTTCGAGCACGCTGATTCCCGACCCGTCCTGCAGGCTGAGATCGAGGATCACCACGTCGGGGCGCACCTCATCGACATGGGCGATTGCCGATGTTTCATTCACCGCATAGCCGCTGATCTTGATGCCGGGAATTTCCACCAGCATGCTGACCAGGTGTTGGCGCATCAACTCGGCGTCTTCCACGATAAATACTTTCATTTTTTCTCTCCCCCGGCAGACCGCTGCACTGAAGGGAATGATGCGCCGCCGCCACGGCGGCGCATATCGGAATGGCTCGCGATATTTTGTAGGCTCTCCAGCGGATGATGTGTCGGTGTTTGTCCTACAACACTGCGCGAACTTGCTACGCCAATTCTTTTTCGATGGCGTAGTGCATCAGTTCGGCATTGTTGCGCAAGCGCATTTTTTCCAGGATGCGGGTGCGGTAAGTGCTGACGGTCTTGACGCTCAAGGAGAGGGAAGCGGCGATTTCCGAAACGGTCTTGGCCGAGGCCAGCAACAGGAAAATCTGGTATTCCCGGTCGGACAGGATTTCGTGGGGCAGTTTCTGGTCCGCCGCGCCGATCTCGTGGACGAGCATTTCGGCGACCGCGCTGCTGATGTAGCGCTTGCCGCCGGCCACCCGGCGCACCGCCTCGACCAACTCGGCCGGCGCGCATTCCTTGTTCAGGTAGCCGGCAGCACCCGCCTTGATAAGGCGCACGGCGTATTGATCCTCGGGGTAGATGCTGATAATCAGCACCGCCAGGCGCGGCTTTTCCTCGCGGAGTTGCTTGAGCACTTCGATACCGCTGCGGTCCGGCATGGAAATATCCAGGAGCAGCACATCGCAGTCGCTATCAAGGGCCAGGCGCACCGCTTCGGCGCCATCGGCGGCTTCCGCGACGACCGTCATTTCCCCGCTATCTTCGACGATTTGTTTGAGTCCGCGCCGCACGATGGCGTGGTCGTCGGCAATCAGGATGCGGATCATCCTATATTCCTCAGTTGGACGGGTTGGAGTGTGCGGTTTTGCGGGCGTACCCCAAGGGCACTTCCCTTCGGGGCGCAAGCAAGGCGCGACGACGAGTAATGGTCGCTCCATTGCGAGGAGTTGCACCCGTAAAGGGCATCACCACCCTTGTAATCCGGCAGAGCCGGAACAAGGGTGCGACAACGCAGCCATGCGCCTGCAAAACCGTGCAATCCGGCCCGTAGCGCCCTCACCAAACGGGTGAACGCAAAATACCCGACAAAGTTGTTTAGAACCAAAACCCTATGCCTCATGGCATAGCGGTCAACTGAGGAATATAGGATCATGGTGCTTCCCCGGTAGTTGCGGCACTCAATGGCAAAATGGTGGTGACCGTCAGCCCCTCCCCCGGCCGGCCGTCGACGCGCGCCTCCCCACCCAGGGAAGCGGCGCGTTCGAACATCCCGCGTATCCCGTAATGGCCGGCGGCTGGGCCGAGCGGGTCGCCCAGGCCGCGACCATTGTCGCGCACCACCAGCGAAACCGCTTGATGGTCGTGCCGGAATTCGACATCCACCCGGCTCGCGCCGGAATGGCGCAGCACGTTGGTGAGGGCTTCCTGGAAAATGCGGAACAGGGCGATCGTCACCCTTTTGTCCAATTGTCCCTGGTCTTCTGCGCAACTCACCCGGCACTCGATGCCGGTGCGCTTGCGGAATTGGTCCGCCTGCCATTCGATGGCGGCGAGCAGGCCGAGATCGTCGAGGATGGTGGGGCGCAACTCGGTGATGATGCGCCGCGTGACGCCGACCGCATTATCGAGCAATTGCGACATCGACTCCATGCGCTCGATCAGCGGAATGGCAAACTGCTCCGCCGGCAGCTTGCGCGACAGCCAGTAAAGGTCCATTTTCAGGGCGGTCAGGGTACCGCCCAGGTCGTCGTGAAGTTCCCTGGCAATGCTGGCTTTCTCTTCCTCGCGCACCGTTTGCAGGTGGGCGGAGAGTTCGTGCAGGCGCTGTTGGGCCTCCTTGCGCCCTGAAATATCCTCGATGGCCCCGATGAAATACTTGATTGAGCCGTCTTCATTGCGAAGCGGCGAGACCGACAGGTTTATCCAGATCAGGCTGCCGTCCTTGCGGAAATAGCGCTTTTCCATGCTGAAGTTGTCGATTTCACGGTTCGCCACTTGTTTCAGGTAGGCGAGGTCTTGTTCCAAGTCCTCGGGAGAGGTGATTTCCCTGAAGGTCATGCTGTCCAGTTCTTCCGCGGAATAGCCGATAATCGCGCAGAACTTCCGGTTGACGCGCATGAACCGGCCATCCAGCGCGGTTTGCACCATGCCGATTTCAGCCTGCTCGAAGATGTTGCGGAAACGTTCCTCGCTGGCGCGCAAAGCGGCTTCCATGCGTTTGCGTTCAGTGATGTCGCGTACCAGCGACATCACCACCGGCGAGCCGTTGAGGACGAAGGGATTGGCGTTCACCTCGACGGAAATCCGTCGGCCATCCTTGGCGACATGCACTTGTTGGAAAATCACGCTCTCGCCCGCCATCAGGCATTGGATGACGTACGACGGATCGATGCCGGCCTCCGGATCGTCGACATCGGCAATCGTCATACCGAGAAATTCCTGGCGCGAATAACCGAGCCGCCGGCACGCTATTTCATTGACTTCGATGAACTTCCCGGGCTGCCCGTTCGGCTCGATGGGAACCACGAACATCGCATCCTGAATGCTGCCGAACAGCGTGCGGAACCACGCTTCGCTTTGGCGCAGCGCTTCTTCGGCCTGTTTGCGCACGCTGATGTCGCTGAATATCACCACCATCCGAACGTTGGTGGCCGGATCGGAAATCGGCGTGCAGGTGTATTCCACCGGGAACCGGCTGCCGTCCTTGCGCAGGAAATACTCGCCGCCTTCATGGAAATGGGCGCCATCCTTGAGCGAGCCGAGGATCGGGCATTGCTCGACCGGATAGGGGCTGCCATCCGGGCGGGTGTGGTGGGAAATTTGATGCAACGGCTTTCCGAACAATTCCTCGCGGGCATATCCCAGCATTGCCGCGCCCGCCGGATTGACGAAGAGGATCCCGCCGCTTTCGTCCAGGCCGCAAATTCCGTCGCCGGCGGCGTTCAGGATGATTTCGTTGCGGTATTGGAGTTCGGCGATTTTTCCGTCGGCACGAACCCGGTCGGTAATGTCGGTCGCCATCACCAACGTACCCAAATATCCGCCATCCTGGAATATCGGGCTGGCGGAAAGCGACGCCCAGAATTCCCGCCCGTCGCGGCGGCGAAATTCAAATTCGAGCGGCCCATCGCTGCCCCGGCGCAACCCCTCGAAGCGCGCGGCGACGTGTTCCTTGCCGGCTTCATCCATGAAATCGAATATCGAATAACCGATCATTTGCGTGGCGCTGGAAACCCCGAGCATTTCCGCCATCGTCTGGTTGGCGAAAACGGTGGTTTTGTTCTGGTCGATCAGCCAGATGCCTTCCGCCAAGGTTTCCACGATCAGCCGGTAGCGTTCCTCGCTGGCGCGCTGGCTGCGTTCGGACTCGACCAACTGCCGGTAAGGAACGCGGATGCCCTGCGCGAAGACCGCGCGATACAGCAGGTAGCAGGCCACGACCTGATACCCATGGCCGAGCAGGTTCCGGGCATCCGCAGTATTCCGGTAGGCCGCGAAAAACAGCTCGCCCAGCCCCATTACCCCGATAGCGACCAGCAGCAGCCCGACATCGTAGGCGTGGAACGCGTCGCGGCGCCGGTAGATAAGTACCGCGGCAGCCGTGTGGATGGCGACAGTCAGGGATACCAGGGCGCGCACAAAGGGTGTCGGTTCACCTTCGCCGTCCATGACGGCGGGCAGATCAAGCGGGTGGAACAGAACCGCCGAGTAGACGAAAGCGGCAAGAATCAGGGCGATTGCCAGAAACAGCACCTGCTTCCGCCTGTCCACCCCGCGCGGCCAAAAGGGGATGGCCACGGCCAACAGCCCCAGGGCGGCGATGAGGCGTGCCGCCAACCAAAACCAGGTGGCTTTTTCAGGGCCGCTGGGGGTCACGAAATCCGGCATACCGGGGTAGGCGAGCAGATGGGCGAATTCCAGCAGCCCAACCGCCAGGAAAGCGCTGGAAAGCATCGCCAGGCCAGCGGCGTGGGTGGTGCGGTAACTGTTGACGCCGGCCGTGAAAATCAGGCACGCCACCACCACGGCGAGGGTTTCCATGGCGGTATGCAGGGGCAGGTAGGCCGCCGCCGCGATGACGACGCGCTGGGGCCACAGCAGGGCCATTGCCGCGATTACGGCGAGGCTGCCGGCGAGCAGTGGCGCCAGGGCTTTCACGCCGAAGCTTCGGCTACGTTCCATGAAGTGGCTTCAAGGTCGGTACAGCTCCCGCCAGCGGGCGCCGCGACGCAGACGGTGGATTCCCCGACCGCGCCATTTACTCGTCCCCCTCCAGCGCCCGGCGAAACTCGCGTATTTTGTATTCGTCGTAGCCCTTGCGCCCCTGGCGGATGATCCAGGCGGTATAGACCAGCAGTTCGACCATTAGAAACAGCGTTCCCCAGTTGAGGACATCGCCGACCTGGTACGCCTGACCGCGCCCCCAGGTGCTTTGCGGATCGACGAAGCCGAATAGGCGCGGCCCCAGCCACGGCCCCGCCAGATAGGCCGCTACCATCATCAGCACGGCGTGGAGAAGCACCCGCCGCACCGACGGCAAGTGGTTGCGAATGCTTTGTTCAAGGGTAATTTCGTCGCTCATGGGATCAACACGATTTTGCCGGCAAGATGGCCGGCTTCGACCAGGCGATGCGCCTCGGCGGCCTGTTCCAGCGGAAAGGTGCAGCCGACCACGACTTCCAGGCGGCCCGCCTCGACCATTTGCGCGGCGGCTTCCAGCATCTTGCGCTGGGCGACCCGCGCCGCGTGCATCCCCAGCAACATGGGGGTCAGCATCAGTTCGTAATGGATGCTCTGGTTGCGGGTACGGGCCAGCTTGAGGTCGGCGGCGGAGCACTCGCTTTGCAGGAGGGTGACGATTTTTCCGTAGACTTTCGCGGCGGCAAAGGAAGCGCAGAAGGTCGCCCCGCCGACGGTGTCGAAAACCACGTCCACCCCTGCCCCGCCGGTCCATTCCAAAGCGGCCTGGGCGAAATCCTCGCGGCGATAGTCGATGATTTTTTCGGCACCCAGGCGCCGCGCCAGATCGGCCTTTTCCGCGCCGCTCACGGTGACGGCGACGCGCGCCCCGGCGTTCCGCGCCAGTTGCACCGCGACGTGCCCGACCCCGCCGGCGGCGGCGTGGATCAATACGGTCTGTCCGGCTTGCAGCCCGGCCCGCTCGAACAGCGCTTCCCAGGCGGTAATCAGCACCAGCGGCAAGGCGGCGGCATGCACCATGTCGAGTTGGGCCGGCTTGGCGGCGACATATTCCTCATGCACCGTGGTGAATTCCGAGTAATTGCCCGGCTCGCCGCCGATTCCGCCGTTCATGAAAAATACCGCGTCGCCAGGCCGGACGCGGGTGACGGCGCTGCCCACGCCGTCCACTACGCCCGCCCCGTCGCAGCCGAGGATGACCGGCAGGCGCTCGGGAAAATAAGTGCCGCCCTTGCGCAGCTTGGTATCCACCGGGTTCACCCCGACGGCCTGCAGGCGCACCCGCACATGGGAGGCCGAGGGCAATTCGGGGAGCGGCGCGGTGGCGTATTGCAGCACCTCGGCGGGGCCGGGCTGGTGCATCAGGATGGTCTTCATGGGATGCCTCCAGATCAAATAGTGCTAAATTGTAATGGTAAGTCGCGGCGGAGGGTGAGGGGCGGGATGGAAAATCAGTCGATTTGCGTGTTGCTGGTGGAAGATAATCCCGCCGATGCCCGCCTGGTGCGCGAATTGCTGGGCGAATTGGGCGCGGCCATCCGCCTGCTGGAAGCCGGCAGCCTGGCCGCCGCCATGACGCGCCTGGCGGAGAGCAACGTCGACCTGGTGTTGCTCGACCTCAGTCTTCCGGACGGTTTCGGGCTAGGCTCGCTGACCAGGATGCTGGCGGTTGCGCCCACCCTGCCGGTGGTAGTGCTGACCGGGTTGAAAGACGATGAACTGGCGAGCGAAGCCATCCATCTCGGCGCCCAGGATTACCTGGTCAAGGGGGAGATCGGCGGCTACCGCTTGGCCCAGGTGATCCGCTCCGCGCTGGAACGCAAGAAGAACGAGCGCGAACTCCGCCAACTCAAGAACCAATACCTGTCCATCCTCACTTCGGTCAACGAGGGGGTGTGCGTGATCGGTGCCGCGGGCCAGGTCACCTTCGCCAACCCCGCTGCCTGCACCTTGCTCGGATTCGAACTCGACAACCTGTTGGGACAGTTTTTCCATGAGCGGGTGCACAACCACAAATCCGACCAATCGCCGTATCCCATCGAGGAGTGCCCCTATTACCAAACCCTGCGCGACGGCATCCCCTGCCATCAGCAGGAAGATACCTTCTGGCGCGCGGACGGCAGCGCCGTTCCGGTGGAGGTGAATTCTTCCGCCATCCTGGAAGACGGAAAAATTACCGGGACGGTGATCGCCTTCCGCGATATCAGCGTGCGCCTGCACAGTGAACAGGTTTTGATGAGCGCCCAGGCGAAATTGCTGGAGCGCGAGTATTTCCTGCGCCGGGTAATGGACAACATTCCCCAGCATATCCTCTGGAAAGACCTGAATTCGGTGTTCCGTGGCTGCAACCAGGTCGCCGCCCAGTCCCTGGGGCTGTCCAACCCCGAGCAAATCGTCGGCAAGACCGATTTCGACCTGTATCCCGATCCCGCCGCCGCGCAGTATTTCCGCGACCAGGATGACGCCTTGATGGAAAGCGATACCCCCCTGCACCACCACATCGAGCAGTTTTCCGGCCAGGACGGCAAACCGGTGTGGCTGGACATCGACAAGATCCCCTTGCACAACCTGGGCGGCAAGGTCAACGGCCTGCTCATCACCTACGAGGACATCACCGCGCGCAAGTTGGCGCAAGACGAGCGCGAGCAGTTGGCGGCGGTGATCGACTCCTCGCCGGACTTCATCGCCACCTGCGATCCCGACCAGCACCTCCGCTTCATGAACCAGGGGGGGCGGGCAATGCTGGGGATCGGGGCGGAGGAAGACCTTTCCTCGCTATGCATCCGAGATACCCATCCGCCCCGCGACTACCGGCGCATCGCCGAGGAAGCCTTGCCCACCGTCATGGAAAAAGGCGTGTGGCGCGGCGAAAGCGTGTTGCTGGGCCGGGACGGCAGGGAAATCCCGGTTTCCCAGATCATCATCGCGCACTATGGCGAATCCGCCAGTCCCGCCTACTTTTCCACGGTGATGCGCGACATCGGCGACCTCAAGCGCTCCGAGGCCGCACTCAAGCAATTGAACGAGACGCTCGCCCAGCGCGTTCGGGAAGCCGTGGCAAAAACCCGCGACGCGGAATATCTGTTGGTCCAGCAATCGCGCCACGCCGCGATGGGCGAGATGATCGGCAACATCGCCCACCAGTGGCGCCAGCCGCTCAATGCCTTGTCGATCCTGATTACCAACATCGACCTGGATTACCAGGACGGCGCCCTGAACCAAGCGGCACTCGACGACTACCAGCAAACCGCCAATCGCCTGATCGGAAAGATGTCCACCACCATCGACGACTTCCGCAATTTCTTCAGCCCCCACAAACAGCCGCAAAGCTTCAGCCTGTTGAAAGCGGTGCAAGACACGCTCCGTCTGATCGAGGCCAGCCTCAGGAACAACGGCATCGAAGTTGCGCTGAACGGCGCGGGGGACATCAGTCTATGGGGTTACCCCAACGAATTCGGCCAAGTTGTGCTGAACCTGCTGACCAACGCCAAGGAAGCCATCGGCGAGCGCAACATCGCGGCACCGCGCATTGAAATCGACTACTCCGCCCATGAAGGCGAGGCACTGCTGACCATCCGCGACAACGCCGGGGGAATCGCCGACGAAGTTTCGGCGAAAATCTTCGACCCTTACTATACTACCAAGCGAGGTGGCACCGGCATCGGCCTGTACATGTCGAAAACCATCATCGAAAACAACATGAAAGGCCGCTTGGTGTTCCGCAGTATTTCCGGCGGCGCGGAATTCAGCATCAGCGTGCCGCAAGCGGAGGCAGCATGAGTGAAGAGCAATACCAGGCGCTGAAAAGCCTGTCCATTCTCTACGTCGAGGACGACGTGGAAACCAGCAGGCAATTCGCCCACATGCTGGGAAAAATCGTCGACACCCTGTATGTCGCCAACAACGGCGAGGAAGGCGTGCGGCTGTTCCGGGAAAAGGCTCCCGACCTGGTCGTCAGCGACGTTTTGATGCCCGGCATGGACGGCCTGGAAATGGCGCAACTCATCCGCGCCGAAAGCCCCGATACGCCGATCATTCTGACCACGGCTTTCAACGAAACCAAATACCTGCTGCGCGCCATCGAAATCGGCATCGAAAACTACGTCCTCAAACCGGTGGATTATTCCCTGCTGCGCCGGGCCATCGTCCGGAGCGCCGCCCTGCTGATAAGCCGGCGCGAATTGAAGAGCAAAAACGCGCAACTGGAGCGCTACCATACCGCCGCCGAGCAAGAACGGCACTTGGTCGCCCACCTCATGGACCGCATGATGCAGGCCGATGGACTGCGCGACGAGGGACTGCGCTATTGGCTGCAACCCTCCGACCTGGTGAGCGGCGACCTCATCGCCGCGGCCCGCGCGCGCGGCGGCAAGCTCTTCGTGATGGTCGCCGACTCCACCGGACACGGCCTTCCCGCCGCGCTCAACCTGGTACCGCTCAACCGCATTTTCTACCGCATGGTGACCAAGGGCTTCTCGATCGGCACCATCGTCGAGGAAATGAACATGACGATCCGCGAGCAGTCGCCCACCGACCGCTTCGTCGCCGCCACCCTTGCCTCCGTGGACGCCACCACCCGCATCCTGGAATACTGGTCGGGCGGCAATCCCGCCGCCCTGTTCGTCACCCCGCAAGGCGACGTGTTGCACTCCTTCAGTTCCGCCAACCTGCCGCTGGGCATCCTCGACAAAACCTTCATCGCCCATCCCCTGGTTTTCCGCTGGGAACAACCCGGCTACCTGCTGATATTTTCCGACGGACTGCTGGATGCCGAGGACGAGCAAGGCAACCACTTCAATGTCGAAAAAGTGCTGGAGGCGATAAGCGGCACCCCGCCGGAAAACTGGATCGACGCCATCCAGAGCGCCCTCGCCGACCACCTCGGCGCGCGCCACGCCCACGACGACGTGTCGCTGGCCGTGATACGCTGCGACTAACCCCCCCTCATGCAGTTGCGAGTGGGTGGAAACACGTAATCCAAAGTATAATGGTCGGCTTTATGAATTCATGAAAATCGCGTCATGGCCACCCACAAGTTCATCCCCATCCATCCCGCCGAACCGGCTCCCGATGAAATCGACGCCTGCGCCGGCGCCGAACCCTATGCCCTGATGGTGCTGGGCGACGCCATGCTTCCCGAATTCGAGGACGGCGACATCATCGTCGTCGAACCGGAGGGACTGACCCGCGACGGCTCCTTCGTAGTGGCCTTCCACAATAACGAATACACCTTCCGCCAACTGCGCATCATCGACGGCAAACACTATCTGGCCGCCCTCAACGACCTCTACCCCAGCGAAGAAATCCCCGGCCTGGAAGTCATCAAGGGCGTGGTGATCCAGAAGAAAAAGCCGGGCAAGCGCAAGAGCTTCAAGTCCTACGTTTGACGGGCGATTGCTTGGCGTTCCCGGTCGGCGCGGCCAAGCTCATTTATGCCCGCCGCCGCTTCCGCCGTGCGAGCCACTCCCCGAAGAACTGCCGTGATAGCGGCTGTTGGCGCTGGAAGACGAGGATTGCTCGGATGACGACGAGTAGGAAACGCTGCTCATCGCGGCAATCACGATCAGGGCATAAAAGGTGTAGAGAAACTTGCCCATTCATTTATCCCCGAAAAAACGTTTCGGTAGCCACAGCACAGCCGCCGCGAAAATCAGCGCGGTGAAGCTGCCGCGCCCCAGCAGATGGGCACCGACATCCGAGAGAAACGCCGTTCCCCAGGCGGCGACTACCCAGCTCCAGGGAAGGGTGCCGCGCGGTATCGCCTGGGGCGGTTCCACGACGGCGGGCAAACCGAAAGATTTGGCGATGGTCGCCGCGGGGAGCTTGGCGGAAAGCGTCCAGGTCACTTCGTTCCGGTAGGTCTCGCGCGCCAGGTTGGCAGTCCCTGATATCCACTCGGTGACCTGGACTTCATCCCCGATTTTTACCTGCCAGTTGAATTCGCCGAGCACAAAGGTGGTTCTGGCGGCGTAGTCGCTTTCCTGGCGAAACAGCTTGCCGCCCTGGTACACCTGCTCGCCACGTTGGTCGGGCAGGCTGTTGAGCACTTCGCCGAGATACCACTCGCCGTCGCCATGGGTCAGCCACAGAAAACCGCCGTCTTTCGAGAACAGCAGGTACTCCTCCCATTCCGAACCTTCGCCGTCGCTGCGCGCCATGAAGCCGATGGCCTGGTACTCGCCGCCCCGGATGACGCCACGGCTTCCCAGGGGAATCGCGGGTTCCCGGCGGGCGAGTTCATCCTGCTTGAGCACCACCGTGCGGCGCTCGCCCTCCAGCCCGACGACGGACCGGCAGAACGGACAGGCAACCGTCTCGCCGAAACCGGCGTGGTATTCCAGCGAAGCGCCGCAGGACGGGCAGTCGAAGCCGCTTACCCCGCCTTTCAATTTGCCGCTGGCGCGCTCGATTTCCTCATTGGTGCGCAGGTTGCTCAACCCGAGATCATCTCGGGTGCAGGCTTCGCCGACATAGACCGACGGCGGAACGTCGCTGTAATCGAAAGTGATGAAGCCGTTGCCGCCGACGCTACGCAAATCGACCGCGGTGAATTCCTTGCCGTCCCCGGCCGGCTCCGGCAGTTCTCCTTCGCCGCCGCTACACACGCAGGTGCGGGCGTCGGTCACCGCGTATTTCTGCTGGTTGATGGTGACGTTACGCCCCACCTGCAATTGGTCCATGGCGACCGGCGGCACGGCGCCTGCATTGCGCCGGGTCACCACGTACTGGCCGGAAGCGTCGGAGAGCCAGCCCAGGCTACCGTCCTGGAACTCGACGCACCATTCATTCCACGAGCCATCCTGATATTTCAGGCGCAGACGGCCGATGACGGTAAAACGCTTGCCCTTCCAGGCGCCGCCGCTGCCCACTTGCAGCGGCGAGAAATCGTCGAGAATTTCGGAGAGTCTGCCGATGTTCGCCGCGCTCGCCCCGTCGCGCAGCACCGTGGCGCGGCAATAGGAACACACTGCCATGGCCGAGGCCGCCGATTTGAATTCGACTTGCGCGCCGCAAGCGGGACAGTTGCTGGTTTTCACCGGTTTGGGTCTTCCCGGAGTTTATGAAAAACTGCACAACCGTTATCGCGCCAAATCAGCGATAGGCCGGTGGTGGCGATTTGTCTATCGGACTTCTGCACTTAGATAATACTCAACTCGGTTGGTGGTCCAGGTTGCGATGCCCGCTCCAAAAAAATCCGTGTCTTCCGTCCAGACCGGGCAATTTAACGCTAGTGAACAGGCGACGATGGGCCAATCATCCGGGTCGCGGACGGCAATACGATGCAGGGATTGGCTTTGGAACGCACTGTAATATTCTTCCGGCAGCGAGTGAATAATTTGTCCAAGACCTTCAAGAACGGCCAGCGCCGGGGCGCCGGCGATTCCACGCTTTTTTAGTATTGCCGGGAGATAACGGCGCGCATCCTCGAACGCGACATCGGGTGTAAAGAAATCGACTGAGGCAGCGTGGTTTTCAATTAAATCACGCACTCGCTTTCCGAGTACGGCGCGTATCAAAATGTTGGCATCCAGGACAATGGCTTTATGGCTCATTTACGCTGCTTCCCTGCTCCCCTTTTGCGAGCGTCCTTGAAGTCCGCGACTATCTCATCTTCAGTGACCCCTTTTTCGGCAAGCAGCCGGTCCAGTAACGCACCGGCTTCTTTGAGTGCATTGATTTCGGCATCGCCAGCGGCATGCCGTCGGATAGGGATAAAGTAACCTACCGTTTCGCCGTGCCGGGTAATGGCAACCGGTGTTGCAGATGCGACATACTCTGCAATCCCAGCCCGAAATTCACGTATGCCTACTTTTTGTGCTTCCACGGCGCTTCTCCATTTGCTGATTTGTGTACACAAATCATAGCATCAAAGCTTTAAGTCAGCCGATCAATTTTTTCAGCAATTCCGCCTTGCCCTGGTCGAATTCGGCCTGGGTAATCAGGCCTTTTGCCAGCAAGCCGCCCAGTTTCTCGATCTTGGCGGCAATCTCGTCGTCGCTCAGCGCGGCTGGGGCTGCGACCGGCGCCGCCGCTGCAGGCTGCGCCAGGGCAGCGGCCATCGCGCCGGCCACGGTTTGCCCGGCCCCTAGCCCCACCCCCAGACCGGCGCCCAAACCGGCCAATCCGCCTTCGTTCTGCGCCGCCAGGGTGATCGCTTCGGCGGATTGCAGCCGGGTGTATTCGGGAATCACGTCCTTCATCATCCCCACCGAAATGCGCTTGTCGAGAGCCTGCTGGATTTCTTCTGGTAGCGAGACGTTTTCGACCACGAAGCCGTCGAGGGTCAGGCCGAAGCGCTCAAAAGCCGAAACCAGCCGGGTTTTTATCGTCTCACCCAACAAGCCTTGATTGGCGGCCATGTCGAGGAAGGGCACGTTGGATTCGCCGAAAGCCGCGCTCATGCTGGCGACCACCTGATTGCGCAACTGCTGCTCCAGGTCTTCGACGCCGTAGCTTTCGCGGGTGCCGGCGACTTCCTTGAAGAACACGCCGGGATCCTTGATCCGGTAGGAGTAGATGCCGAAGGCGCGCATTCGCACCATGCCGAAATCCTTGTCGCGGACGGTGATCGGTTGCTGGGTTCCCCAGCGCCGCCCCAGTTGCAAGCGGGTGGACATGAAATACACGTCCGATTTGAAGGGCGACTCGAAGAGTTTGTCCCAGTTTTGCAGGTAAGTGAGCACCGGCAGAGTCTGGGTGATGAGCTTGTGGGTTCCCGGCCCGAAAACGTCGGCGATCTTGCCCTCGTTGACGAACACCGCCATTTGCGACTCGCGCACCACCAGTTGCCCGCCGTACTGGATTTCGAAGTCCTCCATCGGGTAGCGCCACGACAATACGCCGTCGCCCTCTTCGTTCCATTGCAGGATGTCGATGAACTGCTTCTTGACGAAACTCATTAGGCTCATGCTGTGCTCCTTGTGATGTTGGGAATGGCCGGTTCAGGCGACGCAGGCGGCGTTGATGACGCCCACCACCAGGGAAATGCCGCCTTCCAGAATGCCGTAGGCCGCGTTGTCGGCTTCGATCTGGGCATCGACATCTTTCAATGCCAGTTTGAGGAAATAGTAAGTGGCGATTTGCGCGACCAGGGCAATCAGCGACCAGTACACGAAGGCCTGGGCGGAAGCGGTATGCACGATGGCCGCGTAGAGCGGCAGGGAAAACCCCAGCGCGCTGCCAACCAGGGAATAGGCTGCCGCGGTGTTGCCGTGGCGGATCAATTCCATTTCATCGTATTGGGTGGTGCGGGTGTAGGCTAGAAAAAAGATGCCGAGAAAGCATAGCCCCATGACGAAGTAGCCGAAAAAATTGGGCGTGTGGGAAAGCATTTCGAGGATTTCGTTCATGGTTCTGCTCCGTAATGAGGTCCGGCCAAACGCAAATGAATGACGAACGTACAATTTACCCCTTCGCGTTTCCGGCGGCAACGCGGAATATGAGGTGGCGCTTGAACTTGCGCAGGCCGCCCCGTATTCTTGCCGAAGCCCGAGTACAACCCAGTACGCCGCAAAACCCATTGAAGAGTCCCCAGATGACCGCTCCCGCCACGGCCGACCAACCCCTGAACCGCGTCGTCATCTTCTCGGTGTTCGTGGTCGCTTCCTGCGGCCTCACCTACGAGCTGATCGCCGGCGCCCTGGCCAGCTATCTGCTGGGCGACAGCGTCCTGCAATTTTCCTCGATCATCGGCGCCTACCTGTGCGCGATGGGCATCGGCTCGCATGTGTCGCGCTACGTCAAAGACCGGGTGGCGGAGCGTTTCGTCGATATCGAGATCGCGGTGGGCTTGATCGGCGGGGTGGCGGCGGCGCTGCTGTTCGTCGCGTTCGCCTGGGCGCAGGCGTTCCGCCCGCTGCTCTACGCGCTGGTGGCGATCCTCGGGATCCTGGTGGGGATGGAAATCCCGCTGGTGATGCGCCTGTTGAACGAGCGCAAGGCGGAATTCTCGGAATTGGTGGCGAACGTGTTGACCTTCGATTATCTCGGCGCTCTAGCGGTTTCGCTATTGTTTCCGCTGCTGCTGGCGCCCAAGCTGGGCCTGATGCGCACCGGCTTTCTGTTCGGGATGTTGAACGTCGGCGTGGCGCTGCTGACCATCCAGGTATTCCGCAACGAGCCGGGATTCCAGGCGCGCGGGCGCTGGATCAGGGGGATCGCGGTACTGGTTTTCCTGATGGCGGGTTTTCAAACGTCGGAGCGGCTTACCGGATGGGTCGAGAAGGGCATCTTCGGCGACGAGGTGATTCACGCCAAGAGCACGCCCTACCAGCGCATCGTGGTCACGCGCTGGAAGGACGACCTGCGCCTGTGGCTCAACGGCAACCTGCAATTTTCCTCGCGCGACGAACACCGTTATCACGAAGCGCTGGTCCACCCGGGCCTCGCCAGCCTGCCGTGGGCCAGGCGAGTATTGGTGCTGGGCGGCGGCGACGGCATGGCGGTGCGGGAGGTATTGAAATACCCCGATGTGGAAGCGGTGACGCTGGTCGATCTGGATCAAGGCATGACCGACCTATTCACCCATTCGCCGGAGCTGGTGAAGCTCAACCAGGGATCGCTGAAGCAACCCAAGGTCAAGGTCGTCAATGCCGACGCCGGGAAATGGCTGGAGCAATCCGATGAGTTGTTCGATTTCGTCATCGTCGATTTTCCCGATCCTTCCAATTACTCGCTGGGCAAGCTCTACAGCGTGTCGTTCTACCGGCTCCTGAAGAAACACCTGGCCGCCAGCGGGCTAGCGGTGATCCAGGCCACCTCACCGTACAACGCCCCGCACGCCTACTGGTCGGTGGATGCCTCGCTACGCGAAGCGGGCTGGCACACCTGGCCGTACCACGCACTGGTGCCGTCCTTCGGCGAATGGGGCTACCTCCTCGCCGGCCAAGGCTACCGGATGCCGGACAAAATCCCCGTGGCGACGCGCTTCCTCACCCCGGAAGTGCTCAAATCCCTGTTCCTGTTTCCGCCCGACATGGCGAGGACGGAAGTCGAACCCAACCGCCTCGACAACCAGCCGCTGGTGCGCTATTTCGAGGAAGATTGGGCGAAAGTGATCCGCTGATGGAACGCCGCGAATTCCTCAAACTCGGGAGCGCGGCCTGTGTCGGTCTGGCGGCGGGCGGCGCGCTGGGGCTATCCCCGGAAAACCTGAGCGGCACCCTCACCCCGGCAGGCATGAAGCTGGGCCATGCCCTGCGTGATGGACGTTTGAACGGGGTAAAACGGGCGACCGAGCGCGTCCCGCTGCTCATCGTCGGTGGCGGCGTGGCCGGTCTTTCCGCCGCCTATTACCTGTCGCAAGCGGGTTGTCACGATTACCTGCTGCTGGAGATGGCCGACGAAGTCGGCGGTAATGCCGCTTGGGGGGAAAACGCCGTGACACGCTATCCCTGGGGCGCGCATTACCTGCCCCTGCCGTCGCGGGAATCCCGCCACGTCCGGCACCTGCTCCACGATTTCGGGATATTGCTCGACGGCGTCGATGCCGATGAGCCGGTCTACGATGAACGCCTGCTGGTGCATGCCCCGCAAGAGCGGGTTTTCGACGGGGCGCAATGGCACGAGGGCATTTTCCCCGAAGCCGGGCTGACGCCTTGGGAAAAGGACGAACGGCGGCGTTTCGGTGAAATGATGGCGGCTTTCCGAAATGCCCTCGGCGCGGACGGGCGCAAAGCCTTCGCGATACCCGCCGCCCTGTCGTCGGCAGACCCGCGTTACCGGCAACTGGATCGCCTGACCATGGGCGAATGGCTGGCCGACCACGGCTTCAAGGGGGAACGCCTGCGCTGGTACGTGAACTACTGCTGCCGCGACGACTTCGGCACCGGCAGCGATCAAGCGTCGGCGTGGATCGCCATCCACTACTTCGCCGCCCGCGCCGGCAAGGGCTTTCACGCCGAACAGGGGGCTTTCCTAACGTGGCCGGAAGGACTGGGGCGCCTCACCGGTGAGTTGGCGCGCCGCTCCGGGGGCCGCAGCGAACGCGGCACGGTCTACCATTTGACCGACGACCCTCAGGGCATCCGGGCCAGCGCCTATTTCCCGGAATCCGGGGAAAGCCGCGAGATTCTGGCGCAACAAGTCATCTGGGCGGCCCCGGCGCATGTCGCCCGCCATGCCATCGGCGCTGATTTGTTGCCCGACCGGCAAATGCTGGCGGTCGAATCCGCACCGTGGGTGGTCGCCAATCTGACGCTCAAGGACTGGCCGCGCTACCGGCCCGACGCGCCGTTCTCCTGGGATAACGTGATGATGGACGGGCGTGGTCTCGGTTACGTGGTCGCGACCAATCAGGAAGTCACCCAGGCCACCCACGGCCCGACCGTGCTGACCTGCTACGACGCCTGGTCGCAAGACGGCAATTTTGCGCGCAACCGCGAAATCCTGGAGAAGTCCGATTGGGCTGCCCTCGCAGGCAGATTCCTCGCCGATCTGCGCCCCGCTCATCCCGACATCGACAGTCTCGCAACGCGGCTGGATATCCGCATCTGGGGACATGCGATGGCTTCGCCGAAGCGGGGATTCCTCTCGCACCCGGCCCGGGGATTGGCTAAACTGGCCGGCAAGCTCCTCTTCGCCCACAGCGACGCCGCCGGCTACTCGGTGTTCGAGGAAGCAAGCTGGCTGGGCATGATGGCGGCACGCAGCGCTTTGGCGCATGGCTAAGCGATCACAAATATTTGAGCAAGGTACCGGACCATGAATCCCTCCAGCGGCATCGACGGCCTCCATCTGATGGCCAACCTCCACGGCTGCGCCGGGGCGGAAAACCTGGTGTGCAACGTTGATGAATTACGTGCCAAGTACCTGGAACTGGTGGCGGAAGCCGGGTTGGTCGCGGTGGGGGAATGTTTCCACCAATTCGGTGAGGGTGGCGGGGTGACCGGCGTGGTGGTGCTGGCCGAATCCCATTTGTCCGTCCACACCTGGCCGGAAAAGCGCTTCGTCACCCTCGACGTGTTCGTCTGCAACCTGAATTGCGATAACCGCGCCAAGGCACGCCAACTGTTCGCCGCCCTGGTGGCCTTGTTTCAGCCGGCAAATCAGCACGCCTACGAAGTAGAGCGGGCCTGACCGTTGCCCCCAAGCATCGCTGCCATCCCCGCCAAGACTGAACCAGCCCTGTGTTAAACTTTCGCCTTCTTTAAGGCTTTGGATTCACATCATGTCCGGCAACACCCTCGGTAAACTTTTTTCCGTCACCTCCTTCGGCGAATCCCACGGGCCGGCCATCGGCTGCGTGGTGGACGGCTGCCCGCCGGGCCTCGACCTGTGCGCCGCCGACATCCAACTGGAACTCGACCGGCGCAAGCCCGGCACGTCGCGCCACGTTACCCAGCGCCGCGAGTCGGACACGGTGGAAATCCTTTCCGGGGTGTTCGAGGGCAAGACCACCGGCACCCCCATCGGCCTGTTGATCCGCAACGAGGACCAGCGCAGCAAGGATTACGGCAGCATCGCCGCGACGTTCCGCCCCGGCCACGCCGATTACACCTATTGGCAGAAATACGGCATCCGCGACTATCGCGGCGGCGGGCGCTCCTCGGCGCGCGAAACCGCGGTGCGGGTGGCGGCGGGGGCGATCGCCAAGAAATGGCTGGCGGCGCGCTACGGCGTGACGATCCGCGGCTATCTCTCGCAACTCGGCCCCATCGTCGCCCCGTTCAAATCCTGGGATGAAGTCGGGCAGAATCCCTTTTTCGTCGCCGACGCGAGCCTGGTGCCGCAACTCGAAGCCTACATGGACGAACTGCGCAAGGACGGCGATTCGGTAGGGGCGAAAATCACCGTGGCCGCCAGCGGCGTGCCGGTGGGCTGGGGAGAACCGGTTTACGACCGGCTCGACGCCGACATCGCCCACGCCATGATGGGGATCAACGCAGTGAAGGGCGTGGAAATCGGCGACGGTTTCGCCTGCATCGCCCAGAAAGGCAGCGAGCACGGCGACGAACTGAGTGCCGGCGGTTTTCTATCCAACCACGCCGGCGGGATATTGGGCGGCATTTCCAGCGGCCAGGACATCGTGGTCAACATCGCCATCAAGCCCACGTCGAGCATCCGCATTCCGCGCCAGTCCATCGACAAGACCGGCAACCCGGCGACGGTGTCCACCGAAGGCCGCCACGACCCGTGCGTGGGCATCCGTGCCACCCCCATCGCCGAGGCGATGCTGGCCATCGTGCTGATGGACCACGCCTTGCGCCAGCGCGGCCAAAACGCCGACGT
Source organism: Sulfuricella sp. (assembly GCA_018336195.1). Taxonomy (GTDB): domain Bacteria; phylum Pseudomonadota; class Gammaproteobacteria; order Burkholderiales; family Sulfuricellaceae; genus JAGXQV01. Next base: position 141,963 of record JAGXQV010000211.1, on the reverse strand, counting down.
GGTGTGCGCCACGCCGAAAATTGCCGGTTGAACCCAGTCGCGACGGATGAGGTTGTGGACCCTGCATCCGCGCCTGCTCGACACGCGCGGACTGGTCGCACTGTGGCGCGAGGCGCTGCTGGCGCAGAAAGTCCTGGCGGGGGAAACCCGCGGCTATCGCCACCATCCCCAGCTTGCCCGTTTTCGCGCCTTGGACGATCCGCTGGCCGGCATCGCCTCGTACCTGGCCGAAGTACAGGCGGAAGGCGCGCGCCGCGGCTTCCGCTTCGCAGCCGATAAGATCGCGCCGATGCGCCTAGCCGGCCAAATCGAGGCAAGCAGCGGTCAACTGGCTTACGAATTCCAGCACCTGCTCGGCAAGCTCGCGCAGCGCGACCTGGCCAGATACCAGGAACTCTTCCCCCTTGCCGCCCCCCCGGCCCATCCGCTGTTCCGCGTCGTCGCGGGCGGCGTGGCCGACTGGGAGCGCCCCTGACATGCACGGCCTGCCCTACTGGCGCCTGTCCGGCTTCTACTTTTTCTATTTCGCCTTCGTCGGGGCGATGGCCCCGTTCTGGGGGCTGTATCTCAAATCGCTGGAATTCAATGCCTTCGAAATCGGCGTATTGATGTCGCTGTTCCAGGTCACGCGCATTTTCGCGCCCAACGCCTGGGGCTGGCTCGCCGACCATCTCGGAAAGCGCGTGGCAATCGTGCAGGCCGCCGTCGTCTTGAGCCTGCTGACTTTTCTCGGGATGTTTTTCGTCACCAGTTTCTGGTGGATTTTTCTGGTGATGTCGCTGGTCAGTTTCTTCTGGAGCGCCTCGCTGCCGCTGGTGGAAGCCACCACCCTCACCCATCTCGGCAACAAGACCGCCAAGTACGGGCGCATCCGCCTGTGGGGTTCGGTCGGCTTCATCGCCACGGTAATCGGCCTGGGCTACCTGTTCGACTTCATGCCGATCCGCGCCCTGCTGTGGGCCATTCTAGGCCTGATGGTCGGCTTGATGCTGCTCTCCCGCTACATCCCGGAAGCCCACGTGACGATCCACGACAGCGACCATCTGCCGCTCTGGCACGTGCTGCGCCAACCAGCGGTGCTGGCCTTCTTCGTCGGCGGTTTCCTGATGGCGGCGGCGCACGGCCCCTATTACACCTTCTATTCGATTTACCTGGTCGACCACGGCTACAGCAAAAGCAGCGTGGGCCTGTTGTGGTCGCTGGGGGTGGTAACGGAAATCAGCATCTTCCTGTTGATGCCTCATCTCACCCGCCGATTCGGCCTGCGCCAGATGCTGCTGACCAGCTTCGCCGGCGCGGTGCTGCGTTTTTTGATGATCGGCTGGGGGGTCGGCTGGATGTGGGTAATCATCGCCGCCCAGTTCCTCCACGCCATTACTTTCGGCGTCTATCACGCGGCAGCGGTAGAAATGGTGCACCGCTTCTTTCGCGGCAAGCACCAGTCGCGCGGCCAGGCCCTCTACAACAGCATTACCTACGGCGCCGGCGGCACCGTGGGCGGACTTTATGCCGGGGTGGTGTGGGACAGCCTGGGCGCGACGTTCACCTACACCCTCGCCGCAGGCTGTGCACTGGCGGCGTGGGGGCTGGTGGCATGGAAGCTGAGGATAGGGAAGGAATGACGCGGTTCACAAATCGAGTTTGAGTTTGGCGCGCGCCACGTAACGTGCGATCTGCGCTTTCGGGGTCTTCTGCAACCCCCGCAGGAATTCGTGGGGAACCACATCCAAACCGTATTGCTCGCCGAGGTCGGCAACCATCCTCGACCACAGGTGCGCGGTCATTTCCGCGTCGGCCAGGGCACGGTGATGGCGTTCGGCGGAAGGCAGTCCGAGATGCTCGACCAGCGAGCCCAGCTTGTGGTTGGGCGCAAGCGGGTAAATCCGCCGCGCCAGCAACATCGAACAGGCGAATTCCTGGCGGCGGCGCCGCTTGATCCGCGCCCATTCCGCATCCAGGAAGCGGCTGTCGAACGAGGCGTTGTGCGCCACCAGCGGCAGATCGCCAACGAACTCGGCGAGTTCCGCCATGACTTCGCCCGCCGGCGGGGCGCTCTTGAGCATGGCGGTGGATATCCCGGTCAGGGCTTCGATGAAAGGCGGAATCCGTACCCCGGCGTTCATCAGGCTCTGGTAGCGGTCGACGATCTCCCCGCCCGCCACGATGACGACCGCCACTTCGGTGGCACGGTCCCCCATGTCCGGCGACATGCCGGTGGTTTCAAAGTCGATGATGGCTATTTTTTCCATAACGGAGATGGTATCACCCGGATTGTCTATTTCCACCTCATGGCAGGCGAGAAAACCGGCGCTGCCCGAGTCCGAGGAAAGCACGATCGAACGCGCCGCGCCACCCAAGTTCGCATAAGTCGCGCCCTACCTGGCGGTACGATGGCTATTCCGCGCGCCCCCCGAATTATGCAATAATTCTTCTTTTTTTCTGACCTGTTACGCCATGAGTGCACAAACGCTTTACGACAAGTTGTGGCAGTCCCATGTAGTGCATGAGGAAGCCGACGGCACCGCCATGCTCTACATCGACCGCCAACTCCTGCATGAAGTCACCAGCCCGCAGGCTTTCGAAGGGCTGCGCCTGGCCGGGCGCCAACCGTGGCGCTTAACCGCGAATTTGGCGGTAGCCGACCATAACGTGCCGACCAAGGACCGTGACAAGGGCATCACCGACCCAATCGCCCGCCTGCAAGTCGAGACGCTGGCAGAGAACTGCGCCCACTTCGGCATCACCGAATTCAAGATGGGCGATATCCGCCAAGGCATCGTCCACGTCATGGGGCCGGAACAGGGCGCCACCCTCCCCGGCATGACGGTGGTGTGCGGCGATTCGCACACCAGCACCCACGGCGCATTCGCCGCGCTGGCGCACGGCATCGGCACCAGCGAAGTCGAACACGTGCTGGCCACCCAAACCCTGTTACAAAAGAAATCCAAGGCCATGCTGGTCAAGGTGGAAGGCACTCTGGGTAAAGGCGTCACCGCCAAGGACATCGCCCTGGCGGTCATCGGCAGGATCGGCACCGCCGGCGGCACCGGCTACGCCATCGAATTCGGCGGCGCGGCGATCCGCGCCCTGTCCGTGGAAGGCCGCATGACCCTGTGCAACATGGCCATCGAAGCCGGCGCGCGCGCCGGGATGATCGCCGCCGACGACACCACGGTCGCCTACCTCAAGGGCCGTCCCTACGCCCCACAAGGTGCGGACTGGGACAAGGCGGTCGCCTACTGGAAAACCCTGCATAGCGACGCGGGCGCGAAATTCGCTGCGGTGGTCGAACTCGACGCCGCTGCCATCAAGCCGCAGGTCACCTGGGGTACTTCCCCGGAAATGGTGCTGTCCATCGACGCGACGGTGCCCGATCCGGCACATGAAGCCGACCCGGTGAAGCGTAGCGGTATCGAGCGCGCCCTGGCCTACATGGGCTTGCAGGCAAATACGCCGATCAACCAGATTGCCGTGGACAAGGTATTCATCGGCTCCTGCACCAATTCGCGCATCGAGGATCTGCGCGCCGCCGCAACCGTGGCGAAAGGCCGCAAGAAGGCCGTTGGCGTCAAGCTGGCGCTGGTGGTGCCAGGCTCGGGCCTAGTCAAGGCGCAAGCCGAGCAGGAAGGCCTGGACAAGATTTTCACCGAGGCCGGCTTCGAGTGGCGCGACCCCGGCTGCTCGATGTGCCTGGCGATGAACGCCGACCGCCTGGAACCGGGCGAGCGTTGCGCATCGACATCCAACCGCAATTTCGAAGGCCGCCAAGGGCCGGGCGGGCGCACCCACCTGGTCAGCCCGGAAATGGCCGCCGCGGCGGCAATCGCCGGACATTTCATCGATGTCCGGGACTGGCTGTAAGGAGGCACGATCATGAAGGTTAAAGCCATAATTGCCTTGTTGATGCTGACGCTGACCGGCTGTAATACGGTACGCGGCATCGGCCAGGATCTCGAAAAGGGTGGGGAAGCCATCCAGAAGGCAGTGAAGTGATGGACAAATTCAAGACACTCAATGGGCTGGTGGCACCGCTCGACCGCGCCAACGTGGACACCGACGCGATCATCCCCAAGCAGTTCCTCAAGTCGATCCACCGCAGCGGCTTCGGCCCCTACCTGTTCGACGAATGGCGCTACACGAATTACGGCGAGCCGGGCATGGATTGCACCAACCGTCCGCGCAACCCCGATTTCGTGCTCAACCAGCCGCGCTACCAGGGCGCGCAGGTTCTTCTGGCGCGCGAGAACTTCGGCTGCGGGTCGAGCCGTGAACACGCCCCTTGGGCGTTGCTCGATTACGGTTTCCAGGTGGTGATCGCGCCGAGCTTCGCCGACATCTTCTTCAACAATTGCTTCAAGAACGGCATCCTCCCCATCGTGCTGGACGCCGCAACCGTGGACAAGCTGTTTGCCGAAACCCAGGCCAGCGAAGGCTATCGCCTCAACGTGGACCTGGCGGCGCAGACCATCACCACGCCGGGCGGCCAATCGATTGCCTTCGCGGTAGACGAGTTCCGCAAACACTGCCTGCTCAACGGCCTCGACGACATCGGCCTGACACTCCTCAAGACAGACAAGATCAAGGCTTATGAAGAACGGCGCAAGCAGGCCGAACCATGGATTTTCGCTTAAACCGATGCGGCTTACCGAAAACGAGGCCGGTTTGATCCGTCTAACCGTGGCGGAATGTTTCGGCGACGGCTCGCGGGTGCGGCTGTTCGGCTCCCGCGCCGACGACGCTGCGCGAGGCGGCGACGTCGACCTCTACATCCAGCCTATCGCCCGAGACCGTCTTTACGCGCGGCGCATCCGCTGCCTGGCGCGCCTCACCGAACGGCTGCCCTACCCGGTGGATGTGGTGCTGGCAAGCCCTGAAGATGAACGCCCCATCGACCGGGTGGCGACCTCCACCGGGGTGGAATTGTGACTACGGCAACGCACGCCGATCTGATCGCCGCGCTTTATGCGAAGCTCGATCAACTCGGACGCATGGCCGGCCACCTCGAATACAGCCACAACAAGGCCGCTGCTTGGTTGCCTCGTGCAACCCTGGCAGGGCTGGAACCGGATCAACTGGAATCACTGGCGGCTTTGAAGGGCCGTTACAGTGAAATGCAGGATCACCTCGCCGCCGCGATGCGCTTGGTAGCGCGGATTGAGGAAGTGAATGCGGATGCATTCACTTACGTGGTCAATTTCATGGAAAAAATCGGCGTGATTCCCTCCGCCGCCGACTGGAACGAAGCGCGAGCGCTACGCAACGACGCTGCCCACGCCTATTCGGAACAAGCGGAAGAGCAGGGAGAATTCTTTAACCAGGTGTTCCAAAAAACACCGTTTTTGTTTGAGACGCTGGCGGCACTGGGAAACTTCTGCCGCCGCACTTATCCGGAAGGAAAGCAATGAAGATCGCAGTTTTGCCGGGTGACGGCATTGGCCCGGAAATCATCGCCCAGGCAGTCAAGGTCATGAAAGCGCTGTCCAGCGACGGCCTCAAGTTCGAAATGGAAGAAGCCGCCATCGGCGGCGCCGGCTATGATACGGCCGGCGATCCCCTGCCGGAAGCCACCATGAAGCTGGCAACCGACTCCGACGCCGTGCTGCTCGGCGCGGTGGGCGGCTGGCAATACGACACCCTGCCCCGCCCGATGCGCCCCGAACAGGGCCTGCTGCGCATCCGCAAGGGTCTCAACGCTTTCGCCAACCTGCGTCCGGCGCTGCTCTACCCGGAACTGGCGAATGCCTCCACCCTCAAGCCGGAAGTGGTGGCAGGGCTCGACATCATGATCATCCGCGAACTCACCGGCGACATCTATTTCGGCCAGCCGCGCGGCATTTCCACCCTTCCCAGCGGCGAGCGCGAAGGCATCAACACCATGCGCTACAGCGAATCGGAAATACGCCGCATCGCCAAGGTCGCCTGCGAAATCGCCATGAAGCGCAACAAGAAGCTGTGCTCGGTGGACAAGGCCAACGTCCTGGAAACCACCGACCTGTGGCGCCAGGTAGTCATCGAAGTCGCCAAGGATTACCCGCAGGTTGAGCTGTCGCACCAATACGTGGACAACGCCGCCATGCAACTGGTGCGCAACCCCAAGCAATTCGACGTGATCGTCACCGGCAACATCTTCGGCGACATCCTTTCCGACGAAGCCTCGATGCTCACCGGCTCGATCGGCATGTTGCCCTCCGCCTCGCTGGACGCCAACAACAAGGGGCTCTACGAGCCGAGTCACGGTTCCGCCCCGGACATCGCCGGCCAAGACATCGCCAACCCGCTGGCAACCATTTTGTCGGTGGCGATGATGATGCGTTATACCTTTAACGACGAAACCACCGCACAACGCATCGAAGGCGCGGTCAAAAAGGTGCTGGCCTCCGGCCTGCGCACCGGCGACATCTTCGAGCCGGGCACGCAGAAGATCGCGTGCAGCGCGATGGGCGACGCGGTAGTTGCGGCATTATGATTAGCTGAGAGTCGCGAGTGGGGAGTCGAGAGCCACAAGGTTTTCGCTCTCGACTCCAGTCTCTCGACACTCGATTTACAAGGAGCAATTGAATGAAGAAAGTTGGCTTGATCGGTTGGCGCGGCATGGTCGGCTCGGTGCTGATGCAGCGGATGCGCGAGGAAAACGATTTCGCGGTGATCGACCCGGTGTTTTTCACCACTTCCAACCCCGGCGGCAAAGGCCCGGATATCGGCAAGGACGTGCCGGCGCTGAAAGACGCCCGGAACATCGAAGAACTCAAGGCGATGGATGCCATCATCTCGTGCCAGGGCGGCGACTACACCAAGGAAGTCTACGAGCCGCTGCGCAAGGCTGGCTGGACGGGCTACTGGATCGACGCGGCCTCCACCCTGCGCATGAAGGACGATGCCATCATCATCCTCGACCCGGTCAACCAGAACGTGATCAAGGACGGCCTGGCCAAGGGGGTCAAGACCTACGTGGGCGGCAACTGTACCGTCAGCCTGATGCTGATGGCAATCGGCGGCCTGTTCGAACAGGGCCTGATCGAATGGATCAGCCCGATGACCTACCAGGCAGCAAGCGGTGCCGGTGCGCGCAACATGCGCGAACTGATCCAGCAGATGGGCGCGGTCAACGGCGAAGTGAAGGCGCTGCTCGACGATCCTGCTTCGGCGATCCTGGAAATCGACAAGAAGGTCGCCGAATTCATCCGCTCCGACCGCTACCCCGTGGACGCCTGGCCGGTGCCGCTGGCCGGCTCATTGATCCCGTGGATCGACGTGCAGCTCGAATCAGGGCAGAGCAAGGAAGAATGGAAAGCCCAGGTCGAGTGCAACAAGATCCTCGGTCGTTCCGCCAGCCAGATTCCCATCGACGGCCTGTGCGTGCGCATCGGCGCGATGCGCTGCCACAGCCAGGCGCTGACCATCAAGATGACCAAGGACGTGCCGCTCGACGAAATTCATTCCATCATTGCCGCACACAACCAATGGGTGAAAGTGGTACCCAACGACCGCGAAATCACCATGAAGGAACTCACGCCGGCCGCCGTAACCGGTACGCTGACTGTGCCGGTGGGACGGATGCGCAAGCTCAACATGGGCCCGCAATACCTGTCCGCCTTCACCGTCGGCGACCAGTTGCTGTGGGGTGCCGCAGAACCGTTGCGCCGCATGCTGCGAATTCTGCTGGAGGCGTGATAACTACATATAAAGTTACCACGCTAACTGGATGTACAAGTTTAGCTTGCATCCCTAACTGCATGATGTTATTTTAATTAGCATCACATAAAAGTATCGAGGGTGGTGTAGTGCGCAAAACAATCATCAGTGCAATGATCGGCGCGGGGATCATGCTCGCACCGCTGGCGGCGGATGCCGTCGGATTGGGCAAGCTGACCGTCAAGTCCGGACTGGGGCAGCCTTTCGTCGGCGAAATCGAATTGCTTTCCGTCGACCGCAATGAAGAAGGCACCCTGAGCGCCCACCTTGCCACCACCGAAGTATTCCAGCAGGCAAAAGTCGAGCGCAGCCTTGCCGTCACCTCCCTGCGCTTCGCCGTGGAGCAGAAAAAAACCGGCGAATGGTTCATCAAACTCAGTAGCCTCCAACCCATCAACGACCCGTTCCTCGACCTACTGGTCGAGGTCAACTGGCCGTCTGGCCGCTTGCTGCGCGAATTCACGGTGCTGCTCGATCCGCCCAGCACGACCATTGAACAGCAGCAGGTTGCCGCCGTGGAGTTGCCAGCTCCCAAGCCGTCGGTCGCTCCCGAAGCGGCGCCGGAGAAAGCCGTTGCACCGCAACTGCAAATGGACAAGACGCTGGGTTCGAAAAAATCCACCAAGCGGACTTCCGCCAAAGCCGAAACCCAAACGGAACCCGCAGCCGAAACCGAAGCCAAGGGTGATAGCTACGGTCCGGTGAAATCAGGCGATACGCTCGGTAAAATCGCCTCGGCGGTCAAGCCGACGGGAGTGAGCATGGAACAAATGCTGGTCTCATTGTACCGGGCCAACCAGCAGGCATTTTCCGGCAGTAACATGAATCGCCTGAAAACCGGGCAGATCCTCCGCATCCCGGAAAACAGCCAGGTCAACGAACTGGACAAACCCGAAGCGGTCCAGGAAGTCCGCGCACATGCCGCGGACTGGAACGCCTACCGGCAAAAGCTCGCCGGTGCAGTGGAAAGCGCCAAGCCGGTTCACGAAGACCAAGGACGCAAAACTTCCGGCGGCAAGATCACCACCGCAGTGGAAGACAAGGCAGCCGGCCAAAAGGAACCTGCCAAGGACGTGTTGAAACTCTCCAAGAGCGAAAGCGTCGGCACCCCCAAGGGGGCCGTCCGCCAGGCAGACAACATTGCCCAGGAGAAAGCCCTCAAGGAGGCCAACCAGCGCATCGCCGAACTGGAAAAGAACATCCAGGACATGCGCAAGCTCCTGGAATTGCGCAATCAAAGCATGGCCGACCTGCAAAAGCAGGCCGCCAAGCAAGCCGCACCCGCCAAACCGGTGGAAGAAAAGAAGCCCGAACCCACGCCGCCCGTCGCAGAGAAAAAGCCCGAGCCGGCCAAGCCCGCCACCGACAAACCCGCACCGCCCGTTTCCGGCGTGGCGGTCACTGGTGAGGAAGCCCCCAAGACCAAACCCAAGGTCGTCACCCTGCAGCCCAAACCACCAGCAGCGCAACCGTCGTTCCTTGAAGAACTGTTCGGCGACCCGCTGGTCATGGGTGGCGCCGGGATTATCGCCCTGCTCGGCGGCTTGCTTGGCTTCCGCAAGCTGAAAGCGCGGCGGGAACAAGATGGAGGTGAGGGTAAAAAAGGCGGACGCGCTCCAGTCGCCTTCGACCAAACCCCGCCCAACACTTCGCCGTTGGCCGATTTGACCCCGGCCGTCTCGTCGGTACTCACGGATTTCACCCAATCGGGAATGGGCGCCATTGACACCACCGACGTGGACCCCATCGCCGAAGCCGAAGTTTATATGGCTTACGGACGCGACGTGCAAGCCGAGGAAATCCTCCGCGAAGCCATGGCCCGCGACCCGCAGCGCCACGAAATTCAACTCAAGCTCCTGGAAATCTATGCTGGCCGCAAAGACATGGGTTCTTATGAAGCCCTGGCGCGTCAACTGTATGCCGCAACCGGTGGCTCGCCCGACCCGGATTGGGAAAAAGCCGCGGAAATGGGGCGTTCCATAGACCCCGGCAACTCCCTGTACATCGCCGTAGCCCTCGCTGCCGCCATGCCTGAGATGGCCGAAGCCGTCGAGGATGTCCTCGACCTGGGTGCAACGGAAGAAACCCTGGATGCCTCCCCCGATCTCGATTTCAACCTGGAATCGGTCGGTGAAGCCCCTGTTTCTTCGGAAAGCCCCCTGCCAGCCGCAGCCGAGGAAGAACAGTTGGAGGAGTTGGCACCCGATCTCGACTTCAACCTCGGTCAAGCCGAAGAAGTGGTCGTGCCACAGCCCGAAGCCGAAGTCCCGCCAGCCGACGAAAACCTGCTGGATTTCAACCTAGACATGCCAGCCATGGCTGTACCGGTGGCCGAAGAAGCGCCCCCCGCGGACGCCAGCCAGATCGATTTCGACCTTGGCGACAGCGCTCCGCCCGCTACGGAAGCGCCCGCCGAAGCCGCATCGCTCGACGACAACATGTTGAGTTTCGACCTCGACATGCCACTCGCCGCCGAACCCGAAGCACCCCCAGAGGAAGCGAAAGTAGAAGCAACGCCGGCAGCGCTCGATATCAGCGCCGAATCCTGGCAAGATCAGACCAACGAGCTGATCGCACTGGAACTCCCGGCAGAGACCGCAGAAGAACCAGTAGCCATGGAAATTCCCGCAGCCCCTGCACCGGGCGAAGCAACGGAGGAAGAGGTGAGCTTGGACGAAGGAATGCTCGACCTGTCAGCCTTCATGTCCGACGAACCCGCCGCACCTGCTGAAAAACTCCCTCATCAGGAAGAAGAAACCGAATCCATCGAGATCACCCCGCCGCCGATAAGCGACGAAGCGATGCTCGACTTCGACTTCAACGTCGGCGAGGAGAGCGAACCGGCACCGGAAGGACAGGCCGCGCCGAACATCGACCTGTCGGACATCAGCCTCGACCTCGACGAAGAAGGCAAGCAACAGACGCTGCAGCAGGACGACAGCACCCGCTACCAGGAAGCCGCCACCAAGCTCGACCTGGCCAAAGCCTACATGGAAATGGGCGACAAGGAAGGTGCCAAGGAAATTCTCGGCGAAGTCCTCAGCGAAGGTTCGGACGAACAGCAGGACGAAGCCAAGAAATTGCTCGGCGATCTGCATTAACGCCTCAATGCGGCGCGGTTTCACACAACCGCGCCGCATCCTCCCCCGATGACCCTCCACCCTGCCACGCGCCTCTTGATGTGGCTCACTTTCGCCCTGTTCCTGCCGTGGCTAGGCGCGCTTTCCCTGGCGCTTGCCAGCGTCGCCCTGCTGCCTTTCCTGTTGGCCGGCAATCGCAGCCCCTTCATCAAGTTGCTGCGCCGCACCCGTTGGCTGCTTCTGTCGATTTTCCTCATCTACGCCCTGGCAACGCCAGGTACGGAACTGCTGCCTGTTCTCGGCGCTTTCAGCCCCACCAGCGAAGGCCTCCATAGCGGCGCCCTGCAAGCGTGGCGCCTCGCCATACTGCTGGCCGGACTGGCCTTGCTGCTTACCGCCACGCCCGGCAAGGAACTGCTGGCCGGGATTTATTACCTGATCCGCCCCTTCGCCGCGCTGGGCGTGGCCAGCGACCGCATCGCCGCGCGCGTCTGGCTGACCCTCTATTACGCCGAACAGACTCTCATCCTGACGCCCCGCGAATGGCGGGAAAAATTGCACAACGCGCTGGAACCAGATGCCCCCACGACCACCCACACCATCCATTTCGAGCTGGCCTCGCCGGCACCCCGCGACTGGCTGGCGCTCGGCATGATGGTCGCGACTCTCGGTGGGATGGCCTTATGAGGATCGCCCTCGGACTCGAATACGACGGCTGCGGCTTTTGCGGATGGCAAAGTCAGTCCAACGGCTGCGGCGTTCAGGATGCGCTGCAAACCGCACTCGCTGCCATCGCTGGGGAACCGGTCAACGTCATCACGGCGGGGCGCACCGATACCGGCGTCCATGCCATCGGTCAGGTCGTGCATTTCGACACCGCCGCCACACGCCCCGAGAGCGCCTGGATACGCGGCGTCAACGCCCACCTCCCGGCCGGCATCGCCGTCAACTGGGCGCAGCCGGTAACGGACGAGTTTCACGCGCGCTTCAGCGCCGTGGAACGCCGCTATGTTTATCTCCTGCTCAATCGTCCCACCCGCCCCGGACTCCTAAAAGGCAAAGTGGGCTGGTACCACGCCCCCCTCGATCTCGCCGCCATGCAAAACGCCGCGCTGGCCCTCATCGGCGAACACGATTTCAGCGCGTTCCGCTCTGCCGAATGCCAGGCCAAGACCCCGGTTAAAACGCTCCACGAGTTGAGCATTCGCCAAAATGGCGAAATGATGGTTTTCCAACTGCGCGGCAATGCCTTCCTGCACCACATGGTGCGCAACCTGGTCGGTTCGCTGGTCTACATCGGCAAAGGCAAGCACCCGCCGGCTTGGATGGCCGAACTGCTGGCCCGCCGCGACCGCAAGTACGCCGCCCCGACCTTCGCCCCGGACGGCCTGTACCTGACGGGGGTCGGGTACGAGGCGCGCTGGAACTTGCCGGAAAGTGCAGCGTTTCCACTACAATTCAACTCTTAACTCCCGACCCGGATTTTCCATGACCCGCTCCAAAATCTGCGGCATCACCCGCATCGAAGACAGCCTGGCGTGCGCCCGCCACGGCGCCGACGCCATCGGACTGGTGTTCTACCCGCCCAGCCCGCGCCACGTTTCCACCGCCCAGGCCCACGCCATCGCCCGCGCCTTGCCGCCTTTCGTCACCACCGTGGCGCTGTTCGTCGATCCGTCGCCCGACCTGGTAGAGCAAGTCCTGCGCGAAGTTCACCCGGACGTACTCCAGTTCCACGGCAACGAAGCACCGGAACTCTGTGCAAGCTTCGGTATTTCCTGGCTGAAAGCAGTGCGCGTCAAAGCGGGCCTGAATTTGGTAGAATATGCGACCCGCTACCGGGGGGCGCAGGGATTATTGCTCGACACCTTCGTCGAAGGCCAAGCCGGCGGCACCGGTCTATCCTTCGACTGGAGCCTGATCCCGGCGGATTTACCGCTACCGGTGGTGCTCTCCGGCGGACTCGCCCCGGACAATGTTTCCGCCGCGATACGGCAAGTCAAACCGTGGGCAGTGGATGTTTCGAGCGGCGTGGAAGCCGCCAAAGGAATCAAGAGCGAGGCGAAAATCGCCGCGTTCATGCAGGGAGTACGCAATGCAAGCTTATGATCTACCCGATGCCCATGGCCATTTCGGTCGCTACGGCGGCGTTTTCGTCGCGGAAACCCTGTTCGCCGCGCTCGACGAACTGCGCATCGCCTACGAGGAATGCCGCAACGACCCGGAATTCCAGGCCGAATTCGCCCGCGAACTCAAATACTACGTAGGCCGCCCCAGCCCCATTTATCACGCCAAGCGCTGGTCGGAGCATCTCAACGGCGCACAAATCTATCTCAAACGCGAAGACCTCAACCATACCGGCGCCCACAAGATCAACAACGGCATCGGCCAAGCGCTGCTCGCCAAGCGGATGGGCAAGAAGCGCGTCATCGCCGAAACCGGCGCGGGTATGCACGGCGTGGCGAGCGCCACGGTAGCCGCCCGCTACGGCCTGGAATGCGTCGTCTATATGGGTTCCGAAGATATCAAGCGCCAGGCCACCAACGTCTATCGCATGAAACTGCTGGGCGCCACCGTGGTGCCCGTCGAATCCGGCTCGAAAACCCTCAAGGACGCGCTCAACGAAGCGATGCGCGACTGGGTCACCAACGTCGAAACCACCTTCTACATCCTCGGTACCGCTGCCGGCCCCCATCCCTATCCGATGCTGGTGCGCGATTTCCAGGCCATCATCGGCAAGGAAGCGCGTGTCCAGATGCCGGAAATGGTGGGGCGCCAGCCCGACGCGGTAATCGCCTGCGTAGGCGGCGGCTCCAACGCCATCGGGATATTCCACCCCTACATCGAGGACACCAGCGTGCGCCTGATCGGCGTCGAAGCGGGTGGATTGGGTCTCGACACCGGTCGCCACGCCGCACCTCTCAACGCCGGCGGCGTCGGCGTGCTGCACGGTGCGCGCCAGTACCTGATGCAGGACCCCAACGGCCAGATCATCGAAACCCACTCGGTTTCCGCCGGACTGGACTACCCCGGCGTCGGCCCGGAACATTGCTGGCTGAAAGACCATGGTCGTGCCGAATACGTCGCCGTCACCGACCAGGAAGCCCTGCAAGCCTTCCACGACCTGTGCCATTTCGAAGGCATCATCCCCGCCCTGGAATCCAGCCACGCCCTGGCCTACGCCGCCAAGCTGGCGCCCACCCTGCCGCGCGATCAAGTGCTGCTGGTGAATCTCTCGGGCCGCGGCGACAAGGATATGATGACCGTGGCGGATTTGTCGGGTATCAAACTCTAGGATTTTTCATGTCACGAATCTCTGCCACTTTCCAGCAACTCCAAGCGCAGGGCAAAAAAGCCCTGATCCCCTTCATCACCGCCGGTGACCCGGCGCCGCGCCACACCGTCAAGTTGATGCGCAAGCTGGTCGAGGCCGGTGCCGACATCATCGAACTGGGGGTGCCGTTTTCCGACCCGATGGCCGATGGGCCGACCATTCAGCGCGCTTCCGAACGCGCCTTGAAGCATGGCGTCGGTTTGCATGACGTACTGGCGATGGTCGCGGAATTCCGTAGCCGCAACCAGACCACCCCGGTGGTCCTGATGGGGTATGCCAATCCCATCGAGGCGATGGGCCAGGAACGGTTCGCCGCCGCCGCCGCACAAGCCGGCGTGGACGGCGTGCTGACCGTGGATTACCCCGCCGAAGAAAGCGCCGAGTGGGTGGCCCATCTGGACAAGGTCGGCATCGACCCGATTTTCCTGCTTTCCCCCACCACCCCGACGCAGCGTATCGCACAGGTTGCCAAACTGGCGCGGGGCTTCATCTACTACGTGTCACTGAAAGGCGTCACCGGCGCCGCCAACCTCGATCTTTCCGAAGTGGCGGCGAAAATCCCGCAAATCCGCGCTGCCGCCAATCTGCCGGTGGGCGTGGGCTTCGGCATCCGCGACGCGGAGATGGCAGGGAATATGGCGCGGATCGCCGATGCCGTTGTGATCGGCAGCCGCATCGTGCAGGAAGTCGAGCAATCGACCATCAAACAATTGCCCCAAAACATTTACCATCTGGTCAAAGGGTTCCGAGAAGCCATCGACCGGAGCCACTAAGCGGAGGAGTACCCCATGAGTTGGTTCCAGAAACTGCTACCCCCGAAAATCCAGCGCAAGGCCGAAGGTGCCCGCAAGACCGTGCCAGAAGGCTTATGGAGCAAATGCCCGTCATGTGAACAGGTGTTGTACCGCTCCGACCTGGAAAAAAACATGGAGGTCTGCCCCAAGTGCGGACACCATAACCGGGTCTCGGCGCGTACCCGTCTCGACATGCTGCTCGACCCCGAAGGACGCTTTGAAATCGGCGCGGAACTTGCACCGATCGACATCCTCAAATTCAAGGACAGCAAGCGTTACCCCGACCGGATCACCGAAGCGCAACGCGAAACCGGCGAAAACGACGCACTGGTGGTCATGCAGGGCAGCATCAAGCATCTGCCGGTGGTAGCAGCGGCCTTCGAATTCAAATTCATGGGCGGTTCGATGGGCTCGGTGGTCGGCGAACGCTTCGCCCGCGGTGCCCTGACCGCCGTGGAACAAATGTCGCCGTTCATCTGCATCTCCGCCAGCGGCGGCGCGCGGATGCAGGAAGGGCTGACCTCCCTGATGCAAATGGCCAAGACCAGCGCGGTGCTCACCAAACTTTCCGAAGCACGCCTGCCGTTCATCTCGATTCTGACCGACCCGACCATGGGCGGTGTCTCCGCCAGTTTCGCCATGCTCGGCGACGTGATCGTCGCCGAACCGAAAGCCCTGATCGGCTTCGCCGGCCCGCGGGTGATCGAACAGACGGTGCGCGAAACCCTCC
Organism: Sulfuricella sp.; assembly: GCA_018336195.1. Lineage (GTDB taxonomy): Bacteria > Pseudomonadota > Gammaproteobacteria > Burkholderiales > Sulfuricellaceae > JAGXQV01. The sequence goes on along the minus strand of JAGXQV010000211.1, from coordinate 126,333 downwards.
CGGAAGGCTTCCAGCGCGCCGAGTTCCTCCTCGAACACGGAGCCGTCGACCTGATCGTGGATCGCCGCCAGATGCGCGAGCGCCTTGCCAACCTGCTTTCCATGATGATGCGCTTGCCGCCTGTGAATGCCTGATTCGCTGGATAGCTGGCTGCGCCATCTCGAAACCCTCCATCCCAAAACTGTCGAACTCGGGCTGGAGCGGGTCCAGGCAGTCAAGGCGCAGTTGGGGCTGGCTCCCAATTTCCCCATCATCACCGTCGGCGGCACCAACGGCAAAGGCTCGACCTGCGCGATGCTGGAGAGCATCCTCCACGCCGCCGGCTATCGCACCGGCTTGTACACCTCTCCCCACCTGTTGCGCTACAACGAACGGGTGCGCATTAACGGAGGCGAAGCCGACGATGCCGAGCTGTGCGAGGCTTTCGCAGCGGTCGAGGCGCGGCGCGGCGGAATTCCCCTTACCTATTTCGAATTCGCCACCCTGGCGGCATTGTGGCTGTTCGGACGTGCCCAGGTCGATGTGGCGATCCTCGAAGTCGGCCTGGGTGGGCGGCTCGACGCGGTAAACGCCTTCGACGCCGACTGCGCCATCGTCACCAGCATCGACATCGACCATACCGACTATCTCGGCGATACGCGGGAAACCATCGGCTACGAGAAAGCCGGGATCTTCCGCTCCGCCAAACCGGCGATCTGCGGCGAGGCCCATCCCCCGACCTCCCTGCTCGATCACGCCGGCCAAATCGGTGCCGACCTGAGGTGCATCGGCAAGGATTTCGGCTACGACAGCATCGAAGCGGCGCAATGGCGCTATTGGGAAAGTACCGGACGGCGCGTGGTGTTGCCTCATCCGGCACTGCGCGGCGCCTACCAACTGGGCAACGCCTCGGGTGTTTTGGCGGCATTGGCAACATTAAAGGAGCGTCTGCCGGTCACCACCGACGAAATCCGCCGCGGTCTGCTGGAAGTCACCCTGACCGGGCGTTTCCAGATCCTGCCGGGACGCCCGCAAATCATCCTCGACGTCGCCCACAACCCCCACGCGGCGGCGGCGCTGGCCGCCAACCTGCGCAACCTGCCGCCCACCGGCAAAACCATCGCGGTTTTCGCCATGCTGCGCGACAAGGATAGCGCCGGCGTGGTGCGTCATCTGCGCGGTAGCGTGGATTGCTGGCTGGTCGCGGGCATCGACCAGCCGCGCGGGGCAAGTGCCGCCGAATTGGCCGACGTACTCGCTGCTGCCGAGGAAAGCAGCAAGGTGCAAACCTTTCCGAACGTCGCATCCGCCTTCCGGCAAGCCTGTGAGATGGCGGGTGAAGATGATAGAATAGCGGCCTTCGGTTCCTTTTACACGGTGGCGGAAGTGCTGGGCACACACCCGGCGCGGACAAGCGCATCCAGCTAAGATTTCGCATGGCAAACTCCTCCATGAACGACGAGCAGAATCAACTCAGGCGTCGCGCCAAACGCCGGCTGCTCGGCGCCGTCATCCTGGTGACCGCGCTGGTGGTATTCCTGCCGATGGTCCTCGACGACGAACCCAAGCCGGTTTCCGACGACATCGCCATCAACATTCCCTCGCAGGACGGCAAAGGCCCCACCAGCCTGTCGCCAAAAATCGTCCCGGCTCTGCCCGCCAAGCCTGAACCCACGCCCACGCCAGCCGCAGAGGCGAAGATGGCGGAACCGCCCCAACCCGAAGCCGCGCCGCCGGTTCAGGCACTGACGGTACTCCCCGGCGGGCAGCCCCCCAAGCTCGCTGCGGCAGAACCGCCCCGTAAGGAAATCGTCAAAGCGGAAACGGCAAAACCGGAAGTTCCCGCGGAACAGCCCAAAGCACCCGCCAAGCCGGTGGAATCCGCCGCTAAACTCGTCGCCGCCAAGCCCGCCCCAAGCAGCGAAACAAAACCCGTGGAGCCGCCCAAACCGACGGCCAAGCCCGTTGAAGCGGCGAAGCCGGCAGCCAAGCCGGAACCGGCCAAGGAAGCCAAGCCCGCCGCGCAGGGCGGATTCGTGGTACGCCTGGGTGCCTTTGCCAAGCCGGAAAACGCCAAGCAACTCAAGGCCAAGCTGTCCTCGATGGGTATCCGCAATTATTCGGACCTGGTAAAAACCCCCTCCGGCGACAAGCACCGCGTACGCGCCGGCCCCTTCGCCACCCACAAGGAAGCCGATACGGCGCGCGAACGCCTCAAGGCGGTGAACGTGGTCGGGGACGTGGTGCAGAAACCCTAGCGTATCAATGACGGCTTTCGATTACGCGGTCCTGCTGATCGTCGGCGTTTCCATGCTGATAAGCGTGTTGCGCGGACTGGTGCGCGAAGCCCTGGCGCTGGCCGGCTGGGTGGCCGCTTTCTGGGTGGCCTCCCACTATGCGGTGCCGGCTGCGGCGTATTTGCCCGACGCCATTCCGTCGGAGACCCTGCGGGTATTGGCGGGTTTTGTGGGTTTGTTTCTCGGTACCCTGTTGATCGCGACGCTGTTCACCATCGCGATCGCCGAACTGGTCAAAACCCTCGGCCTGAGCGCCGTGGATCGCAGCCTGGGCGCGCTGTTCGGGCTGGCTCGCGGGGTGTTGATTGTGCTGGTACTGGTTTTTCTGGCGGGGATGACCCCCTTGCCGCATCAGACCTTCTGGCGCAATGCGATGCTCAGCGCGCCTTTCGAGGAGTTTGTCGGAGTAGTAAAGCCGTGGATGCCGGAACAATTGGCGAAGCGAATTAGTTACGATTGATTTGAAGAGCGTAAAAAACCTATGTGCGGAATTATTGGTGTAGTCGCAAAAACCCCTGTCAACCAGTTGCTTTACGATGGCTTGCAGGTGCTCCAGCATCGCGGCCAGGATGCGGCGGGCATCGTCACCGGCGAGGGCAACACCTTCCACATGCACAAGGACAACGGCCTGGTGCGCGACGTGTTCCGCACCCGCGACATGCGCAACCTGCTGGGCAACATGGGCATCGGCCACGTCCGCTACCCCACCGCCGGCAATGCCTTTTCGTCCGCCGAGGCGCAACCGTTTTACGTCAATTCGCCGTTCGGCATCGTGCTCGGTCACAACGGCAACCTCACCAACACCGAGCAGCTCCAACAGGATCTTTATCGCCTCGATTTGCGCCACGTCAACACGCGCTCCGATTCGGAAGTGCTGCTCAACGTGCTGGCCCACGAGTTGCACGCCAATACCACCAATCACCGCCTGACGCCCGCCGCCATCTTCGCCGCAGTCGCCGGTGTACATCGGCGCTGCCGGGGTGCCTACGCGGTGGTGGCGATGATCGCCGGCTACGGCCTGCTGGCGTTTCGCGACCCCTACGGCATCCGCCCGCTGGTGGTGGGGCGCAACGAGACCGAACAGGGAACCGAATACCTGGTGGCCTCCGAAAGCGTGGCGCTCGACGTGCTGGGCTTCAAGCTGATGCGCGACGTGGCACCCGGCGAAGCGATCCTGGTCGATATGGACGGCCATTTCCACAGCCAGCAATGCGCCGAAAATCCCTCGCTGAACCCCTGCATTTTCGAATACGTTTACCTGGCCCGCCCGGATTCGGTGATCGACGGGGTTTCCGTGTATGAAACCCGGCTGCGCATGGGTGAAAGCCTGGCTGAAAAAATCCGCAACGAATTCAGCCACCTCAAGATCGACGTCATCATCCCGATCCCCGACACCAGCCGTCCCAGCGCCCTGCAACTCGCCAACCAGCTCGACCTGCCGTATCGCGAAGGGTTCATCAAGAACCGCTACATCGGCCGTACCTTCATCATGCCCGGCCAGGCGATGCGCAAAAAATCGGTGCGCCAGAAACTCAATGCCATCGGCGTCGAGTTCGCAGGCAAGAACGTGCTGCTGGTGGATGACTCCATCGTGCGCGGCACCACCAGCAAGCAGATCGTCCAGATGGCCCGCGAAGCCGGAGCACGCCAGGTGTTTTTCGCCTCCGCCGCGCCGCCGGTGCGCTTTCCCAACGTCTACGGCATCGACATGCCGACCCGCGAGGAACTTCTTGCCACCAATCGTTCGGATACCGAAATCGCTGCGGAAATCGGTGCCGACGCCCTGATTTACCAGGACATCGACGCCCTGGTCCGCGACGTGGGCCAGACCAACCCTGCCATCAACGGCTTCGATGCTTCGTGCTTCAACGGCACCTACATCACCGGCGACATCACCGAAGCCTACCTGGCCGGCGTCGAGGGCAGCCGCAGTGATGGTTCGCGTCCCGGCGACGCCTCTTCGTCGAGCCGCCAGCTCCATCTGAACCTCAACAGCGAGGCCGATGCCGGTTAACCCGGACCTATCGCCGGAGCGACCGTGGCTCAAGCCACGGTTGACATCCCCACCCCGGCGGGAGTAACTTCCCGTCTACAGCGCCGATTTGAGATCAGCTTGCGGGCGCTATAAAAATCCTGCTAAAGAGAGGGAAAACCCGATCTGAAACGCTGATCGGGTTTTTTTATTGGGGAAACGACATGAGTGAAGAATACGACCTGGAAACCCTGGCGATCCGCGCCGGCATAGCCCGCAGCCAGTTCAACGAACATTCCGAAGCGCTATACCTGACGTCCAGCTTCGTGTTCAAGAGCGCCGCCGAAGCCGCGGCGCGCTTCGCCAACCAGGAGCCGGGGAACATCTACTCGCGCTTCACCAATCCCACCGTCACCATGCTCCAGGAGCGCCTGGCAGCCCTGGAAGGCGCGCAAACCTGCATTGCCACGGCCAGCGGCATGTCCGCCATCCTCGCCTGCGTGATGGGCCTGCTGTCGGCGGGCGATCACGTGGTGGCCTCGCGCAGCCTGTTCGGCGCCACCGTGCAGCTTTTCAACAACATCCTGGGACGTTTCGGCATCGAAACCACCTTCGTCGCGCAAACCGATGCGGTGGCCTGGCAAGCGGCGGTAAAGCCCAACACCAAGCTGTTCTTCGTCGAAACGCCCTCCAATCCGCTCACCGAGATTTGCGACATCGCCGCGCTGGCGAAAATCGCCCATCGCTGCGGCGCCAGGCTGGCGGTCGACAACTGCTTCTGCACCCCCATCCTGCAACGCCCGCTGGATCTCGGCGCGGATATCGTGATCCACTCCGCCACCAAATACCTCGACGGCCAAGGCCGCGTCTTGGGCGGCGCAGTGCTGGGCGACCAGGCGCTGCTGGAACCGGTGTACGGCTTCCTGCGCACCGCTGGCCCGACCCTTTCCGCCTTCAACGCCTGGGTAATCCTGAAAGGCCTGGAAACCCTGGCGCTGCGCATGGAAGCCCACAGCCGCAACGCCCTCGATCTCGCCCTGTGGCTGGAACAACAGCCGCAGGTAAGCCGGGTTCTCTACCCCGGCCTGCCCTCGCATCCCCAGTACGAACTCGCCAAACACCAGCAAAAGAGTGGCGGCGGCATCGTCGCCTTCGAGGTCAAGGGCGGCCAGGAAGGCGCCTGGCGGGTGGTGGACACCACCCGCATGGTGTCGATCACCGCCAACCTGGGTGACGTGAAAACCACCCTCACCCACCCCGCCACCACCACCCACGGTCGCCTCAGCGCCGAGCAGCGGGCCGCCGCCGGGATCAGCGATGGATTGCTGCGCATCGCCGTGGGGCTGGAATCGATGAAGGACGTGCAGGACGATCTGGCGCGGGGTTTGGCGGGGTAAGGGCAGATATCCAGGGGCGGGCGCATCCCCCAAAAAAACAAGGGCGGCCTAGGCCGCCCTTGTTTCACACCCAAGACCCGCTTACTTGAGTTTCTTGATACCCAGCACGCCGAGCACGTACTTCTCGTAAATCGGCTCGGTAGTGCCCTTCTTCATCTTGCGGATGAAATACTTCTCGAAGGCGATCTTGGCCAGATGCACCCACTTGCCTTCCTTGAACCAGTTGACGTTGCGCGGCGGGATTTGCGGCATGGCCACGAAAGCCGCGCCGGTATCGCCGAAGTCCGCCAGGCAGATGGCGTTCCAGGTGCCTTTTTGATCGGGTTCCTTGCCGTCCAGTACGGCGCGGATGTTATGCGCCGTGGCCGTCACCATGGATTCGATCATGTAACCGGTCTTGGGCGTACCGGTCGGGACCGGAGTGGCTTCCACCGGGGGAATCGCCACGCACACGCCCACCGAGTAGATGTTGTTGTATTTCGGATTGCGCTGGTACGGGTCGATCAGGATGAAACCGCGCGGGTTGGCCAGTCCCTCGATGCCGAACACCGCATCGATGCCCTTGAACGCCGGCAGCATCATCGAGTGCTTGAAGGGCAGTTCGTGCTCCTTCTTGACGTTGCCCATGTCGTCGAGTTCGGTGACGAACATCTTGCCGGCTTCGATCTTGCTGACCTTGGCATTGCAGATCCACTTGATGTGGCGGTCGCGCATCACCGACTCCATCATCCCCTTGGAGTCGCCCACCCCCCCTAGGCCGAGGTGACCGATATAGGGTTCGGCGGTAACGAAGGTCATCGGCACCTTGTCGCGGATCTTGCGTTTGCGCAGATCGGTATCCATGATCATCGCGAACTCGTAAGCCGGGCCGTAGCAGGAGGCCATTTGCACCGCGCCCACCACGACCGGACCGGGATCCTTGACGAACGCATCCCAGGCCTTGCCGGCTTCGACCGCATGGTCGACGTGGCAGATGGATTGGCTATTCTTGCCGGGGCCGGCGCCTTCCACCTCGTCGAAAGCCAGCTTGGGACCGGTGGCGATGATGAGAAAATCGTAATCGACGACCTGTCCGTCAACCAGTTCGACCTGATTCTTTTCCGGATGGACGCGCTTCGCCGCGGTGGGAATGAAACCGATGTTCTTGCGCTCGAAATACGGCGCAATCGGGATAGTGATGTCGTCCTTGGTGCGCCAGTTGACGGCGACCCAGGGATTGGAAGGAACGAACTGGAACAGCGGCGAATCGGAAATGACCGTGATCTTGTCGTTGGCGCGGGCTTGTTCGCGCATTTCGTAGGCCATCGACATGCCGCCGACGCCAGCCCCCATGATAACGATATGTGCCATGTATCTCTCCTCCCTTACCAGACGAAAATTTTATGCATGGCTTCCAACCCCTCGTTGACCAGGGGTTGAAGGTCGGCGGGCGCATCTTCGTTTTCGTAGGCCAGGGTGGCGTACACGGAAAGCGATTGCAGGGCACAGGCGATTTTGGCGACTTCGGCAGCAGTGGCGGCATCCATCTGGACACCTTCGTGCAGCGTCCAGTTTTTCTTTTCGGCTTTGTTCATCTTGATATGTCTCCGTGATTTTATGACGATGAATTAGATTATTGTTGTTCTCCCCGGATTGAATATAACATGCCATGTCCCGGGAACGCCATAGAATGGGCGTCAGCATTGAGTTCCGTCAGTTTCTTTCAGACGTCTTTCCAAGTTAAACCGGCATTCCCCGGTTCAACATGAGGCTGGCAATGCCGTAAACTATTGCAGGATGCTGGATAGCCAATGGCGGAATGAACGTGGACAAAAAAAATCAACGCGGGTTTACCCTGGTGGAAATTGTAGCGGTCATGGTGACCGTCACGATTCTGGCGGCTTACGCTGTTCCCCACATGATGGGGTCTGGCGGGTTCGCCGCACGCACCAATGCCGACCGTTTGCTCGCGGCGCTACAATACGCCCAGACGCTGGCGCAGCGGCAGGGGGTGGCGACCAGCGTGGCGATTGCTGCCACCACGCCAAACATCGCGGTATTGCAGAATAATCTGGCGGTGAACCTGCAAAATGAAAGCTACAACGGGTTATACAAGATAGATTTGCATCCCGATGTCAGTGTCACGCCAAGCGCAACGGTTATTTTTGGCACCAACGGCATTCCTACCGCAGGAACTGGCACTTACAGCATCAAGGAGAATGGAACCACCCGTTTTACCATCGTTGTTGAAGCCACGGGATTCACTCATTTTGGTAGCTGACCGAAAAAATCAATACGGATTTTCACTAATCGAAGTGGTGGTTGCCATTGTCGCGCTGACGATGCTCACCACGGCTTTCTTGTCGGCATTTTCTTCGGTACTGAAAAGCAGCCCTTCTCCCCTTCAACTGATCCTTATGGAGCAAATAGCCGCTGCCCGCCTGGACAGCGTAATGAGGCTACCGGTACAGTCGGCCATCGCAACCGCACCAGTCTCGACGGTCACTGTGGAAGGCACGGACTATACGATCACATTTACCAGCAGCGTATTTCCCAATTCTGCCGCCCCGGTTTCGGCAAATATTGCGGCAACAGTTACCTGTAATGGCTGCACGAGCAACACTTCTCTGACCGGAGACATTCATGCAATCTGGTAGCCGTCGCCTTCAGGCAGGCTTTTCGCTGATTGAAGTCATTGCGGCCATCGTAATCATGGGCACCATTGCCGGAATGGGCGGCCTGTTGATCTCCAAACTCGCACCCAGCTATGAAATTAGCGCCGAAGCTGCCAAGGCCAGTGCCACCCCGCAGGCGGCAGTGTGGCAAATACGCCAGGACTTCGGAAAAATGCTGGTGAATACAACCACTGCACCGCCTTACGATGCCAGTTGTACTCAGCTTATTCATACGTCCGCTGGAGACATCACCTACACATTTTCAGGCAAACAAATTTTCCGTAATGCTGCTTTGTTGCTCAACAATGTCACCCCAACCACCCCGGAAGTTTGCCCTTATAAATTCAAGCTTGGCGACAGCACTTCGTCCAGTCGTCTCGACGTGGGATTTTCCTACGCTGCTATCGGAAGCGACACAATAAACCTACCAGTCAAGGTTTCGTTGTATAGCTTTGTTTCTGCCCCCGACGTAGTTTCGATTGCCCCGGATTGCGCCCTGGAGGCAGGTGGCATAGCAACGACACTGACGGGTTCCAGTTTCACTGGGGCGGCAGGAATGAACAATGTCCTGTTCGGAGGGGCCGCATCGACGGCATTTACCTTAACTAACGACACCTCGATCAGCGCCACCGAACCTGCCGTTGGCGCACCAGGATTGGTCGATGTACAAGTCATGACCCCGGAAGGAATATCGACCTTACGCCAAGTATTCCGCTACATCCGTTTGACACCAAATAGCGGTCTGGCGGCCGGAGGCGACAGCATCACTATTACCGGTGGACGATTTACCGGCACCACCGGCGTCACGTTTGGTGGGTCAGCCGGCACCCTGGGCGCGGTTACGGATACCTCCATCACTGTCACGACCCCAATCGGCGTAGTTGGAGCTGTCACCGTTGCCATTCAGGGAACCTCGCCATGCAGCCTGACGAATGCTTTCACCTACAACTAACCAAATGACCACTCCTCGAAAACAATCCGGCGCATTTCTCCTGGTCGCAGTCATATTTCTGATGATTATCGGCAGCCTGTTCCTGATTTCGATGAGCAATCTTTCGTCTGTTTCCAGTTCTGAAATCAGCATCGCTCACGCTGAAAACGTCGCGAATGCAGCAGCCCAAAGCGGATTGGAATATGGCATCTACCAACGGCAGAACGCCGCTTCACCCGGCACCGCAGTTGACGGCGGCACTGCCGCGCTCTCCGCCGGGATTACGGCGACGCCTTGCACAGTCACCTATCGTTCCGTCCCCGGCACTTCCGCTGGAACGGATTTTACCGTTTCAAGCTTGGCTGTTTGTTATGGGGGGACGCCTCAGCAAACCATCCGCTGGCTATCGCAAAAGGTCAGAGTAACCAACGTGCTGGCAAACTCCTATCAGGTCGACCCCGGCTCGTGGACCAACGTGCCCTACCTTTTTGCTCCGGCATTCGGAGCAGCGGCGGGCGGCACAGTCGTCACCATCACTGGCATTGGCTTCACCGGCGCCACGGCAGCCACTTTCGGGGGAAACGCGGGTACCGCCTTCACCCCTACCAGCGACACCTCGATTACGGTCACCACGCCAGCCTTTGTCGGCACGGTGCCACAGCGGGTGAACGTCACCATCACCACGCCCGGAGGCACCATCACCTTCCCCAACGCCTTCACCTACCAATAAACGGTCGGCTCCAAAACATTTCGGCGCTCACGCCGAAATAACCGCTCAAAAAAACGGATCGACAAAATCCTCTTCGGTCGGCTGGCGCTCTGCGTTGCGCTTATGTTCGGTGATGTCGCTGAATAGGACGATATGGTGGGATGCCTGCTTTTGCGCATCGAATATGGCGGTCATGTTGAACCAGGCGGGATAAACCTCGCCGTTTTTCCGCCGGCAGGAAATTTCCCCGACCCATTTCCCGTTGTGCCGCAGCCTCGACCACATCGCCTGAAAACAGGCGATATCCCGACCTTCCGAGACCAGAAGAGCCAGGGGGTTGTCGATGGCTTCCTCGGCGGCATAACCGGTGATCGCACTGAAGGCCGGATTGACCGCCTGGATAAGATGGTCTCTGTCTGTGATGAAGATTCCCTCCGGCGCATTCTCGTAAATCCGGTAAAACTGGGCGCCCTTCTCGGCTTGGCCGAGATGCTCGAAAGCCTCTCTGACGTTCGCCAGGAGTTGCCGGTTGTCCCACGGTTTGAACAGAAACTTGTAGACATGCCCCTCGTTGATGGCCTCGGTTACGGCCTGGACGTCGGCATAGCCGCTCATCAGCATGCGCACGACGGAGGGGTAGCGTTCCTTGATCCGGTGCATCAACTCGGTTCCGCTCATGCCGGGCATCCGTTGATCGCAAAGGACCACCCCCACATTGTTATTCTCCAGCTGATGCAACGCCTCCTCGGCATTTCTCGCGGTGAGCAGGTAATACCCCTGGTCGCAAAACAGGCGGGTCAACGCGCTCACGACGAATTCCTCGTCATCGACGATCAGGAGTTTCCGGACCAATCGTGCCGCTTCCCGGCACGGGAAGACCTTACGAAAGCAACTGCAATCCGGGTGCAGGACGAAACATTCGAACGCTTCGCGGACGCTGGCCAGCAACAGCTCGTCGTCCCACGGCTTGAAGAGGAATTTATCCACATGACCGACATTCACGGCAGCGGTGACGGCAGCCAAATCGGCATACCCGCTCACGATGATGCCGATACAGTCGGGATGGATATCGTGAATTAGGGCAAGCAATTCGACACCGCTCATACCCGCCATCCGTTGATCGGCAACCACCACCTGCGCTTCGTTCTCCGCCAGCAGGCGGAGCGCCGCGGCGCCGCTTCTAGCGGTCAGCAGTCGATATCCCTCGTTTCTGAACAGGCGCTGCAATGAATGCAGGACGTGCTCTTCATCATCCACCAGCAACAAGGTTTTTTTCATGATTTCAGGTCAAGGGGGGCGAAGCGCGGTGGGCAATGAACGGTATTCCTGTCCAGACTTAAACTAGCCGTTACTCAGCTTACCTCAAGCCACAGAAAAAACCTGAAAAATTAAGCAAGGTGCACTAGAATCGACCCTTGGCACACGTTGTCAACGGGGTGGGCAATGCCCGAATCGGGAACAAGAGAAATGCTTGCGGAGCGAGATTCCCGGATTTTCTCGCCCTGGGAGACGGCACACCCGGCTGTTGGAATATTGGCGAGGGTTGGCTGGATTTCCGGCGGGAATAATCTGGAATAATGCTTGCAGGGACAAAATGCGCGATACCCACACGGAATCGAATCTCGCTAGGCGCATAGCCTTGCATGCCGCGCTTGCCTATTGCGTGGCGGCGGGGCTATGGATTGCGGTTTCCGACAGCGTGCTCAGCCTGTTTTTCTCCGAGGCGGCGTCTTTGCAGACTGCGCAGACCTACAAGGGCGGCGTGTTTGTCGCGGTTACCGCGCTGTTGCTGTACATCCTGATCCGCAATCTTTTCTCCCATTTCTTTCCGCTCGTCGCGCAGCCCGCCGATATTCTCCCGGCCGACTTTCCCGCATCCCGGCCCGGCAGCCTGCACAACTGGTTCCCGGTCCTGGCCTTCGTGTTGCTGGCGCTGGCGATCGGCGCCACGGGGTATTACACCTTCGATCATTACCGCAAGGAGATAGAAAGGGAACGCCAGCAGGCACTGGCAGCCATTGCCGATCTCAAGATACGCCAGATCGGTGGTTGGCTGGCGGAGCGGCGCAGCCACCTTGAAGTGATGAAAAACACTTCCTTCTTTGCCGGGGAGTTCGCGCGCTGGCTGAAGCACGGCGAACCGCCGGGCGAAGCGCGTGACAGGCTGGTCGCGCGCATGAGCGCCGAAATGAATGCTTACCGTTTTACCAAGCTGGTCCTTTTCGACATCGCCGGCAATCCCAAATTATTTACTGGCGAACATATCGGGAAGGTCGGGGAACATGAACGAATACTCGCCCGCCAAGTAGCGGAAAGCCGGGAAATTCTATTTTCCGATTTCCATCTCGGCGCCCCCGAAGAAGGGGGAAAAATCGAACTCGACATGATGGTTCCCCTAGTGCTTCCCGATGGAAAACTCGTAGCCGGGGTGCTGTATTTCCGAATCGATCCGCACCAGCAACTGTATCCCCTCATCAAGTCCATGCCGATCCCCAGCGAAACCGCGGAAAGCCTGCTGGTACGCGGTGAGGGAGACCAGGTGGTATACCTCAACGACCTGCGTCATCGGCCCAATACGGCGTACCACCTGCGTCTGCCGCTGAACGACGGGGATCTGCCCGCTGCCATGGCGGTGCGTGGTGAACAAGGGCTGGTGGAAGGCCTCGATTATCGCGGGGTGCGGGTATTGGCTTCGGTACACCCGATCACCGGCACCCCATGGGGTCTGGTGGTCAAGATGGACGTCGCGGAGATCAATGCGCCGGTCCGCCGGGTGGCGAAATTCGCCATTGTGGCGACCCTGCTGTTCGTCACGCTGGCGGGGCTGGCAGTGGCGCTGTGGTGGCGCCAGCAGCGTGCCGCTTTTGCCGCGCAGCACTACCAACTCGAACTCGCCCGCAAAAAAAGCGAGACCGATTACCGCCTGCTGTTCGACAGCATGCTCAACGGCTTCGCCATGTGCGAAATCATTGTGGACGAGCAAGGGATTCCCTGCGACTTCCGCTATCTGGACATCAATCCGGCATTCGAGCGGCTGACCGGACTCAAACGGGACGCAGTGGTCGGCCACCGGGTCAGCGAGGTCATCCCGGGCATCGAGCCGCGCTGGATCGAAACTTACGGGCGCGTCGCCTTGAGCGGGGAAGAGGCGCGCTTCGAGGACTATGTCGCCGAACTCGGCATTTATTTCGCGGTGTTGGCATTCAGCCCGGAAAAAGGCCGCTTTGCCGTAATTTTCGACAACGTAACCGAACGCAAGCGGGCCGAGCAAAAAGTCGCCCGCCTGACCAATCTCTACGCGGCGCTGAGTCAAACCAACCAAGCCATCGTAAGGATCGGCGAGCGCGGGCTTTTGTTCCAGGAAATCTGCCGGGTGGCGGTGGAATACGGCGGCTTCAAGATCGCCTGGATCGGCGAGCCGGACCCCAACGGCAAAGTGCGCGTGGTGGCGAAGCATGGCGACGATCGGGGGGACGTGGACAGCCTCGACGTCTCCCTCGACCCCGCCTTGCCGCAAGGACGCGGGCCGACCGGCAGGGCGATCCGCGAAGACCGCAGTTATGTGGTCAACGATTACGCCGCAGCCCCCAATCCCGCGCCGTGGCAGGAAGCGCTGGCGCAACGCGGGATTCAGGCGGTGGCGGCCTTCCCGTTGCGGGAGGAAGGCCAAACGGTAGGCGCGTTGACGCTTTATGCCGCCGAAAAAAATTACTTCGATCAAGGCATGATCGATCTGCTCATGGAAATGGCCACCGACATTTCCTTTTCGCTGGACAATTTCGCGCGGAAAATCCTTCAGAATGCCCTGGAACACCAGATGTTCTGGAATGGCCGGGCCGATCACGCGCTGGCCGAGGTATCCGATATCATCCTGTCCAGCGACATCGCCGTGGACAGCGTCGCGGAAATCATCCTGACCTGGACGCAGGCCCTGACCGAAAGCGTCAGCGGTTTCGTCGGCTACATCGAGCCGAAAACCGGTCATCTGATAGTGCCCACCCTGACCGGCGAGGTATGGGACAACAGCCAGGTGGCCGATCAGCGCTACGAGTTCGAGCACTGGGGCGGACTGTTCGGCTGGGTGATCGACCACCGCGAAGCCCTGCTCAGCAACGCCGCCGCTGCCGATCCCCGCTCGGCGGGAGTCCCGCCGGGCCATCTCCCGATTCGGCGTTTCCTGGGCGTGCCGGCGCTGGTGGAAGGCGAACTGGTGGGCATCATCGGCCTGGCCAATGCGAACCGCGATTACACCACGCGGGATTTGCACATGACCGAACGCTTTGCCGCGTTTTTCGCAGTAGCCGTGAACCGCATGCGCAACGAGGAGGCACGGGCCAGATCGGAAGAAGAATTGCGCCAAAGCGAGGCGCGTTTCCGCACCATTTTCGATTCGGTCAACGACGCGATTTTCGTCCACGACGCCGAAACCGGCGCCATCGTCGACGTCAACCAGCGCATGAGCGAGATGTTCGGCTACAGTCGCGACGAGGCGTTGACGCTCGACATGGCGACGATTTCCTCGGGCGAGCCGCCTTATACCCAGGAGCAGGCACTGCAGCGGATCGCCAAGGCAGCACAAGGCGAGCCGCAAACTTTCGAATGGCATGCCAAGGCCCGGAACGGACGGCTGTTCTGGGTGGAAGTCATCATGCGGCGCGCGGCCATCGGCGGCTACGACCGCCTGCTGGTCTCGGTACGCGACATCGGCGAACGCAAGGAAGCGGAAGAAAAGCTTCATCTCGACGCCCTGGTGTTCGAATCGAGCAGCGAGGGCATGCTGATTACCGATGCCGACAACCACATCATCCGCGTCAACCGGGCTTTCACCGCGATTACCGGCTATTCCCCGGAAGAAGTGCAGGGCAAGAACCCACGCATGCTCCAATCAGGCCGCCAGGACGCCGACTTTTACCGGAACATGTGGGACGCCATCCAGAAAACCGGGCACTGGCAGGGCGAATTGTGGAACCGCCGCAAGAACGGCGAAGTGTACCCGGAATGGCTCAACGTCACGGTAGTGCGCGATGCCGGCGGAAAAATCACCCACCATATCGGCACCACCACCGACATTTCCAGCCGCAAGCTGGCGGAAGACGAAATCTACCACCTCACCCGCTACGACGTGCTGACCGGCTTGCCCAACAAATTCCTGTTGGAGTACCGCCTGACCCAGGCCATCGGGCGGGCCGACGAAGCGCGCCACCCCATCGGAGTGGTGATGGTCAACCTGGACAATTTCCATGCCATCAACGACAGCGCCGGGTACATGGTAGGCGATCAAGTGCTGGTCAAAGTCGCGCAACGCCTGTCCGCCGCCGTGTATGAAGAAGACACCGTGGCACACCTCGGCGCCGACAATTTCGTGGTCGTGGAACCGTATCAAGGCAACGTCGACGAATTCATCGGCAAGATGGAAAAACTCCTGGTCGCCGTCGCCCAGCCGATAGAAATCGAGGGGCGCGAAATCCAGTTGACCGCCAGCATCGGCGGCAGCCTCTATCCCGGCGACGGGTGCACGGCCATGGATCTCATCCAGAAAGCCGGCATCGCGATGCGCCATGCCAAGTCCGGCGGCGGCAACAACTACCGCTTCTTCGCCGAGGACATGAACGCCCGCGCCCTGGCGGAAATGGCGCTTTCCAGCGATTTGCGCCACGCCTTGCAACACGGCGAACTGGTGTTGCACTACCAGCCCCAGGTGGACACCTTCAGCGGCGCAATTCTCGGCATGGAAGCGCTGTTGCGCTGGCAGCACCCCGAGTTGGGCTTGCTGATGCCGGGGAAATTCATCGGGCTGGCGGAAGACAACGGCCTGATCGTCCCGATCGGCGACTGGGTTTTGCGCGAAGCCTGCCGCCAGATGAAAACCTGGCACGATGCCGGCCACGCCCAGTTGTTCGTGTCGGTGAACGTGTCCGCCTTGCAATTCAAGCAGGGCGACCTGGCGCAAACGGTCATCAAGGCTGTCCGGGATTCCGGGCTGGAGTCCCGCTTCGTCGACCTGGAGTTGACCGAAAGCATGATCATGAGCCATTTCGAGCAAACCCAGGCGACCTTGAAGGAACTCAAGGCGTTCGGTATGCACTTTTCCATCGACGATTTCGGCACCGGTTATTCCAGCCTGAATTATCTCAAGCACTTCCCCATCGACAAGCTCAAGATCGACATCTCGTTCATCACCGACATCGTCACGGAATCCGACAACGCCGCCATCGTGAAAGCGATGATCGCCATGGGCCACAGCCTGGAACTGAAAGTGATAGCCGAGGGCGTGGAAACCGAGGCGCAAGCCGGTTATCTACGCACCATTCACTGCGACGAGATGCAGGGCTATTATTTCAGCCGCCCCCTGCCGGCACCGGAAATCACCGCTCTGCTGGCATCCCATCAGCCGCTACGCGCCGGTGGCAACGACGAGCGGGTATTGCTGCTGGTGGACGACGAGGCGAACGTCATTTCGGCCCTGAAGCGGGTCTTGCGCCGCGACGGTTACCACATCTTGACCGCCGGCAGCGGGGAAGAAGGCCTGGAACTGCTGGCGAAACACAGCGTCGGCGTGATTGTTTCCGACCAACGCATGCCCAGCATGACCGGCATCGAATTTCTCAGCAAGGTCAAGGTGATGTACCCGGACATCGTGCGCATGGTGTTGAGCGGCTATACCGAAGTAAACACCATGACCGAGGCGATCAATCGCGGCGCCATCTACAAATTCCTCACCAAGCCGTGGGAAGACGAGCCGCTGCGGGCGACCATCAAGGAAGCGTTCCTGCGCTACGAGACGGAGCGCGACGAAGGGCGCGGCAAATAAAATGCAGGATGAGTAATACCCAACGGTATATCGGCCTGGGTACAAGAACGTAGCGTCCCACCCTGCGCCCCGTCGCTTCAAGCTGCACTTGTGCCCGACCAAGCGTGCCATGGGAAACCGAGGAGAATAGTGCGATGCCGGATTTCATGATGGGATGGTTCGATAGCCGCGGCTTCATGCCGCATGGGCACTGCTACCTGTGGACGCCGGCCTTGTTGTGGACCTTCGTGGTCGCCGACGCGCTGATCGTCCTGTCGTATTTCTCGATCCCCTTCGGCCTGCTGTACTTCGTCAGGAAACGCGAAGACCTCCAGTTCAACTGGATATTCAAGCTATTCTCCGCCTTCATTTTTGCCTGCGGCACCACCCACCTGCTGGGCATCTGGACGATCTGGCACCCGGATTACTGGATCGACGCCGCCGCCAAGGGGGTGACGGCGGCGATCTCGGTGATGACCATGATTCTCCTGTGGCCGTTGATCCCGCGCGCCCTGAAAATCCCCAGCACCCGCCAACTGGAGGTGCTGGTCAGCCGCCTGGAAGACCAGATCGTCCAGCGCAAGGCCGCGGAAGACGAGTTGTCGCGCCTCAAAAGCCTCAGCGACGAGCGCTTCCGCGCGGTGTTCGAGCAAGTAGCGGTGGGGGTGGCGGAAATCGAGGCGGTTTCCGGGCATTTCCTGCGCATCAACCGCAGGTATTGCACCATCCTCGGCTATAGCCAGGAAGAGATGATGCAGAAAAATTTCCCCTCCCTCACCCACCCGGACGACCTCGCAGCCAGTCTGGCCAGTCTGGCGGCGCTTCGGGAAGGGCGGATTCAGGAATTCTCCCTGGAAAAACGCTGCATCCACAAAAGCGGCAGAAGCGTGTGGGTCGGTTTGACCGTTTCCCCGTTGTGGGCGGTCGGTGAAGCGCACGGCAGCCACATCGCCATCGTCCAGGACATCACCGAGCGCAAACAGGCGGAAGCGGCGCTTGAGGCCCAACTCAAGGAATTGCGGCGCTGGCATCAGGCCACCCTGGGGCGTGAGACGCGCGTCCTGGAACTGAAACACGAGGTGAACGAATTGTTGGCCCAAGCCGGCAAGCCACCGCGCTATGCCGGTAGCCTCGCCGATGACGGTGCAGCCTGATGGAAACGTTATGACCATGTTGGCCAACTGGGAATCGCCCTCGTTCTGGAAGGCGCTCGCCAGAGGCGCCGGGCTGGCGGGCGCCGCCATCGGCTTGATCGCCCTGAGCGGATGGCTGCTGGACAGCGCGATCCTGAAGAGCCTCCATCCCGATTGGGTGGCAATGAAAGCCAATACCGCCCTGGGATTCTTCCTGGCCGGTGCGGCGCTGTGGCTGAAAGGCCGCGAGGCTGAACAGATAGCCTCCCCGTGGTTGCGAGTCGTGCCGGTCCTCTCCGCCACGGTAGGTCTGCTCGGCCTGCTCACGCTGCTCGAATTCATCCTGGGCCGCGACTTGGGCATCGACCAATGGCTTTTCCAGGAAGCGCCGGACGCCATCAAAACCCTCGCGCCGGGACGCATGGCGCCGGCCTCGGCGCTGTGCTTTCTGTCCCTCGGCCTAGCCCTGATGGTCGGCGGAAAAACCGCGCGAAGCAGCCGGGCCACCGCCCTTCTCGCGGCCATCACGGCTTTTACCGCCTTGGCGTCGGGTCTAGCCTATCTTTACGATGTCGAAAACCGCTATGGCCTCGGCTATGGCGCGCAGATGGCTTTTCATACGGTACTGGCGTTCCTGGTGCTGGCGGCCGGCGTGGTCTGCCTGCAACCGCAACGCGGCGTGGTCGCCCTTCTCAGAACTCAGGATGCGGGCGGCAAGATTGCCCGCCATCTGTTGCCGACGGCCATCCTGCTGCCGGTGCTGATCGGCTGGCTGAAGCTGAGCGGCGACCGTAACGGGCTTTTCGAAGCGGATTTCGGCGTGGTGCTGGTAGTCCTGACTTATATCCTGGCCCTTAACCTGCTGATCGCCTGGAGCGCCCGGATCCTCTCGCAAGCCGATGCCGAACGGGTCCGGGCACATGCCGCCATACAGGAACGCGAAGCACGACTGCGCCTGTTGCTGCGCACCATCCCCGACCTGGTGTGGCTGAAGGATACCCAGGGCGCCTATCTGGCATGCAACTCCACTTTCGAGCGATTTTTCGGCGCCAAAGAGGCGGACATCATTGGCAAGACCGATTACGATTTCGTCGACGACGGGTTGGCGGATTATTTTCGGAGCAGCGATCTGGCGGCGATTGCGGCAAACCGCCCCGAGGTCAATGAGGAATGGCTCACCTTCGCCGACGATGGTCACAGCGCCCTGGTGGAAAGCACCAAAAGTCCGATGTTCGATAGCACCGGCAAGGTACTCGGGGTGTTGGGCATCGCCCGCGATATCACCGCCCGCCACCAAGCCGAGGAGGAGATCCGCGCCGCTCAGGCTGAAAGCACCCGCTTGCTGAAGGAGGCCGATCAATCGCGGCTGGCGCTGTTAAGCGTTCTGGAAGACCAGAGAGCGATGCAGGATGCCCTTCGGCTTAGCGAGTCCGCCTTGCTCGAAGCGCAACGGGTAGCCAAGATCGGGAATTGGAAATGGGATGTTGCGACCGGCAAGCACACCTGGTCGGCGGAAATATTCCGCATTTACGGCCGCAATCCGGCATTGGGCGCCGCCGACCTCGACGAGATGCCGCACTATTTCACCCCGGAAAGCTGGGCGCATCTGAATGCCGCCGTCGAGAAAGGGCTGCGGCAAGGGATCGCTTACGAATGCGATGCCGAGGTGGTTCGCCCCGACGGCAGCCGCCGCTGGATTACCGTCCGCAGCGAGGCCAGGTATGACGCCAGCCGCACCGTCACCGCCCTGGTAGGCACGGTTCAGGACATCACCGCGCGCAAGTTGGCGGAGGAGGAAGTCCAGAAGCTCAACGCCGAACTCGAACAGCGGGTGCGGGCACGCACCGCCGAACTGGAAGCCGCCAACAAGGAGTTGGAATCCTTTTCCTATTCGGTTTCCCACGACTTGCGCGCGCCGCTGCGGGCGATTTCCGGCTTCGCCCAGATTCTCGCACGGCGTCACCACGACAGCCTCAACGAGGAAGGCCGTCATTACCTGGACAACGTGGTCACCGCCAGCGAGCGCATGGGGGTGCTGATCGACGAATTGCTCCATTATTCGCGCACCGGCCGGGGCGGGGTGCGCCTGTTGGCAGTGCCCCTGGCGCCCCTCGTCGGGCATCTTGCCGCCACCTTCAGCGAGCGCCTCGGCGCTGCCGGGGGACGGCTCGAAATCGTCGAGCCGCTTGCCACGCCGCTCGGCGATGCCACCCTGATCGGCCAGATTCTCACCAACCTGGTGGACAATGCCTTGATCTACCGGCGCCCCGACGTGGCGCTGCTGGTGACGATTTCCGCGCAGCGCGAGGACGGCAAAGTGGCGATAAAAGTGACCGACAACGGCATCGGCATCGCGGCGGCGTATCATGAGAAAATCTTTCAGGTGTTCCAGCGCCTGCACAGCGAAGACGAGTATCCCGGCACCGGGATCGGCTTGGCCATCGTCTACAAGGCGGTACGCACCATGGAAGGCGAGGTCGGCGTGGAATCCACCCCCGGCGCGGGAAGCACCTTCAGCGTGCGCCTCGCGGCAGCCAGCGAAGAAAGGAGCAAATCATGAATCAGCCCGCCTGTATCCTGCTGGTGGACGACAACCGCATGGATGTCGAACTGGCCCTCGATGCCTTTCGAGAAGCGCATCTTTCCAACCGCATCGAAGTCGCCGGCGGCGGCCGGCAGGCGCTCGACTATCTGTTCGGTGCCGGGGCTTATGCCGACCGTAGCGCCCATCCACTCCCCGACCTGATCCTGCTCGACCTGAAGATGCCGGGCATCGACGGCTTCGAAGTGTTGCGCCAGGCGAAAACCGCGCAACTCATCCGGCGCATCCCGGTAATCATCCTCACCTCTTCGCACGAGGAAGGCGACCGGGCCATGTCCTATGATATCGGCGCCAACTCCTACCTGGTAAAGCCGGTATCGTTCGAGGGATTCCTGGCGGTGATCCGCAAGATCGAGGACTACTGGCTGACGCTCAACATCGCGCCGCCCCTGTCGCTCGGGAACACCGGAGAGGAAAGCCATCATGAGTGACGACACCGCGCTTCAGGACAGCCCCCCCTTGCACGTGCTAGTCGTCGAGGATGTGCCCAGCGATGCCGAACTGGTGGTATTGCAACTCGTGGAAAAGGGTCTGCGGCTCGATTGGCAACGGGTACAGAGCGAAGCGGACTACCTGGCGGCACTCGACAGCCTGCCGGAACTGATCCTGGCCGACTGGCACCTGCCGCAATTCAGCGGCCTGCGCGCCTTGCAGTTGTTGCAGGAACGCGACCTGGACATCCCCTTCATCATCGTATCCGGCTCGATCGGCGAAGAAGCCGCCATCGACGCCATGCACCAGGGGGCCAGCGACTATGTGTTCAAGGACAAACTCGCCCGGCTGGAACCGGCGGTGCGGCGGGCGCTGGAAAGCAAGCGGCTGCGCGACGAGCACCGCAAGGCGGAAGCCATCCTGCGCGACAGCGAGGCGCGCTTCCGCTACATCGCCAACAATGGCCGGGCGCTGATCTGGATGGCCGGCACCGACAGCCTGTGTTTTTTCTTCAACCAGCCGTGGCTGGACTTCACCGGGCGCAGCCTGGAGCAGGAGACCGGCAACGGCTGGGCCGAGGGTGTCCATCCCGATGATTTCGACCGCTGCCTGGCCGAATACGTCGCCGCCTTCGAGCGCCGCGAAAAATTCAGCATCGTCTATCGCTTGCGCCGACACGACGGGGAATACCGCTGGCTGCTCGACGACGGCACGCCACGCCACGATCAGGCGGGCAACTTCGTCGGGTATATCGGGCACTGCCTCGACATCACCGAAAACAAACGCGCCGAGGAGGAAGCCAAGGAGCAAGTCCGGAAGATGATGCAAATCAACGCCCAATTATTGGAGGCGAACCAACAACTCGAAAGCACCCGCAGCCAGTTGCTGCAATCGGAAAAAATGGCCTCCATCGGCCAACTGGCGGCGGGGGTGGCGCATGAAATCAACAATCCGGTGGGCTACGTCTATTCCAACCTCGGCACCCTGGAAAAGTATCTCACCGATATTTTCGCCATGCTGGACAAGTACGAGAAAGCCGAGACCCTAATGAATTGTCACGGCGAGGAGATCGAGTCTATTCGCGAATTCAAGGGGGAAATCGACCTGACCTTTCTCAAGGACGACATCAAGTCGCTGCTGAACGAATCGCGGGAAGGACTGACCCGGGTCAAAAAAATCGTACTCGACCTCAAGGACTTCTCCCATTCCGGCGCGGACGAGGAATGGAAGTGGGCCGACTTGCAGCAAGGACTGGAGAGCACCCTCAACATCGTATGGAACGAGTTGAAATACAAATGCGAGGTGAACAAGGAATTCGGCGAATTGCCGCCCATCTATTGCCTGCCCTCGCAACTCAACCAAGTGTTCATGAACCTGCTGGTCAACGCGGCGCAAGCCATCGAGGAGCATGGTATCGTGGCGTTGCGCACCGGGCGGGAAGGCGAACGGGTATGGGTGGAGGTCGCCGATACCGGCAAGGGCATTCCCCCGGAAAACCTGAAACGCATCTTCGACCCGTTTTTTACCACCAAACCGGTGGGAAAAGGTACCGGCCTGGGACTCTCGCTATCGTACAATATCGTAGCGAAGCACCATGGCAGCATCGAGGTGCGTAGCGAAGTCGGCAAGGGCACCGCGTTTCGCGTGTGGCTGCCGGTAAAACAACCCGAAATCGCGGAGCAGGCATGATCCTAAAAACCTCAGTTGACCGCTCGCCATGAGGCATACGATGTTGGTTTTAATAAGCTTTGCTTGTGATTTTACTTTCACCAATTTGGTGAGACCGCTACGGGCCGGATTGCACGATTTCTCGGGCGGATTGCTGCGTTCCAACTCCTTGGAATGGAATAGCCATTCCGCGTCGTTGCGCCTTGCAATCCGCCCCGAAGGAAGTGCCCTTGGGGTACGCCCGATAAACCGCACACTCCAACCCGTCCAACTGAGGTTTTTAGGATGATCCAGGAATCGGCAATCAGCAGCGTTGCCCCCCCTACCCTTTTATTCATCGACGACGAAGCGAATATTCTGTCCTCGCTAAAGCGCCTGTTCCGCCCGCACGGCTACCGCATCCTTACTGCCGACAGCGGCGCAGCGGGGCTGGCGGCGATGGACGAGGAACAGGGCAAGGTCGACGTGGTGGTCTCGGACATGCGGATGCCGGGCATGAGCGGCGCCGAAGTGCTCGAACAAATCCGCCTCAAATGGCCGGACGCGGTGCGCATCCTCCTCACCGGTTATGCCGACGTGAGTTCCACCATCGCCGCCATCAATCGCGGCGAGATCTACCGCTACATTTCCAAGCCGTGGAACGACGAGGAAATTCTGCTGACCGTGCGCGACTCGCTGGAACGCAAGCTCCTCAAGGCCGAAAAACAGCGCCTGGAAGCGCTGACCGCGCGCCAGAACGAGGAACTCAAGGGTCTCAATGACGAGTTGAAGGAACTCAACGCCAGCCTGGAAGACAAAGTACGCGCCCGCACCGAGGAGTTGCGCCTAGCCATGGAGCAGCTATCGGTAGCGCACGAAAAGCTGAAAAAGGGATTTTTCACCTCGATCCAGGTCTTCGCCAACCTGATGGAGATGCGCGAGAAGTCGCTGACCGGCCATTCGCGGCGCGTCGCCGACCTCTCGCGCAACCTCGCCAAGAAACTCGGTTTGCCCGCCGCGGAAATCCAGGACATCGTGGTCGCCAGCCTGCTCCACGACATTGCCAAGATCGGCCTGCCCGACCGTTTGCTGAGCAAGCCCTTCACCACGCTCACCATCGAGGAACGCGCCGAATTCATCAAGCACCCGGCCAAGGGAGCGGCGGCCCTGATGGCCCTGGAACAACTGGCGAATGCGGCACGCCTGATCCGCGCTCACCATGAGCGCTTCGACGGATTGGGCTATCCGGCGGGCCTGAAGGACCAGGAAATCCCCTCCGGGGCGCGCATTCTCGCCGTCGCCAACGACTACGACGCGCTCCAGTCGGGAGTATTGCTGCCCAAGGCGCTCAACGCGGACGGCGCCCTCAAGATGATCACCGAGGGGCGCGGCAAGCGCTATGACCCCCAAGTAGTGGACGCTTTCATCGATTTGATGGGCAAAACGCCGAAAGCCGAATCCTACGGCCCGGAAGTCACCGTGCCCGCCACCAAGCTGGAATCCGGGATGGTGCTCACCCGCGATCTGGTCAGCCGCGACGGCATGTTGCTGCTGGCGCGGGATTACGTGCTGGACGATTCGCTGATCGGACAGATCCGCAATTTCGAAGAATCCGACGGGCATCCGGTTACCCTCTACGTTCGCCCGGAAAAGTTGGGGGAAAAGCGCCCACCGTCTTCGGCTTGAAGCTGCCGTCGCGATGATCTTCCCTGCGCCGGCAAACGTGCTTCGAGGCGATTATTGAAGTGTTATAGAAGCTGTTTTTGAAATATGCTTTACTTGAAAGTGATGGAGGCTGCAAATGAGCAGAACCCTGTTGATCGTCGATGACGAAGCATCTATCTTGAATTCCCTGGCCCGGCTGTTCCAGGTTGACGGCTATCGCCTGCTCACCGCGCAAAGCGGCGAGGAAGCCCTGAGCCTTTTGGAAAACGACGAGGTGCAGGTGATTCTTTCGGACCAGCGCATGCCCGGCATGAGCGGAGTCGAATTTTTGACCAAGGCCAAGGATCGCTACCCCGACACCGTGCGCATGGTGTTGAGCGGCTATTCCGACATCACGGCGATGACGGAAGCGATCAACCAGGGGCATATCTACAAGTTCCTTTTCAAGCCGTGGGACAACGACACGCTACGCAACGACATCCGGGAAGCGTTCGACTATTTCGAACATGAACAAAAGGGCAACCAGTTTTCCAAAATTTTCGAAAACTCGGTGGAAGGCATTGTGATTACCGATGAAAATGCGCTGATCCTGGCGGTGAACCCGGCTTTTTCAACGATCACCGGCTATTCGCCCGCTGAAGTGCTGGGCAAGACGCCGGCCCTCCTCAAGTCCGGGAAACACGATGCGGCCTTTTACCAAGCGATGTGGGCCGCTTTGTCGGAAGAAGGAAAGTGGAGCGGCGAAATCTGGAACAAGCGCAAAAGCGGCGACATCATCCTCGAATGGCTGACCATCACCAGCGTGCGCGATGCTCACGGACATCCCCGCCAATATACCGGGATGTTCAGCGACATCACCGAATACAAGCGCCGTGAAGAAGTATTGAACTACCGGAATGCCTATCAGGAAGCCATTGCGGACGTATTCGAAGCCAGCCGGGATGATGAACCCCCGGCGAACTGGACCGAATCCGCAGCCGACTGACTCCCTGTGCCCCCCTAGTCACTAACAAAAAGATAGAGGAACTTCGATGAATTCGATACTGCTGGTAGACGACGAAGCGAACATCCTGACTTCGCTGAAACGCGAATTTATGGCGCGCAAGGGCGAGTTCGCCGTCGAAACCTTCACCTCCCCCAAGGAAGCGCTGGAATGCGCCAAGTCGCGGCAATTCGACCTGGTGATCTCCGATTACAAGATGCCGGAAATGGACGGCGTGGCGTTCCTGGAGGCCTTCCAGGAAATCCAGCCCGACGCCACCCGCCTGATCCTGAGCGGCCTGGCCGACCGCGACGCGCTGGTGGATGCCATCAACCATACCCACATCTACCGTTTCATCAACAAACCCTGGGATGAGGTGGAATTGGCGGGCACGGTAGCCCAAGCGCTGGCCTATCGCCTGGTGATCGCCGAGAACCGCCGGCTGGCCGAGGCGTACCGGGAAAAATACGGCGAGCCGGCCAAGCTTTACGAAGCCGAAAAACATTACCAAATCCTGGTGGTGGACGATGAGCAGAGCGCCCTCAACGCGGTGTCGCGCGATCTTTCCCACCATAGCCACCTTGAAGGTCTCTATGCGGCAATGCGCCATGAAGCGAACCCGCGAGCGCACCAAGTACACCACGATTTCCGCTTTATCGTGGAAACCGCCACCTCGCCGCTCAGCGCCCTGGAGCAGGCCAAGCGGGTCGCCTACGACTTGGTGATCGCCGATTACCGGATGCCCGACATGAACGGCGTGGAATTTCTCGAAGCTTTCCGCGAGATCCAACCGGATGCCGCGCGCACCCTTTTCTCCGGACATGCCGACATGAAAGTCTTGCTGGACGCCATCAACCGTTCGGAAATCTACGCTTTCATCGGCAAGCCCTGGAACGAACACGACTTGCGCAGCACGGTGACGCAGGCCATCGCCTACCGCAATCTGGTCCAGGAAAACCGCCGGATGGGCGAGGCGCTGAAGGGGATCCCCCGTTGAGAGGCGAGGGTGAAGCGGGGCGGGGACTCCCATTGCGCATCGCGCTTCCGAGCGGAGATTAGAACATGACGATTTTCCAGTGGAACGACTCCCTCAACGTCGGCATTGCCGAAGTCGACGCGCAACACATGAAGCTGGTCGACATGGTCAACGATCTCGACGAGGCTTTCGCCAAGGGCAACGAACTGTCGCTCATCCAAGACCTTTACGACCGGCTGGGGGAATACACCCTCTACCATTTCGGCACCGAGGAACGCCTGATGGCGGAAGGCCGCATCGACCCCGAGCATGTGCGCAAGCACAAGGCCATGCATGCCAATTTCGTGCAAATGGTGACCGACCTCAAAGGCACGCTCGACGCCGTCGATCCCAAGGTGGTGGGCGCGCTTCTCGAATTCCTGCTGAAGTGGCTGGTCCATCACACGCAGGGGCTGGATCGCGAAATGGCGCGCTTGCTGAGCGGCGTGCCCGGCGCCGCGCCGCGTGACGATCACGAAGTCTTGCTGCAACGCTCGCTCGACCAGGAAAAAGCCCTGCTCAACATCATTGCCGCACTGCGCGAGAGCGAAGACCGGTACCGCAGCCTGGTAAGCGAACTGGAAAAACGGGTCGAACAACGCACCGCCGAGCTTTCCGATACCAATGAGCGCCTGATCGCCGAAGTGGTGGAACGTTGCCATGCCGAACAAGCGTTACGCGACGAGCAGGAAGCGCAACGCCTCCTCATCAAGCAGTTGGAGGACGCCCACAACCAGTTGCTGCAATCCGAGAAAATGGCCTCCATCGGCCAACTCGCCGCCGGCGTGGCGCACGAAATCAACAATCCCATCGGCTTCGTCAATTCCAATCTGGGCACCTTGAAACGCTACGTCAATCAGTTGCTGCGTCTGATCGACGCCTTCGAACAAGGCGATGCCGCCGCAGTCAAGGAGGACATCAACCTGCCCTACCTGCGCCAGGATATCCTCAACTTGCTGGTCGAATCGCGGGACGGCGTGGACCGCGTCAAGCGCATCGTCCAAGACCTCAAGGATTTCTCCCATGTGGACGAGACCGAGTGGAATTGGGCCAACCTCAACAAGGGGTTGGACAGTACGCTCAACGTGGTTTCCAACGAAATCAAGTACAAGGCCGAGGTCATCAAGAAATACGGCGACATTCCCGAAATTTACTGCCTGCCCCGGCAACTGAACCAAGTGTTCATGAACCTGCTGGTGAATGCCGCCCATGCCATCGATGGGCGCGGCACGATCACCGTGCGCACCGGAAGCGAGGCCGGGCAGGTCTGGGTGGAAATCGCCGACAGCGGCAAGGGCATCCCACCGGAAAACCTGACCCGCATTTTCGACCCGTTTTTCACCACCAAGCCGGTAGGCAAGGGGACCGGACTGGGTTTGTCGCTGTCCTACGGCATCGTCGACAAGCATCACGGCGACATCGTGGTCGAGAGCGAAGTCGGCAAGGGCACCACGTTTCGCATCCGGTTACCGGTGGAGCAACCCGGCGCGTGAGGACGGTCCGCCTGGGATTAACCGCTTGCGAGAGATAGAGTAGATTCAGCGGCATTATCGCGAAGCCCAATTTGAATTATTCAGCAGGAGGCACCATGAAAATCGAACAATGTTATTGGACGGCCAACGAAGGCTGGCAAACGGAACAGGCTGCTTCTCTCGGGGGAGAGGCGACACTGGTGCTGTTGTTTGGTAGCGCGGGATTGTTGTGCGACGACAACCGGATGAGCGAGGTTCGCGCGCGTTATCCGGGCGCCTTGCTGGTCGGTTGCTCCACGTCGGGAGAGATTTGCGGCGTCCGCGTCCGCGACGATTCCCTCTCCGTGACCGCCGTGCGCTTCGAGCGGTCCACGCTCAAGCTGGTACAGACCGTCATCGGCGAAGCCGGCGAGAGCTGGGATGCCGGCGCGCGCCTGGCAAAGGCCCTGCCCCCCGAACAACTGGTGCACGTGGTGGTTCTGTCGGATGGGCTAACCGTCAACGGTACCGAACTGGCGCGCGGCCTGCGCGAGAATCTGCCGACAGGCGTGGCAGTGACCGGCGGAATGGCGGGCGACGGAACCTATTTTCAGCACACCCTGGTATGTGCGGACGACACCCCGCAGGAGGGGTTGATCGCTGCGCTGGGATTCTATGGTGAGCACCTCATGGTCGGCTACGGTTCCCTCGGCGGCTGGAATCCTTTCGGCCCGGAACGCCTGATTACCCGTTCGAAAGGCAATGTGCTGTATGAGTTGGACGGTCACTCCGCACTCGACCTTTACAAGAAATACCTGGGCGAACAAGCCGCCAGCCCCGCGGACGCCCTGCTCTTTCCCCTGGCGCTGCGCGGCGGCGGCGAGGAAGACCATGGATCGGAGAGTTATGGACTGGTGCGCTCGGTGATGGTGGTAAACGAAGACGACCAAAGCATGACCTTCGCCGGCGACATGCCGGAAGGCGGCCATGCCCGCCTGATGAAGGCCAATTTCGACCGCCTGGTCGACGGGGCGATCGGTGCGGCACGCGCCGGCTATGAAATGCTCGGCTCGGTCGAGCCGGAATTGGCCTTGCTGGTCAGTTGCGTCGGGCGCAAACTAGTATTGAAGCAACGCATCGAGGAGGAAGTGGAAGGCGTGCGCGAGGTGCTGGGGAAAGGTACGGTGCTGGCCGGCTTTTATTCCTATGGCGAGATTTGCCCGCACGGCGCACTTACCAAATGTGAGTTGCATAACCAGACCATGACCATCACTACTTTTTCGGAACACTGACATGCACCGTCTGCTGGAGCGCCAGCTCAAACGTTTTTTCGGCGACCCCGCCACCCTGTCGCCGCAGGTAGCGGCGTTTGCAGGCGCCGTCGACGAGGCCTACCAGGCCGCCGACGCCGACCGGCTGATGATTGAGCGTTCCCTTGACCTGATGTCCAAGGAATTGGGCGAAAGCAACGCCGGGCTGCACAGCCAACTGGCCGAGCGCCGCCAGATCGAAGAAGCGCTACTCCAGGAAAAGCACGAACAGGAAGCCTTGGTGAAAAAGCTGGAGGATGCCCACAACCAGTTGCTGCAATCGGAAAAAATGGCCTCCATCGGCCAGCTTGCGGCGGGCGTGGCGCACGAGATCAACAACCCCATCGGTTACGTCAATTCCAACCTCGGCACCCTACGTACCTACCTCGATCAATTGCTGGCGGTGCTGGCAGCCTACGAGGCGCTTGAGTCAACCTGCGAGCCGGCCAAGTTGGCGCAGGTCATGACCGTAAAGAAGCAGGTGGAACTGGATTTCCTCAAGGAGGACGTCATTGCCCTGCTCAATGAATCCGGCGAAGGGATCCGGCGCGTCAAGCAAATCGTCCAAGACCTCAAGGATTTTTCTCACGTCGATGAAGCTGAGTGGCAGCAGGCCGATCTGCACCACGGCCTGGATAGCACCCTCAACGTGGTACACAACGAAATCAAGTACAAGGCCGACGTCGTCAAGGAATATAACGACCTGCCCAATGTCGAATGCCTGCCATCGCAACTCAACCAAGTGTTCATGAACATGCTGGTGAATGCCGCCCATGCCATCGATGAGGGCACGCGCGGACTCATCACGATACGCACCGGGATGGTCGGCGACCAAGTGTGGGTAGAATTCGCCGATAACGGCAAGGGAATTCCCCCAGAAAACCTGACCCGCATTTTCGACCCGTTTTTCACCACCAAACCGGTCGGCAAGGGTACCGGGCTGGGATTGTCGCTAGCCTACGGGATTATCGAAAAACACCGTGGGCACATCGAGGTGAAAAGCGAAATCGGCAAGGGAACCACGTTTCGCCTATGGCTACCGGTGAGGCAGCCGGATGAAGAGATGAAATGACCATCCCGCAAGAAAGAGCGATCCTGCTGGTGGACGACGAGGAAAACATCCTCGCTGCGCTGACGCGCCTGCTACGCCGCGACGGCTACCGCATCCTCAAGGCGAACAGTGGCCGGGAGGCGTTGGAGTTGCTGACCACCACCAAGGTCGGGGTGATCCTCTCCGACCAGCGCATGCCCGAGATGAGCGGCGTCGAGTTCCTCCGCAAGGCCAAGGCTCTGTACCCTGAAACGCTACGTATCGTGCTGTCCGGCTACACCGAGTTGAAGTCGGTGACGGACGCGATCAACGAGGGCGCAGTCTATAAATTCCTCACCAAGCCGTGGGAGGACGAGTTGCTGCGCGCCCATGTGCGCGAGGCTTTCGAGCATTACGAAATGGCCCGCGAAAACCGGCGGCTGACCCGCGAAATCCTGCACGCCAACCAGGAGTTGACCGCCGCCAAGCAGGATCTGGAACTGCTGGTCGGCAAAAAAACCCTGGAAGCGGCGCACAGTGGCAATGTCCTCAAGGTATCGCAGGAAATTCTCGAATATTTACCGGTCGGCGTGATCGGCGTGGACGACAGCGGCATGATCGCCATCGCCAACCGCAAGGCCGCACAGATTTTCGGTGCCGGCACAGGACTGGTCGGCAGACTGGTGAACGAAACGCTCCCGGAAAATATGGCGCACTGCGTGGTACTTTCCGCGAATCAGGGAATGGGTGGGCATCGTCCCTGCCAGTTGCCCGACGGCAGCCCGGCGGAACTATGGTGCCATCCCATGGGCAGTCAATCGGAATCACGAGGGGTGGTCCTGCTGATCGTGCCGATCGATGGAGAATCCCGCCATGGTCATTAAGACCCGTGTCATCTCCTTGCCCGATGCACTCGCCGGCATGGTATTGGCGGCCCCGGTGCGCGACAGTGCCGGCAACGATCTACTCGCCGCGGGAACCGAACTGACCGCGGCTTTGCTGGCGTCACTGCTGCACCGCGGCGTAGCCCAACTACAGGTAGCCGAGGATGTGCCGCTCAGCGCAGCGGAACTGGCCGAGCGCCGCGCGGCGGTAGTGGAACGCCTGGAATTCCTGTTCCGCCACAGCGGCGACGACGCGCTGATGACGGCCCTCCATACAGCCATTCTGGAATACCGTCTGGAGGGCTTGCGGTGAGCGCATTGGCAATGGACCGGGTAGTGGAGCGGGTTCAGCAATTGCCCTCCCTGAACCAAGTGGTAAACGAGGTTTTACACAGCTTCGACGACGAGGATGTGGACATTCCCAGCCTGGTGAGCAAAATCAGCCGCGACCAGGGATTGGCGGCACGGGTGCTGCGAGTGGCGAATTCGGCCTTCTACGGCTTGTCCAGCCACGTTTCCTCGGTGAACGAAGCGGTGGTAGTGCTGGGTTTCTACAGTATCCGCTCGCTGGTGGTGGCCGCCGGCATCATCAATCAGTTTCCGAATTCCGCCGGAAAGACCTTCGACCGCCTGGAATTCTGGCAGCACGCTATCGGCGTGGGGGTATGCGCGAAAATCATCGCCGCCCGTCTCGGTCAGGATATGGAAACCGCGTTCACCGCCGGATTGCTGCACGACGTCGGTATACTGGTGCTGGATGCCTATTTCCACGACGAATTCGAACAGGTGCTGAGCTGCCGCGCGGCCAGCGACTGCACGATCATCGAAGCGGAAATGGCCACCCTCCAGGTGACGCATGCACAAATCGGCTACGAGGTCGCGAAACGCTGGAAATTTCCCTTGCCCATCCAGCTGGCGATCCGCGATCATCATCACCCCGACCAAGGCGCGCCTGCCTTGCTCACGGACAACGTCCATCTCGCCAACGTCTTGTGCCATGCCCTGGAAATCGGCAATGCCAGCTACGACATGGTACCTCCCCTGTCGGCGCTGGCATGGGAGCGGCTGGGGCTATCCTGGGACGAACTCGGTGAGATGCTGGGGGAAATCGAACACCTCAATGCCAGCGCCAATCTGCTGGCCATGGAAGAATAAGGAAAATAACGATGTTGCGACAGTCAGAGAAAGAGTCATCGTGAGTACAGTCGAAGCGCGTCTGGCCGGGATTATCCACGCCATGAGCGGATTGGCGGAAGGGCCACATGAGCGGGACAAACTGGACTTTTTCGCGGACAACGGCGGGGATGATCCGATCACCCAACTCGAACACACTTTTAACCGCTTGCTGAAAAAAGCCCGCGACTCGGACACCGAAACCAACCTCGCCATCAGCAACTTGGCCATGGCCAACGTGCGCCTGATGCTATGGAACGAGGCGATTCAGAAGATCAACACCACCGACAGCGTGCTTTATCACGGTGGCGACTCCACGGAGTTTTTTCACCAGATCGTGGTGGATGCCATGGAAATGACCCGTGCTCGCTACGGCGCGCTGGGCATATTCGACAAAGGCGGCAATCTGGCGCAATTCATCACCGAAGGCATGAGCGCCGACACCATCGCCGGAATCGGCCGCCTGCCGGTGGGAAAAGGCCTGCTGGAGACGGTTTTTCATCATCATGGACCGCTCCGGGTAGACGAGATCGCCGCCGACCCGCATTCCTGCGGTTTCCCGCCGGGGCATCCGCCGATGAAATCCTTGCTCGGCGTCCCCCTCAAGGTGGGAGAAACCGTGAAAGGCGTGCTCTATCTTGCCGACAAGCAAAGCGGCACGCTTTTCGGCACGGTGGACGAACTGTTTCCCGCCGCCAGCTTCGACGAAGAAGACGCGGTGATGCTCAACCTCTTCAGCGATTACCTGGCGCGGGCGCTGGAGCGCATGGACCTGATGACCCTGCTGCAAAAAGAGAAAGCCGATCAGCAGGCGCTCATCGAAAAGTTGCACGATGCCCAGAATCAACTGCTGCAATCGGAAAAGATGGCCTCCATCGGCCAGTTGGCCGCCGGCGTGGCGCACGAAATCAACAATCCCATCGGCTACGTCAATTCCAACCTGGGCACCCTGGAAAAATATCTCGCCGACATGTTCACCATGCTCGCCGCTTACGAACAGGCCGAACCGCTGCTCGCCGCCGATCCGGGCAAGGCTGCCGGCATCAAGGCACTGCGCGACAAGCTCGACATCGATTTTCTCAAGGAGGATGTGGTCGCCCTGATGAAGGAATCCGAGGAAGGCATTTCACGGGTCAAGAAAATCGTCCAGGATCTCAAGGACTTTTCCCATGTCGACGAATCCGAGTGGCAATGGGTGGACCTCCACAAGGGTCTGGAAAGCACCCTCAACGTGGTGTGGAACGAGATCAAGTACAAGGCCGAGGTGGTCAAGGAATATGGCGAACTTCCCGAGGTGGAATGCCTGCCCTCGCAACTCAACCAGGTGTTCATGAATCTGTTGGTCAACGCCGCCCACGCCATCGAGGAGCGCGGCACCATCACGTTGCGTAGCGGCACGCGAAACGGCGAAGCCTGGGTGGAAGTCGCCGACACCGGCAAGGGCATTCCCCCGGAAATCCTGACCCGGATTTTCGATCCGTTTTTCACCACCAAGCCAGTCGGCAAGGGCACCGGCCTGGGGTTGTCGCTGTCCTACAGCATCGTCCAGAAACACCACGGGCGTATCGAAGTGGAGAGCGAAGTGGGGGTGGGAACGACCTTCCGCATCTGTCTGCCGGTCAAACAGCCAGAAGATTAAGAACCTATTTCCGTAGATCCCCCCCTTGCGCCTGCATCATCCGTAAATACCGAACCGTCCGCCGACCGTGTCCGGTAGGTGCATTTGCCGCCGCCCCACCCCCACTACCACATTTTTTTCCGTTTGACTAGCTGTGAAAAGTGACAGGTAGCAACGGGGAAAATTTGGATCATAATCAGCGTAATTATCCGGGCGCGGTTGTAGAAATTCAGCGGCATACCGAACCGACGGCGACACCGTCCGCCGACCTAGCGGCAGCACCGATCAGCGAAGTGAACTGGCCGCGGATGCGAGAGGTACTGGACCAACTCGCCCCCTGGCGCCTAGGAGCCTGTCGGACTTGAAGAATCGAAGCGCAAATTTGGCTGGGCGAGGACAGATTTTGCGAGCTTTCGCCTTGCGGCGAAATGCCTGCTTACCCCATTTGCCGGTTTTGCAGGTCAACAGTCATTCTATTGACCAAAAAAGCGGCAAAACATGGACCGGCCAGACAAATTTGCAGCCGATTGCCTTTAAGGCCGACAGGCTCCTAGGAGTAACGTGCACGCCGATATCGGAGCAGACATGAGCGAATTAGCATCTACCCTTTTGTTCCTCGACGACGGGACAAGCGTTTTGTCTTCGCCGAAGCATTTGTTCCGCCTGCGAGGCTCTCGCATTTCGATGCCGACCGCGGATGGCGCACTGAGTACACACCGGTTTTCCAACATCGCTGACGGACGATTAGATGATTATGGGAATAATCCCGCATCGGAAATAGGGGAACCCCTCTATGTCGCTAGGGGGGGTAATGATAATTTCATCGCTGAATCCGCCCAACTCAATTGCACGTGAAGCGGCAATGAGTCGGACCACCAACATGGGCGCTTCCAACTTTTCGACCACAAAATGCGACATGGCTAGGAGAAAGCAATGTCTGCAGCAAACGCATTAACGACCATTACCGAAACGCTGGAACGCTTGCTTGCCGGAGACGTTCTGGCGCGCACCGGCCTGCCCCACGACGATAGCGATGCCGGCCGCCTGGCGGATGCCGTCGACCGGCTGGCGGAGGATGCGCAAGCCCGCCGCCGCCACATCGAACAAGTCACCTATCATGCCCGGCGCGTCAATCGCGCCTTGCACACCCTCAGCGCCAGCAACCGCGCGCTGCTGCGCGCCACCGGCGAATCGGCCCAATTGCACGAGGTATGCCGCCTGATCGTGGAAGTGGGCGGCTATCCTTTTGCCTGGGTGGGCTATGCCGAAAAGTCGGAGGAAAAACCCATCCGTCCGGTGGCCCATGTTGGGGCCGACGAGGAATTTGTTGCCGGACTCAACGTTTCCTGGGAAGACGGCGAGCGCGGCCGCAGCGCCGCCGGGACGGCCGTGCGTACCGGGCAGCCGGCCCTGATCCGCGACATGGCCCGCGAGCCCAACGTGGCTCTCTGGCGCGAAGCCGCACTGGCGCACGGATTCAACTCGGGCGTTTGCCTCCCGCTGCGCATCGAAGGAGAAGTGGCGGGCGTGCTGTGCATCGCCGCGGTGGAGACGGACGCCTTCGACGACGAGGAAATCAAGTTGCTCGCCGAAACCGCCGACGACCTCGCTTTCGGCATCGAAACCCTGCGCGCCCGGCAACGGCAACGCGAAGCGGAAGAAGCCTTCCGGCGGGTGAGCCGCCAGAACGAGCTGATTCTGGCCACGGCGGGCGAAGGTATCTACGGCACCGATACAGCCGGCGTCATCACCTTCGTCAATCCCGCGGCGGCTGCCCTGCTGGGCTACGAGCGCGAGGAGTTGCTGGGGCGGCAATCTCACGCCACCTTCCATCACGCCAAGCCAGACGGCAGCCCTTATCGCAGCGAAGATTGCCCGATGCATACTGCGCTGACGACGGGCATCGCCATCCGGGGAAAAGAGGAAGTTTTTTGGCGCAAGGATGGCGCCCCGTTGCCGGTCGAATTTTCCAGCATGCCCATCGAGGAGGAGGGCAAACCGGCAGGCGTGGTGGTCACGCTGATGGACATCAGCGAACGCAAGCGCTATCTGGCGCAACTGGAGCGCCGCTCCAATTACGACGACCTGACCGGGCTGCCCAATCGCAATCTGTTCGCCGACCGCTTGTCCCACGCCATCAACCGCTGCCAGGAAGGGGGCATGCTGGCGGTGTTGTTGCTCAATCTGGATCGTTTCCGGGAAATCAACGACACGCTGGGGCGCAATGCCGGCGACCAGGTGTTGCGGACGGTATCGCAGCGTCTGGCCGTCGTGGCGCAGAAGGCCGATACCCTGGCGCGGCTGGTGGGAGACGAATTTGCCGCGCTGCTGGAAGGCGACGGGACAGACCTCGCCGAGTCCATCAAAACATGCCTGTCGCAGCCTTTCCCGGTAGGCGAACACGAATTCTTTTTGAGCGCCAGCATCGGCATCGGCAATTATCCCAAGGACGGCGAGAGCGAAGAAATCCTGCTGAAAAACGCCGCTGCGGCGATGTACCAGGCCAAGGCCGCTGGCGGCAATGTCTTCCGGTATTACGCGGCAGAGATGAATGCCAGGTCGCTGGAACGGCTGGTGCTGGAAAACGCCTTGCGCCGGGCGCTGGAAAACGACGAACTGGTGCTTTACTACCAGCCCCAGTTGAGTCTGCGCAGCGGCGAGATTACCGGCGTGGAGGCGCTGATTCGCTGGCAACACCCGCAGCGCGGCTTGGTGTCGCCCGTAGAATTCATTCCACTGGCCGAGACAACCGGGCTGATCGTACCTATCGGCGAATGGGTGCTGCACAACGCCTGCATCCAG
This sequence comes from Sulfuricella sp., assembly GCA_018336195.1. Classification (GTDB taxonomy): domain Bacteria; phylum Pseudomonadota; class Gammaproteobacteria; order Burkholderiales; family Sulfuricellaceae; genus JAGXQV01. Next base: position 89,860 of record JAGXQV010000211.1, on the reverse strand, counting down.
AACAAGCTGTGGCAAGACGCCGGTTTGCCCGCCGTGACGGTGGCGGTAAACCTGTCGGTGCACCAGTTCGCCGCCCAGGACGTGGTGGCGCTGGCGGCCAGAGCGTTGCGGGAAACCGGCCTCGACCCTCAATACCTGGAACTGGAATTGACCGAAAGCGCGGTGATGGCCGATGCGGAAGCCTTCATCCATGCCACGGAAAAGCTCAAGGAGCTATCCGTGACCCTCTCCATCGACGACTTCGGCACCGGTTTTTCCTCGCTTTCCTACCTCAAGCGCTTTGCCATCGACCGGCTGAAAATCGACATGTCCTTCGTCCGCGACATCACTCGCGACCCCAACAGCGCCGCCATCGCCCTGGCGATCGTTTCCCTGTCGCACAACCTGAAGCTGTCGGTAATCGCCGAAGGCGTGGAAACCGAAGCGCAGCTCAATTTTCTGCGCGCGCGCGGCTGCGACGAGATGCAGGGCTATTACTTCAGCAAACCGCTACCCGCCGCCGCTTTCGAGCAAATGCTGCGCGAGCGGCGCAAGCTCGATTTTCCGCCCGAATCCGAATTGCCCGAGCGCGTACTGCTGCTGGTGGACGACGAGCCCCCCATCCTGGCAACGTTGAAGCGTCTCTTGCGGCGCGAGGGCTACCGCATTCTGACCGCCGGCAGCGGGCAGGAAGGACTGGAGCAACTCGCCAGCCACAGCGACGTGGGCGTGGTGGTTTGCGATGGGCGCATGCCGCAGATGAGCGGCGCGGAATTTCTCGGCAAGGCGCGCGAAATGCATCCCGACACGGTACGCGTCGTGCTGTCGGGTTATACCGAGCTAAAGTCGGTGACCGATGCGGTGAACAAGGGGGAATTGTTCCGCTTTCTCACCAAACCGTGGGACGACAATGACCTGCTGGAAACCTTGCGCGAGGCTTTCCGGCATTACGAGGCGCGGCGCCGCTAGCGTCGGGCGGATTATGGAAACCGCGGCCGCCGCCATGACCCCGGAAGCCTTCTTCCTGAAGCGCGTCAAGGCGCTTATTTCCGGGCGCACCGGCATCCATGTCCGCGAGCAGGACGATGGCGCGCTGCAAACATTGCTTCGCGAGCGGATGCGCTTGCTCAAACTGTCCAGCCCTGAAGAATACTACCGCTTCCTCGATTCTGGCGAAGGGCGCCAGCAGGAACAGGAACAGCTTGCCACTCGCCTGACCACCGGCGAAACCTACTTTTTCCGCGACAAAGGGCAGTTCGCCCTGCTCAAAAATACCCTCCTGCCTGAATTGATCGAGCGGCGCGGCGCGATCCGTTCGCTACGCATCTGGAGCGCCGGCTGTGCCAGCGGCGAGGAAGCCTATTCACTGGCGATGCTGCTCGATGAATTGCTGCCGCAGAGAACGGAATGGAACCTCTTCATCCTCGGCACCGACATCGACCCCGAAGCCATCGAAAAAGCCCGGCGCGGCATTTATACGCAATGGTCGTTCCGCATGGTGGACGACGGTCTGCAACGGAAATATTTTCACCCGCGGCGGGAACAGTGGGCGCTGTCCGAGCGCATCCGCAGCATGGTGACATTCCGCACCGGCAACCTGTTGCGGGCCGTTCCCGGCGAAACGGTGGATTTCCGCGACATGGATCTGATCCTGTGCCGCAACGTGTTCATCTACCTGGCCCCCAACGCCGTATCGCGGATCGCCGCCAATCTGGCCGATGCGCTTGCCGGCGGCGGTTACCTAGTTACCGGCCACGGCGAACTGCATCCTCATCAATTGGGGAAACTGCGCACCAGAATATTTGCGGAATCGGTGGCGTATCAAAGAAATGTGGAATGCGGAATTCGGAATGCGGAATTTAAACCGGAAAGCATGACGGGTGGGCTTTCCATTCCGCATTCCACAATCCGCAATCCGCATTTGGAAGCTCGCAGACCGGCGGCGAACATGGCGAACCCCGGCGTCGCCAATGGTGGAGGCGCCGCGTCATCCCAATCCCCAATCCCCAATCTCCAATCCCGTATGAAATCCGCCTGGCTGCACGCCAACCTGGGCGAACTGGAACAGGCCGCCAACGACTGCCGGCAAGCGTTCAAGACCTCCCCACTCGATGCCGAACCCTATTACCTGCTGGCGCAAATTGCGGAAGAGCGCGGCAATCCCGGGGAAGCCAAGGCATTGCTGAAAAAAGTGATTTATCTCGACCCCGCCTTCATCGCGGCTTACCTGGAGCTTGCCGGGATTTACGAGCGGGAGAACGATGCAACCCGCGCCAGAAAAATGCGCGCCACAGCACAAGACCTCCTCGGAAAAATGCCGGGCGATGCATCGCTGGCCCTATTGGGGAACGCAACGGCGGGCGAATTGCTGTCTTATCTTGTAAAACAGAAAGATGTAGCCTAGAAACAAGGATGTAGCAACAACAGCCCGGTATTGCGTTGTTCAAAGACGAACAGCAAAAATAACAAAGGAAACAATATGGCATCCTCGTCCTATCTGCTGTTCAGCTTGCATGGCGTGTGCTATGCGGTGGATGCGCGCCGGGTGCGGGAGATTTTCTGGCTGCCGGAACTCACGCCGGTCGAGGAAGCGCCGCCTTATATCGCCGGCATCGTCAATCTGCGCGGCAAGATCGAACCCGTCATGAATCTCGACGTGCGCTTCGGTCATACTCCCCGGCGTTATCAACTGACCGACAGCGTGATCCTGCTGGAAATCGAAGGCCTCTCCAGCGGCATCATCGTCAACGAAGTCCACGATGTCATCGACATTCCATCTGCCGCGATCGAGCCGCCTCCTCATTACGAGGACGACACCGCAGGACACGCCCATTTCATTATGGGCGAAGCCAAGGCCGGCGATGAAATCGTCATGTTGCTGGATACCGGTAGCCTGATCCACGCCCCGGTCTTGAGCGCTGCCCCGGCGCCAGCCGCCGAACCAGCTGAATTCTGCCCGCAAGCCACTCCGGCAGAGCGCGAAATATTCCTCAGCCGCGCCCGCAACCGGATGCTGTCGGCGCAAGCCCCGGATAGCGCGGCCCAGACGCCGTTCGCGGTAGTCGGATTGGGCGGGGAATATTTCGGTATCGGGCTGGACATGGTGCGCGAATTTTCCCGCTTGCGCCAAATTACCCCGGTACCCTGCTGCCCGCCGCACATTGCCGGCAACATGAACCTGCGCGGCGATATCCTGACGCTGGTGGACATCAGTCCGGCGCTGAAGATTCCGCTGCAAGGCACTGCCGCCCAGGTGGTGGTCGCCCAGGCCGACAGCCTGCGGGTGGGCGTGCCGGTGGCGGAAGTGTTCGACGTGATTTACCTGCATCCCGCCGACATCGCGCCGGCGCCGGCGGCATCAGATAAAGTGAACGATGAATACTGCAAAGGCGTGGCGCACTACGGGGAAAAAATGGTCAGCATTATCGACCTGCACAAGATTCTGACCCAGGGCGGGCTGGAGGTGGTGGAAGAGGCGTAACGGTTAAGATCTTCGGCAATTGAAAATGGGAGGTAGCATGTTCAAGAATTTAAAATTACGAGATCGTATCCTGCTGGGCTATCTGGTGCCCTTCATCTTGTTGCTGACGACGATGGGCATGGTCTATTCCGCCTTGAGTACGGCAGCCAAAGAAAACAATCTATTGAATGAAACAGCATCGTTCACTCCGGATGTGCTGATTGCTGGCGACAGCCTCGTCCGAATCCAGCGGGCGGCCTATGCCTACGTCCTCATGAATGGAAAGACGGGTGTAGTCGGTGGATATCCGAAAAAGATCTTCGAAAACAGCGAAGCCCGATTCAAGTCATTGCTCGAAAAACTTACCAGGAACAATGGCGAAAGCGCGCATCAGGACAAACTGCGCAGTTTGGCGGATGTAGGGGGCAACATCATACGGGTAAACCGGAATTACATGATACTGGTCGATGCGGGCAAGGAGAAGGAAGCCATCGCCGAATTTCGCCGCGGCGAAAGCGTCAAACTGGCTAGCCAGATCGATCCGTTGGTCGATGGCATCATGAAAGTCGAACTGGATCGAAGGACTAAACTACACGCCAGCGTGGCTGAGGCAATGGCGCTGGCACAGAACTCGGTGCTGGTGGGGACGATATGCGCCATTGTCCTGATGGTGGTTTTCGGCCTGTGGACAGCTACCCTGATCAGCCGGACGATCCGCGAAGCTATCGGCACTATTACTACTTCCTCGACCGAAATCGCCGCCACCGTCGCGCAGCATGAACGCACCGTCACCCAGCAGGCGGCAGCGGTGAACGAAACCACCGCGACCGTCGAGGAGCTGGGCGTTTCCTCGCGGCAATCGGCGGAACAGGCGGAGACGATGGCGGCGTCGGCGAAGCAGACCCAGAACGTGACCGAGGAAGGCGTCAGGCTGGCCAACCGCGCTTACGGCGGTATGACCGGAATGAAGGAAAAAGTCGGCGCGGTGGCCGAGCAAATCCTGCGCCTCTCCGAGCAGGCCGGGCAGATCGGCACCATCGCCACGGCGGTGAGCGAACTCGCCTCCGAGACCAACATGCTGGCGCTCAATGCGGCGGTTGAAGCGGCGCGCGCCGGCGAGCACGGCAAGGGCTTCGCGGTGGTCGCCGCCGAAGTACGCAAGCTCGCCGAACAGAGCAAAAAATCGGCGCAACGCGCCAATGCGCTGGTGGCGGATATCCAGAAGGCCACCAACTCGGCGGTGATGGTGACGGAAGACGGCACCCGGACCGCCGAGGAGGCTGCCGCCATCGTGCAGCAGGCCGGCGATGCCTTTACCTCTCTCTCCGCCATTGCCAACGGCGTTTACGAAAATGCCCAGCAGGTGATGCTCAACGGCAAGCAGCAGGCGGCGGCGCTGATCCAGGTGACCGAGGCGATGAAGAGCCTCGGCGCCGGATCGAAGGAAATGGCCGCCGGCACCGCGCAAACCAAGATCGGCGTGGAGAAACTGAACGAAGTGGCGTTGAGCATCAAGGCGATGATCTGACGAATGCGGAATATTCAAATGCGGAGTGCGGAGTGCGGAATGCGGAGTCATGGCGGAGGTTTTTTATTCCGCACTCCGCATTCCGCAATCCGAAATTGAATGATTGAAGACAAAGAACTGCGCGACCTGTTCAAGATCGAGAGCGCCGAGCATCTCCAGCGCCTCGACGACGGTCTGTTGCGCCTGGAGAAAACGCCCAGTGATGCGGCGCTGATCGAGGAAATGTTCCGCGAGGCGCACAGTCTCAAGGGTGCGGCGCGGATGCTCGGCCTGAGCGACATCCAGGCACGTGCGCATCAGCTCGAAGATGGCTTGGGCGCAGCCAAACACGGCGAAACCGCGCTCACGGCGGAAGCGCTGGACGGGATGTACCAGGGATTGAATGCCATCCGCGACCTGGTGAATGCGGAATGTTCGAATGCGGAACAGCCCAATGCGGAGTGTGGAATGCGGAATGCGGAATTAAAACCGGAAAGCGCGGAGGTGGCGTCATCCGTTCCGCACTCCGAATTCCGCACTCCGCATTCAGATGTTCCGCATTCCGAATTCCGCATCGACACTGTCCGCGTCGATCCCCTGAAACTCGATGCCCTGATGACTCAGACCGGCGAACTGACGGTGGCGAAAATCCGTATCGCCCGGCGTCTGGCGGAGATCGACGGCTTGGCCGATTTTTGCGACGAGTGGCTGCGGACGGAGAATGCCCGCCGTTCTTCGCCGGATGTGGCGGTGGCGGAACGGCTGGAGCAACTGGGGGCGGCGCTCGACCGCTTCAGAAGCGGCGCGTATGAAGACAGCGCCCGCCTGGAGTACGTCGCCGGTCAACTGGAAGACGGCATCCGCGCCATTCGCCTGCTGCCGCTGTCCACCATCTTCAACCAGTTTCCGCGCCTGGTGCATGATCTGGCGCAGGAACAGCAAAAGGAAATCGAGTTGATCGTCGAAGGCGGCGAAACCTCGGCCGACAAGCGCATTCTGGAGGAAATGAAAGACCCGCTGATGCACATGCTGCGCAACGCTATCGACCACGGCATCGAAACGCCGCAGCAACGCGAGCAGGCGGGCAAACCGCGCGGCGGCACGATCCGGCTTAAAGCCTGGCAGACCGCCACCCATGTCGTGATCGAGATCGGCGACGATGGACGCGGGCTGGATCTCGACGCCATCAAGCTCGCCGCGCTCAAACGGGGTGCCGGTCACGAGCGCGAACTCGCCGCCATGAGTACGACGCAGATTCAATCGCTGATCTTCGTTTCCGGATTTTCCACCAGCACTTTCGTCACCGATGTCTCGGGGCGCGGGGTCGGCCTCGACGTGGTGCGCAATAATGTCGCGCGGCTGAAGGGAAACATCCAGACCGAATCCGCTCCCGGCCAGGGGCTGACGCTGCGGGTGCAACTGCCGGTCACCCTGGCCACGGCGCGGGTGCTGATTGCCGCCGTCAACGGCAGAAGCTACGCCATTCCGGTGGAATACGTGCAGATATCCCGCATGGCGCAACCGAATGAAATCTTTACTCTCGAAGGCCGCGCCAGCCTGATGCTCGACGGCCAGGCGGTCTCTGTCGCCAGATTGGCGGATCTGCTGGAACTTTCCAATGCGGAACCGCCTAATGCGGATTTCGGAATGCGGAATGCGGAATTAACAGCGGGTGCTTTTAATTCCGCATTCCGCATTCCGCATTCCGCACTCGAATATTCCGCAATCGTTTTTCTTCTGGTCGGCGAAGAACGCTTCGGCCTGATCGTCGACGAACTGATCGACGAACAGGAAGTCGTGCTGAAAGCGCAAAGCGCGATGCTGAAACGGGTGCGCAACGTGTCCGGCGCGACCCTCCTGGAAACCGGAGAAGTGTGCATGGTGCTGAATCCGCTGGATTTGCTCAAATCCCTGCGCAAAAAAGCCGTGAACATCGGCGCTGCGCCGCCGGCAGAAGCCGTTGCCGCGGCGAAAAAACTCCTGTTGCTGGCCGAAGACAGCATCACCACCCGCACCCAGGAAAAGCGCATCCTGGAAGGCGCCGGTTACGAGGTGGTCACCGCGGTGGACGGCATGGACGCTTTCAACAAGCTCGGCACGCGCGCTTTCGACGCCGTGGTGTCCGACGTCGTCATGCCGAACCTGGACGGCCTCGCGCTGACGGCGAAAATCCGCCAGGACAGGCGCTACACCGAATTGCCGGTGATCCTGGTCACTTCGCTGGCGTCGGAGGAAGACCAGCGGCGCGGGCTGGAGGCCGGCGCCAACGCTTATATCACCAAACCGTCGTTCGACCAGCAGGTGCTGCTGGATTGTTTGAAGAGACTCATTTGAAGGCGGAAGGCGGAGTGCAGAATGGGTACGGTGGTGGGTTTTTATCCGTATTCCGAATTTATAAAGCTGGGGGCTTTAAACGGTGAGTAACCATGATTTGAAACGACGTACAAAAAAACTTTGCGCTCTGGGTCATCGGCCTGGTTGCCGCCTTGCCTGGTGGGCGTGCTGCCGAGGTGATCGGCAAGCAATTGCTCCGTTCGGCAACTTCGGTCGGGGCGAACTACCGGGCGGCATGCCGTGCGAAGTCCAATGCGGACTTCATTTCCAAGATGGGAACCGTCGAGGAGGAGGCGGACGAATGCCTTTACTGGATGGAACTGCTGGCCGAAGCCAAGCTTGTCCAGCCGGAAAAGTTGCAGCCACTCATGGCTGAAGCCGACGAACTTGTTGCAATTACCGTTTCCTCGATAAATACGGCCAAGGCCAGAAAAACATGACTTCCCCACCCATTCCACATTCCGCATTCCGCAATCCGCATTCGAACGCTCCGCAATCCCCCATCAGGGTGCTGCTGGTGGATGATTCGCCCATCGCGCTGGTCATCATCAAACGGATATTGGCGGCTTCCCCCGACATCCAGGTGGTGGGTACCGCCGCCAACGGCAGGGAAGCGCTGGAAATGATTCCCCGCTTGCAGCCCGGTGTCATCTGCACCGACCTGCACATGCCGTTGCTGGATGGACTGGAATTCACCAAGGCCGTGATGGCGCAATATCCCCGTCCGATCCTGGCGCTGAGCGTGTCGCTGCAGAAGGAGCAGACGCACAACATTTTCAAACTGCTGGAGGCTGGCGCCATCGACGTAATGGCCAAGCCGCGCGGTGGCCTGGAGGCGAGTGCTGGGCTGGATGCGCAGGAACTGATTAGCAAGATCAAGATTCTTTCCGGTGTGATTGTGATACGCAGGCGCCGGAACGGATCAAGTGCGGAATGCGGATTGCAGAATGCGGAATTAAAACCGGAACCTTTGGCGGGTGAGCTTCCCATTCCGCAATCCGCAATCCGCAATCCGCAATTACGTACGCGCATCCTCGGCATCGGGGCTTCCACCGGCGGGCCGCAAGCTTTGCAGGCGATCCTGTCGCAACTGCCCGCCAGCCTGCCGGTGCCGGTGCTGTGCGTGCAGCACATCAGCGAGGGGTTCATGCAGGGCTTGGTGGATTGGCTGGCGGAGCAATGCCCGATGCGCATCCGCACGGCGGAGACGGGCGTCGTTCCCGAGCCGGGTACGGTCTATTTTCCTCGCGACAATACTCATCTGAAAATCGGCGGCGACGGTAAGCTGATCTGCTCCGCCGAGCCGGCTTGCAACGGGCATCGCCCTTCCATCAGCGTCGCCTTCGCCTCCCTGGCGCAGCATTACGGCAGCGCCTCCGCTTGCGTGCTGCTCACCGGCATGGGGCGGGACGGGGTGGACGGGATGCATGCCGTCCGCCGCGCCGGGGGCGTGACGATCGCCCAGGATGAGGACAGCAGCATCGTCTTCGGTATGCCGAGACAGGCGATCGAGGAAGGGGCCGCGCGCCACGTGCTGCCGCTGGACAAGATCGCGTCTGCGCTGGTACGCCTAACAAATGCGGATTTCGGAATGCAGATTGCGGAATGAAACCCGTTGCGTACAGATGTTTGGGGGGGAAGTGAAGATGGAAGAAAAAACCAAAACCGTAGCGGAAGCCGGTCACTCCGCAATCCGCATTCCGCATTCCACATTGGATGGCCCTCCCATCCTGATCGTCGAAGATAGCCCGATCCAGGCCGAGTTGTTGCGGCGCTTGCTGGCGGGGGCGGGATATCGCGTCGCGGCGGCCAAGGACGGGGCCGAGGGCTTGGCGCTAGCCCAACGGGAGAAACCGGCGGTGATCGTCAGCGACATCAACATGCCGGTGATGAACGGTTTCGAGATGTGTCAGGCGATCCGGCGCGACGAGACACTATGCGATGTGCCGGTAATTTTGTTGACGACGCTGGACGATATCCGGGACGTCATTCGTGGTCTGAACGCGGGGGCGGACAGTTATGTCACCAAGCCCTACAACGAGGAATACCTGCTGTCCCGGATCGGCGTCGCGCTGGCCGACCCGCATCGTGCCGGTGAGATAGTCGAGATGGACGTCACGGTGGACGGTAAAACCGATCATATCGTCGCGGATTGCCGCCAGATCCTCAATCTGCTGGTTTCGACTTACGGCAATGCGGTGCTGCAGAATCGCGAGTTGCTCAAAACTCAAGACGAACTCAATGCCCTGAACGATCACCTGGAGCGCAAGGTGCAGGAAAGAACTGCCGCCTTGGGCATCGAAATCATCGAACGCCGCAAGGCGCAAGAAGAGTTGCAGTTGAAGGCGCTGCTTCTGGACAACGTCTCCGACTCGATCTTCGTGCATGACCTCGACGGCAACTTCGTTTACCTGAACGAAGCCGCCTGGAAGTCGCGCGGCTACACACGGAAAGAGTTGATGGGGATGAATCTGCATCTGCTCGATGTGCCGGAGTATGAGAAGCTCATCAACAGCCGGGACAGGGAACTGGTAGAACAAGGTCCGAGTATTTTCGAGTCGGCGCACCGCTGCAAGGACGGCAGCGTCATGCCGATCGAGGTCAGCGCCCGCCACATCGAGTCAGGCGGGCGCAAGCTGGTGCTCGGCACGGTGCGCGATATCACCGAGCGCAAGCGCAACGAGGACATCCTGGTGCTTCAGACACGGCGCGCCCAGGCGTTGCTCGAACTCCCCCAGGTTGCGGAACAGATGGATGAGGCTGCCTTTATGCAGCGCGGCCAGGAATTGGCGGAGCAAGTGACGGGTAGCGAGATCGCCTTCATCCATTTCGTCAATGAAGATGAGGAAAGCATCGAACTGGTGACGTGGTCGCGTCGCACCCTGGAAAACTATTGCACGGCGGCTTACGACAACCACTACCCGGTGAGCCAGGCCGGTATTTGGGCCGATGCGCTGCGCCGGCGTGCGCCGGTGATGTTCAACGACTATCTTGATGCAACGGGGCGGCGAGGTTTGCCGGAAGGCCATGCGGAACTGAAACGGATTATCAGCGTGCCGGTGATCGAGAACGGCAAGGTGGTCATGCTCGCCGGCGTGGGCAACAAGGCCGGGCACTACACCGACCTGGACATGGAGTCCGTGCAACTGATCGCCAACGAGATCTGGCGCATCGTTCAGCGGCAACGCACGCAGGCCCAACTGCGCAAACTCTCGCTGGCGATCGAGCAAAGCCCCGAAAGCATCGTGATTACCGGCCTCAATGCCCGCATCGAATACGTCAACGAAGCCTTTCTCCAGGTCACCGGTTACGACCGCGAAGAAGTACTCGGCCGGAATCCGCGCATCTTGCACTCCGGCAAGACGCCCGCAGCAACTTATCGCGATCTCTGGGCGACCCTGGCCCAAGGCAATGTCTGGCAGGGCGAATTCGTCAACCGCCGCAAGGATGGCAGCGAGTATGTCGAATTTGCCAGCATTTCGCCGATCCGCCAAGCGGACGGGCGCATCACGCATTATCTGGCGATCAAGGAAAATACCACCGAGAAGAAACGGATCGCCGCTGAACTGGAAGCTTATCGCCATCACCTCGAGGACAAGGTCAACGAACGGACGAAGGAACTGGACGCCGCCCGGCAAGCCGCCGAGTCGGCCAACCAGACCAAGAGTGACTTCCTCGCCAGCATGTCGCACGAACTGCGCACCCCGCTCAACGCCATCATCGGTTTTTCGGAAATGCTCAAGGACGGCGTGCTCGGAGATTTGAGCGATGCGCAGAAGGGCTACATCGGCGAAATTTTTGCCAGCGGCGAGCATCTGCTGGCGCTAATCAACGACATCCTTGATCTGTCCAAGGTCGAGGCGGGCAAGATGGAACTGGAGTTGGAGCCGCAGGAAGTCGCCGGGCTGGTGCAGGGGAGCACCCAGATCGTCCGGGAAAAAGCCACCGCGCATCGCTTGCGTCTGTCGGTGGAGGTGCAGGAGGGGTTGGACGAAATCTGGCTGGATGCGCGTAAGGCCAAGCAGATTCTCTACAATCTGCTGTCCAACGCGGTGAAGTTCACCCCCGACGGCGGCGCGGTGCAAGTCACGGCGCGCCGGGCCGGGCGCGAGGCGGTGAAGGAGGCCAGTTTCGAAAATTATCTCGAAGTGGCGGTGAGCGATAACGGTATCGGCATCGCCGAGACCGATATGCGCAAGCTGTTCCAGCCCTTCACCCAGATCGACAGCACGCTGGCGCGCAAGTACGAGGGTACCGGGCTGGGCCTGGCAATGGTGAAAAGACTTGCCGCGCTGCATGGCGGGGCGGTGGCGGTGCAAAGCGAGTTGGGCAAAGGGTCGACTTTCACGGTGTGGCTGCCGTGGCGGATGAACGGAGACCAGGCGGCGGTTCATCCGCAAGCGCCATCCCTTGCGACGCCGCAGCTTGGCCGGACGCCGCTGGCCCTGATCGTCGAGGACGACGACGTGGCCGCCGATTTGATCCGCATCCAGCTGGAAGATGGCGGCTTCCGCGCGATTCGCGCCGCCACGGCGGAATCCGCGCTGGAACTGGCAGCCAGGGAAAAGCCCGATGTCGTCACCCTGGATATATTGCTGCCCGGCATGGACGGCTGGGAATTCCTCGAACGTATCAAGCACGATGCGGAACTGGAGCGTATTCCCGTGGTGATCATTTCCATCGTCGCCGACACCCGGCGCGGCACGTCCCTGGGGGCAGCGCAGATATTGCAGAAACCCATCCGGCGCGAGGACTTGATCCATGCGCTGGAGACCGTCGGCTTCGCGGTGAAGGCGGGTGTCAAAACCGCCGTGCTGGTGGTGGACGACGACCCCGCGGCGGTGCAACTGACCTGCGCCTATCTCGACAGCGCGGGTTATTGCGTGCTGCGCGCCTATGGCGGACAGGAAGGCATAGACATGGCGAAACGCCAGCGTCCCGACCTGATCATCCTGGACCTGATGATGCCGGAGATAAGCGGCTTCGACGTGGTCGAGGCGCTCAAGGACGACCCCGCCACGGCAGCGATTCCCATCCTGATCGTCACCGCCAAGCGGGTGAGCGCCGAGGATCGGGCGGCTCTCAACGGTAATGTGATGAATATTATGGCAAAATCAGAGTTTGATCGCGGCCGTTTCCTCAACGAGGTCAAGCGGGCGATGACCGCGAAGGGAGGCTGAGATGGCGTGCGTTCTGGTGATCGAGGACAATCCCGCCAACATGAAGCTGACCGTGACCATGCTCGATCAGGCGGGACACCAGATTCTGCAAGCGGAGGATGCGGAGCAAGGGCTGCGGCTGGCGCGAGAGGCACGCCCCGACCTGATTCTGATGGACATCCAATTGCCCGGCATGGACGGTTTGCAGGCGATGCGCCTGTTGAAAGCCGACCAAGACACGCAAAACATCAAGGTCATCGCGTTGACCGCCTTCGCCATGAGCGGCGACCGGGAAAAGTTCCAGGCGGCGGGCTGCGACGGCTACCTTGCCAAGCCGATCCGTTATAAGGAATTTCTCTCGCTGGTAGCGGAAGTGTTGGCCCGGTAATGCCATTAGCTATGCTTGAGAGTGTGAAAACAAGGTAGTACCAATATTTCGGAGAACCACAATGAACAAAAATCACACTAGAATCCTGATCGTCGATGACGACGCGCGCAATGTGAAATTGCTCGAAGCAATGCTGCTCGCCGACGGCTATGCTACCCTGTCCGCTGCAAGCGGGGAGGAATCCCTGCGGGTAGCGGCGGCGGAACTGCCTGGCCTGATCCTGATGGATGTCATGATGCCGGGCATGAACGGTTTCGAGACCACGGAAAAGCTCAAATCCAACCCGACAACGCTCGATATTCCGGTCATCATGGTCACCTCCTTGGACGACCGCGAATCGCGCCTCTATGCCATGCAGGCAGGAGCCGACGAGTTCGTTTCCAAACCGGTGGATCGCGCCGAACTTTCGTTGCGGGTGAGAAACGTTTTGATGCTGAATGAATGCCGTCGGCTGATGGCGCGGCAGGCTTGACGCTTGTCGACCAGCCGTCGCGGCAAACGAAGGAGACAAAGATGCACCGCATCATGCTGGTCGATGACGAACCCAATATCCTGGGCGCCCTGCGCCGGGTGTTTGCCGCGCCTTTGGCGGAGGACGGTTCGAAACTCGTGGTTGAAACCTTTACATCCCCTCATGAGGCGCTAAAGCGCGCACGGGAAGGTACGCCTTTCGACGTAGTGATCTCCGACTACCGTATGCCGGAAATGGACGGTGTGGCCTTCCTCAAGGCATTCCGCGAAATCCAGCCGCACACCTTGCGCCTGGTGCTGTCCGGCTATGCCGACCTCGAAGCCTTGATCGGCGCCATCAACCAAGCGCAGATATTCCGCTTCATCGCCAAACCCTGGCACGACTACGAATTGCGCGCCACCCTTGCCATGGCTCTCGCCCACCACGACCTGCTCACGGAAAACCAGCGGCTGGCCGACGAAGTGCGCGCCCAACGCAGCCTCATCAGCCGCCAGGAAATGGAATTTCGGCGCCTGGAAATGGAGTCGCCGGGAATCACCAAGGTGAATTGGGGGCCGGATGGTTCGGTGCTGCTCGATGAAGATTAAAGGGAAAAACCGATGAGCCAAACACTGCTGCTGGTCGATGACGAGGAGGCGATCTTGCGCTCCCTGGCACGTTTGTTCCGCAACCAGGGCTACGAGCTGCTAACCGCCACCAGCGCCGCGGAAGCCCTGCATTTGCTGGAGCTAAACGACGTTCAGGTGATTCTTTCCGACCAGCGCATGCCGGTGATGACCGGGGTGGAAATGCTATCGCTGGTACGGGAGCGCTACCCGGAGATCATCCGCATGATCTTGAGCGGTTATTCGGACATCACCGCCATTTCCGATGCGGTCAACAAGGGCAACATATACAAGTTCCTGTTCAAGCCGTGGGACAACGATTTGTTGCTGGAAAACATCCGGGACGCCTTCGAGCGCTACGGACTGACCCAAAAAGGCGCGCAGTTTTCGAGGATTTATGAAAACACCGTGGAAGGCATCGTCATCACCGATCAGAACACGGCGATCCAGGCGGTCAATCCGGCATTCACCACGATTACCGGCTACGCCCCCCACGAGGTCATCGGCAAGACGCCGGCGCTGCTCAAATCCGATGAGCACCCCCCCGCCTTTTTCCAGGAGATGTGGGCGACCTTGCACGAGAAAGGGAAATGGACCGGGGAAATCTGGAACCGCCGCAAAAACGGCGAAAAATATCCCGAATGGCTCAACATCACGGAAATCCGCGATGCCCAGGGACGCATCTCGCAGTACGTGGGCCTCTTCAACGATGTCACCGAACACAAGCGCAACGAGGAACAGCTTCGCTATCAGGCCTATCACGATGCCCTGACCGGCCTGCCGAACCGCCTGCTGTTCGGGGAAAACCTCGAATTGGCGCTTGGCCAGGCGGAGCGCTCGGGACAGGTGGTGGCGGTACTGCTGATGGACCTCGACCGCTTCAAGTTCGTCAACGATACCTTCGGCCACGATTACGGCGACAAGCTTCTGGTCATGGTGGCGGAACGCCTGCGCTCGGTGATCCGCAAGGGTGACACCCTGGCGCGCATGGGAGGGGACGAGTTCACCCTGTTGCTGCCGACGATACGCGAGTCCGACGATATCGTGCGGGTCATCAAAAAGATCCTGCACGAATTTACCCGACCGTTCACCATCGAAAAAAACGATTTCATCGTCACCGTCAGTATCGGCGCGAGCATCTATCCCCAGGACGGGAATACCCCCGAGACCGTGTTGAAGAACGCCGATAGCGCCATGTACAAGGCCAAGGAGGACGGACGCAACAATTACGCATTCTTCACCGCGACGATGAACGAGCAAATGAAGCGGCGCATCATCGTCGAAAACGAACTGCACAAGGCCATCGAAGGAGGGGAACTGGAAGTCTATTATCAGCCCAAGCAGCGCTTGGCCGACGGCGTCGTGGTCGGAATGGAAGCACTGGTCAGATGGAACCATCCGGTGCGCGGCCTGGTGTCCCCCAGCGAATTCATCCCCATCGCCGAGAGCACCGGGCAGATCGTCCCGCTGGGTAAGTTCGTGCTGGAAGAGGCCTGCCGCCGCACGGCCGCCTGGAATCAGGCGGGCCTGGGCAATTTGCAGGTGGCGGTGAACTTTTCCGCCTACCAGTTGCGCGACGGAGATCTGCTGGAGATCATCTCGAACGCTTTAAAACAGAGCGACCTGATGCCTCACCAGCTCGAAGCCGAGTTGACCGAGAGCCTGGTCATGCAAGACGTGGAAGCCAGCATTGAAGAACTGGTGCAACTCAAACGCCTGGGGGTTTCCATCGCCATCGACGATTTCGGAACCGGTTACTCGTCGCTGAGCTACCTCAAGCGCTTGCCGGTGGACACGCTGAAGGTCGACCAATCCTTCGTGCGCGACGTGGTCAGCGACCAGCAGGACGCCGAACTGGTGCGGGCAATCATCGGTATGGCGCACGGCTTCAAGCTGAAAGTCGTTGCGGAAGGGGTGGAGAGCGTCGAACAACTGGAATTCCTGCGCCAAAACGGCTGCGACATCATTCAGGGCTATTGGCTGGCACGGCCCATGCCGGCGGGCGATTTCGCGGCATTCCTGTCCACCGGGCGTACCCCGTTCAACGGCGACGCAGGAGGGTAACCATGGCTGAATACGACGAAGAACAGAACCGGCTCACCGTCAAGCTGGTTTATTACGGGCCGGCGCAAAGCGGCAAGACCACCAACCTGATGCGCCTCCACGATCTGCTCGCGCCGGCGTTGAAAGGCGAGATCATGACCCTGGAAACCCAAAACGACCGCACCCTGTTTTTCGATTTGCTGCCGCTCGGCTTCCGCGCCCCTTCCGGCCTCCTGGTCAAGCTCAAACTGTTCACCGTGCCGGGACAAGTGGCCCACGACGGTACGCGCAAGGCGGTGCTGTCGCGCACCGACGGGGTGGTATTCGTCGCCGATTCGCAGAAGACCCAGACCATCAACAACGGCGAATCGTTCCAGAACCTGGCCGAAAACGCCCAGCGCGTCGGTCTGGATTTCGACCGCTTGCCGCTGGTGGTGCAGTTCAACAAGCGCGATCTACCCGACATCCTTTCCGAGGAGGAAATCCGCGCCCGCTGGGGAACGGCACCGTGGCCGCTACGATTTTCCGCGGCGCTGACCGGGGTGGGAGTGCTGGAGACTTTCCAGGAATTGTTGCGGCAGGTCTACCGCGGGCTGGAACGACAGTGCGGGCTAGGGTTGCAACACGGTCTGGGCGAGGCGGCATTTGTCGACGCCGCCAGCGGCGGCACGGAAACCTCATGAACCTGGATTCCTCGGTTGAGCATGAAAAAACCCCGTTCACCCTTCGACAGGGCGAACGGTTTCTATGTGTCATTCAACTGAGGAATTTAGGATGAAACATTTCGACCGCGAACTGAGCTTGCGCGAACTGCTTTCCGGGATATCGCGCGACAAGCTGCACAAAGCCCTGACCATGCTGGCCGGCGAGGAATTCCGCCTGAGCGAAACAAGCGGCGCGCTGCTCTTCGGCAATGCCCAGGCGCCGACGGGCACGCGCCTGCCCCTACAACTCGACGTGGAACCGCTGGGTTACCTGGAGAGCAGCGAGAGCGACGAAAACCGCTTGCACGCCACGGTCGCCTTGCTGGAACTGCTGATGCATGCCACCGCCCGCTATCGCATGGCGTCCGACTTGCACACGGAAGCGGTGAGCGCCGATTACGAGGAATTGCAACGCCGCCATGCCGACCTGCAAGCATCCGAAGCCCGCTACAAGGCACTGGCCAATGAACTGGAAGAGCGGGTGCAGACGCAGGTGAAGACCATCGAGGATGCCCAGCGCCAGCTCTACCAGGCCGAAAAGCTGGCGTCGATCGGTCAACTGGCGGCCGGGGTGGCGCATGAGATCAACAACCCGATCGGCTTCATCCGCAGCAACCTGAATACCGCACGCGATTACGTGGAAAAGTTCAAACTCCTTGCGGAGCCGGCGCGAAACGGCGATGCTGCGGGCCTGAGCGCCGCCTGGCGGGCGGCGGACCTGGATTTCGTGCTGGAGGATTTTTCCGGGCTGCTCGACGAAAGCCTCTCCGGCGCGGACCGCGTGGCGCGCATCGTCGCCGACCTGAAGGGCTTTTCCAACGTGGATAGCGCCGAGGAAGCGATGGTGGACCTCAACGACAATCTGCGCGCGGTGACCAACATCGTTGCCGGGAAATTGGGCGAGCAGGTCGAAATGGCACTGGATTTGCAGCCGCTGCCACGCCTGCTGTGCCTGCCCGGCCATCTCAACCAGGTGTTTCTCAACCTGCTGCTGAATGCCAACCAGGCGATAAGCGGCGCGGGAAAAATCACCGTGCGCAGCGACGTGGCCGACCACGCCATCCGTATCCAGGTCGGCGACGACGGCTGCGGCATCCCCGCGGAAGTGCTGCCGCGCATCTTCGAACCGTTTTTTACCACCCGCGACGTCGGCAGCGGTACCGGCCTGGGACTCACCGTATGCCGCGATATCGTGAGCGCCCACGGCGGGCGCATCGAGGTCGACAGCGAAGTGGGCAAGGGCACGGTTTTTTCCATCCATCTGCCGCTGCCGTGAGTTGAATCATGTCCAATTACGCCTCCCTGTTTACCGGCGATACGCCGCCGGGCGCCCCGCCGTCGGAAAAGCCCGCCCCGCGCTATCGTCTGCTGCTGGTCGACGACGAGCCGAACGTGCTCAAGGCGTTGCAACGGGTGTTTCGCCAGGAAAATTACGACATCGTGCCGGCTTTCAGCGGCAAGGATGCGCTCGATCTGTTGCGCAAGGAGACCTTCCACCTCATCGTTTCCGATTACATGATGCCCGGCATGAATGGCGGCGAGTTGTTGCGCCAAGTCAAGGCGCTCCAGCCCGAGATGATCCGCATCATGCTCACCGGCCACGCCGACACCGGCGCGGTGATGGCGGCGGTCAACGAAGGGGCGGTCTACAAGTTCATCCTCAAGCCGTGGAACGACGACGACCTGCGCGTGACCGTGGCGCTGGCGCTGGAACAGTACGACCTGATCCAGAAAAACCGCCACCTGCAACAGGATAATGCCAAGAAAAGCCACGAGATCAACGCCCTCTCAAGGCTGACGGTATCCAACCACAGCCAGTTGGCGATCATGCTCAACAAGCGCGGCCTGCTCAATAACAACCAAACCCAGGAACTGTACCACCTCCAGCAGTCGCGCAAGGAGCCGATCATCAAGCTGCTGCTGGAACACGACTGGGTGGAGGAAAAGACCCTCCATGCCATCCTGACCAAGGAATTCCTGATCGAAGAGGTGGCGCTTAACGAATTCAACGTCGATCCCGCCGTCGCCGCACTGATCCCGCACAGCTTTTGCGAACGTCAATGGGTGGTACCGCTCAAGCTGGAAGGGCGAAAACTGATCCTGGCGATGGCCGACCCCATGGATGCCGGACTGATCGAAGACCTACGCTTCGTGTCGGGGCTGGAAATCCAGGCGGTGATTGCAAGCGTCGCGGCGATCCGCGCCAAGATCGCCGAGATCTACGGCGCCGACGAGGCGCCCTCTTTCGAAGACCTGGAAACCCTGGTGTCCACCGTCGATCCCTACGAGGGCATCGAGATCGTCATCGACGACGAAGACAACGCCAGCCTGGAGGAGTTGCTGCGCAGCACCGAGGAGCCGCCCGCCATCCGCCTGGTCAACGCCATCATTCTCGAAGCCATCCGCCTCGGCGCTTCCGACATCCACGTCCAGCCGCGCACCAAGAGCGTGGTGGTGCGTTACCGCATCGACGGGGTACTGGTGGACAAGATCAACATCCCCCACCATTTGCACGCTTCGCTGGTATCGCGCCTCAAGGTGATGTCCGAACTCGACATCAGCGAACGGCGTCGCCCCCAAGACGGACGCATCACCATCAAGACCCCGGCGCGGGTGGTGGACCTGCGCATTTCCACGCTGCCCACCATCAACGGCGAAAAGGTGGTGATGCGCATCCTCGACCGCAATTCGGCGACCAAGAGCATCGAGGGGCTAGGGTTTTCCCCCGCCGACCTGGCAAAAATCCGCAACATGGTGGACAAACCGCAAGGCATCATCCTCGCCACCGGCCCCACCGGCAGCGGCAAGACCACCACCCTGTACGGACTGGTCCAGCACAATGCCACACCGAGCAAGAACTACGTCACCATTGAAGACCCGGTGGAATACTATCTCGACATGGCCGGACAAGTGCTGGTGAAGGAAAAGATCGGCCTGACTTTCCCCATCATCCTGCGCTCCATCCTGCGCCAGGATCCCGACGTGATCCTGCTCGGCGAAATCCGCGACTTCGAGACCGCCGAAGTGGCCTTCCACGCCGCGCTCACCGGCCACCTGGTGTATTCCACCCTGCACACCAATTCCGCGTTGGCCACCGTCGCCCGCCTCTTCGACCTGGGACTCAAGCCCTTCGTGGTCGCCACCGCCCTGGAAGGCATCATCGCCCAGCGCCTGGTGCGCAAGATCTGCGAGGCCTGCCGCACCGAGGACAGCCCGTCCGCCGAACTGCAGGCGCGCTTCGGCGACCTGTTCGGCGGTCAGACCGGCGGCTTCTGGCGCGGCGCCGGTTGCCCGCACTGCCACGGCAGCGGCTATCGCGGGCGCCTGGGCGTCTATGAGGTGCTGGCGTTCGACGAGAACCTACGCCACCTCATCGCCGCCGGGGCGAGCATCCTGGAACTGAGCAACCTGGCCCGCCAGCAGGGGATGACCTCGCTGTTCGAGGACGCCCGCGACAAAGTTTGGCAAGGCTTGACCACCCTGGAAGAAGTCCTCCGCGTATTGGGACCTCCGGCGTGACGGGGCCATTGAAGGAAGACGACATAAAACTCCCGCCCGACCGAAGCAACTGGTTCGGACCTGAAGAGTTGAAGGCCATCCTGACCGAACTGGAGAACCTCGAATTCGCCATCGACGAGCACGCCGCGCTGAGCGTGACGGATACCGGCGGGCACTTCATTTACGTCAACGACAAATTTTGTCGGCTCAACGGCTATGCACGCGAGGAACTGCTTGGCAAGCCGGCCAGCCTGATCAAATCCGGACAGCACGACGCCGCTTTCTTCCGCCACATGTGGGAACAAATCCGCAGCGGCAAGGTGTGGCATGGAGAAATCCGGAATCGGCGGCGCGACGGCGAAATTTACTGGGCCACCACCACCGTGCTGCCTTTCAAGAATGCGCAAGGGGAAATCTACCAATATGTCTCGCTGTATACCGACATCACCGCCCTGGAAAACGCCAAGGAGATGCTGCGCAAAAGCAACCAGGAACTGGAGTCGCGCATCTCCGCGCGCGCCGTGGAACTGGTCCAGGTCAATCGGCGCCTGCTCGACGACCTCCAGGAAATGCAGCGTTTCCAACAGGAAGTACTGCGCCTGCAGCACCACACCGAACTGATCCTCAACTCGGCGGGCGACGGCATCTACGGCCTCGACTTGAACTGGAACACCACTTTCATCAATCCTGCCGCGGCACGCATGACCGGCTGGGAAGTCGGCGAAGTGCTGGGCAAGCCGTCGCACGACCTGATCCATCACAGCAAGCGCGACGGCAGCCCCTACCCGCGCGAGGAATGCCCGGTCTACAAGGCCATCCTCGCCGGCGAAGTGCGCCAAGTCGACGAAGACGTGTTCTGGCGCAAGGATGGCACGGCTTTCGAAGTCACCTACACCACCACGCCGATTCGCGAGCACGGCAAGATCGTCGGCGCGGTGGTGGTATTTTCCGACACCTCGCAGCGCAAGCAGGCGGAACGGGATTTACAGAAGAGCCACGCTGAATTGCGGGCGCTCAACGAGCGCCTCAAAGACGCCCAGAACCAATTGCTCCAGTCCGACAAGATGGCCTCCATCGGCCAGTTGGCGGCGGGGGTGGCGCACGAAATCAACAATCCCATCGGCTACGTCAATTCCAATCTGAGTACCCTGGGAAAATACCTCCGCGACGTTTTCGCCATGCTCGACGCTTACCAACAGGCAGAACCCCTGCTCGCCGCCGATCCGGCCACGGCAACGCGCATCACCACCTTGCGCGACGAGTTGGACATCGAATTTCTCAAGGGAGATGCCGTCGATTTGATGAAGGAATCCGAGGAAGGCATTTCACGGGTCAAGAAGATCGTCCAGGCTCTCAAGGACTTTTCCCATGTCGATGAATCCGAGTGGCAATGGGTAGACCTCCACAAGGGACTGGAAAGTACCCTCAACGTGGTGTGGAACGAGATCAAGTACAAGGCCGAAGTGGTCAAGGAATACGGCGAGCTCCCCGAGGTGGAATGCCTGCCCTCGCAACTCAACCAGGTGTTCATGAATCTGTTGGTCAACGCCGCCCACGCCATCGAGGAGCGCGGCACCATTACCATAAGGAGTGGCGCGCAGGACCAGGAGGTGTGGGTGGAAATCGCCGACACCGGCAAGGGCATTCCCCCGGAAAACCTGACCCGGATTTTCGATCCGTTTTTCACCACCAAGCCGGTCGGCAAAGGCACCGGCCTGGGGTTGTCGCTGTCCTACAGCATCGTCCAGAAACACCACGGGCGCATCGATGTGGAGAGCGAGGTCGGGCGGGGCACCGCTTTCCGTATCGTCCTGCCGGTGCGGCAGCCGGAAAAGGCGGGGTGATTAAGGTTTAGTGGTGGAATGCGCTTTGCGCATGATTGAATCCCGACGCGCGTCGCGCGGCGACATCAACTAAACGCTAAGCACTAGGAGCCTGTCAACATGAAACGAAGGGTTGTAGAGCGGGCCACGCCCGCGATGCGGTGTCGCAATTTGTCGCAATGTTCCTGCCGGCGACACCGCTCGCCTGCATGGCAGGCTCCTACCAATAACCGCCGTCAACGTAACTGACTACTAGACACTCGTCACCAGAAAGATTCAGGAGAAACCATGTACCGCATCCTGCTGGTCGATGACGAAACTTACGTGTTGTCCGCCTTGCGCCGCGAATTGCTGCGCCCACCCGAGGTGGGCATCGACGGCCTGTTGATCGAGGCGTTTTCCTCGCCCGACGCAGCCCTGCAACGAGTTACCCAAAGCGGCGGCTATTTCGATGCGGCGATTGCCGATTACCGGATGCCGGGTATCGACGGCGTCGCCTTTCTCGAAACGCTGGCCGCTTTCCAACCCGATGCCGGACGCATCATCCTGAGCGGGCACGCCGACATGACGGAACTGATCGGCGCCATCAACCGGGCGCACATCGACGCCTTCATCGCCAAACCGTGGCTCGAATACGACCTCAAAGGCATCCTCCTGCAAGTCCTCAAGCACGGCGAGTTGCGCCGCGAAAACCGCCGCCTCGCCGGGCTGCTGGTGGAAAACGGCCGCAACCGCCAACCCGAGCGCGTCGCCGCCTACCGCATGATGGCGATAGGCGGCGATGTGGCGCAACTGAAGGCTCTCCGCCAAGCGCTGAAGCGCCCCCTGGCGACCAAGGACGGCGCGCACGCCAAGGTTCAGGTCGAGATCTTCGCCTCGCCCGAGAAAGCTCTCGCCGCCGCCAACCGACAAAGGATGCTCGACGCGGTGATCGCCGATTACGACCTGCCAGGCAGCGATGGCGTCACCCTGCTCGGCGAACTGCGCCGCCGCCATCCCGCCGCGGTGCGTATCCTGCTCAGCGACAAACTCGACGTGGACATGCTGGTCCGCGCGGTCAACGTCGCCGGCGTCTATCACCACCTGCTCAAGCCATGGTTCGACATGGAACTGCGAGCGCTGGTCGGACGCGCCCTCGCCTACCGCGAGATGGAATTGGAAAACCGCATCCTTGCCAACCTGGCGCGGCTGAAGGAAAGGAATTGAAAGCGGCCTGCGCCAACAAGCCGGCGCTTACGCGCTCAAGCACTGTGCGCACGGCGGACGGATGGTTTCGAAACGCCGGGCCAGAAGTTCAAACGACACTTCGTCGCAAATTTCCAATCCGTTCAACTCCAGAAGTTCGGGGATCAGCACTCTCAAGTTTGGCGACCAGAGCTTCGGTGGTGTCGGCTTCGGTCGCCAACCCCGGTACGTCGTCGCTGGTCGCGACCCAGACGCCCGCCTCGCCATCCCATTCCGCGTGCACAAATACATTTCGCGGCGCGCTATCCGTCATGCCGCCAAGCGATGCGCTATGGCAGCCCGCACCAGGTCGGGTACGAACGCCCCTTCGTCGATACACGGGAAATAAAGATCGAATCCGCCGCCCTCGACCCTGACCTCGGATAAATCGGCATCGGGCGGAAAACCCAGTGCCTTGGCGGGGATTGCCAATTCGACATCGCCGGCCAAATCGAGAATCAGCCGGCTATGCTCTTGGTCGAAACGGGCAGCCAGGGCAAGCGGGTCTTGTTCTGCGGCTTTCGCGCCCCGCGCCATGGCGCGGGCAATAACTGCATCAATCGTTTCCATGTATTTTGCTCCACGCCCGGCAAAGCACTTCCGCCTTGCCACCCACAATTCATCAATTCTCCACCAACGCCGTCGTGGACAGCATCTCCACCCCCCACGCCACGCCAAAGCCCGTCACATCGCTGCCTACCGCGCCCAGGCCGCCCTTGCAGCGGCTCGCCGAGAGGTCCATGTGCAGCCACGGAGTGGTTTCGCCGATGAAGCGCATCAGGAAGCGCGCGGCGAGGATGTGGTCGGCTTCGCCTTCCATGGTGCATTGCTTGATGTCGGCGATGTCGCTATCCAATGCGTCTTCGTAGTCGGCATCCAGCGGGAAGGCGTTGACCCGTTCGCCGCTGGCTTTGCCGGCTGCGACGGCTTGCCCGATCAATGCCTCACGGTTGGCGAAAATGCCGCTGTAGCGGTCGCCTAGCGCGGTGGCCATGCTGCCGGTGAGGGTGGCGAAATCCACCAGCAAATCCGGCTTTCCACGAGACGCCAGGGTCAAGGTGTCGGCCAGCACCATGCGGCCTTCGGCGTCGGTATGAATGATTTCGATGGAGGTGCCGTTAAGCGCGGTGACCACGTCGTTCTGCTTGTAGGCCTTAGGGCTGATGTGGTTCTGGGCAATCGCCAGCCACACGTCGAGGTTGACCGGCAGAGCGGCTTGGCTGGCGGCGAGCAGGATGCCCAGGCTCACCGCCGAGCCGTTCATGTCTTCGTGCATGCCGTGCATGTAACGCGCCGGTTTGAGGTTGTGGCCGCCGGTGTCGAAGCAGATACCCTTGCCGACCAGCGCTACGGTTTGTTTGGCGCCCTTGGGACGGTAGCGCAGGTGGACGATGGCGGCATCCTCCGGGTCGCTGCCTTGGGCGACCGCGACGAACGCGCCGGCACCCAGCTTGCGCAGGCGCTTCATATCGTATTCATCGATCTCCCAGGCGTATTCTGCGGCGAGCGCTTTGATGCGCTTGCGGTACAGGGTGGGCGTCAATTCGTTGGCGGGTAACACGGTGAGTTCGCGAGTCAGCCAGTTGCCGGCGGCAAGGGCGCGCAAGCCGGCAAAATCGTCCTCGGCGCGATGTCCGAAAAGAACCAGGCTCTTGAGCGGCTTATGCTCGTCCTTTTTCTTGCGCACCGGCAGCTTGCCGGCATTCAACAGCGCGACGCGAATGGCGTTTTCCGCCGCATTCTTGCGTTGCGCTTCGTCGCCGCACACGGCGATGGCCAGTTGCTTGGGGTGTTCCGCGAGCAGCGGCTGGAGCGCCTTGCGCAACGTGGCGTATTGTTCGAACGAGGATTTCTCGCCATCCAGCATCATCCACACCACCATTCCGCCATGCGGCAGATCGCCGGCCACCGGGGTCTTGGCGAGTTCGGCGGGCTTCATGCCGCGCCGCGCCAACAGGGCGGCAAGGGTTTCCTGGCCGGGAATATTTTCCTGTACCAGCTTGGTGGCCGGCATGACCACCAGCAGATGGCTGCATTTCGCCATCTGAGTTGCATCTATAATGGATTGATTTTGAATGATTTTAGGCAGCATTGGGATTCCTTGGAAAAGGCGCTATTGACCTGATGGGGGGATTTGGTCAATCATAACAAACTTGCGAAGCGACACTTATATAACTCATATACATGAGTCAAAATTTAAACAAGATAAATTACATACAGTTACAACTCTTATGCAACAGTTAAACCATACACACAGCCTGTCAGGAGGTTTTGCAGAATGACCCCGATTCCCGATAACGACCCCCAGGAAACCCAGGAGTGGCTCGACGCCCTCGACGCGCTACTCGAATACGAAGGCGCGGAACGCGCCCATTACATCCTCGAAAAACTGATCGACAAGGCCCGCCGTTCCGGCGCGCACATCCCGTTTTCGGCCAACACCGCTTACCTTAACACCATCCCGGTGAACCAGGAAGACCGCATCCCCGGCGATCTGGTGCTGGAGCGGCGCATCCGCGCGATCATCCGCTGGAACGCGGTCGCCACGGTAATGCGCGCCAATGCCAAGAGTCCCGGCGTGGGCGGCCACATCGCCAGCTTCGCCTCGGCCGCGACGCTCTACGACGTGGGTTTCAACCATTTCTTCCGCGCCCAGAACGACAGTTTTGGCGGCGACCTCCTGTACATCCAGGGACATTCCGCGCCCGGCATTTACGCCCGCGCCTTCCTCGAAGGACGGATCAGCGAGGCGCACATGGAAAACTTCCGCCAGGAAGTCGGCGGCGAGGGCATTCCCTCTTACCCGCATCCCTGGCTGATGCCGGATTTCTGGCAGTTCCCCACCGTGTCGATGGGTCTCGGACCGCTGCAGGCGATCTACCAGGCGCGCTTCATGAAATACCTCACCGACCGGGGCATCGTCGATTGCAGCGGGCGCAAGGTATGGGCCTTCCTCGGCGACGGCGAGACCGACGAAGCGGAAACGCTGGGGGCGATTTCCCTGGCCGGGCGCGAAAAGCTCGACAACCTGGTATTCGTCATCAACTGCAATTTGCAGCGTCTGGACGGACCGGTGCGCGGCAACGGCAAGATCATCCAGGAACTCGAATCGGATTTCCGCGGCGCCGGCTGGAACGTCTTGAAAGTCATCTGGGGCCGCTACTGGGATCCGCTGCTGGCGATGGACAAGACCGGGCTGCTCCGCAAGCGCATGGAAGAATGCGTGGACGGCGATTACCAGAATTACAAATCCAAGGACGGCGCCTACGTGCGCAAGCATTTCTTCGGCAAATACCCGGAGTTGCTGGAACTGGTCGCCAACATGTCGGATGAGGACGTGTGGCGCCTCAATCGCGGCGGCCACGATCCCGGCAAGGTGTATGCCGCCTATTCCGAAGCCATGAAAGCCGACGGCCAACCGACGGTGATCCTAGCCAAGACCGTCAAGGGCTACGGCATGGGCGAATCCGGCGAAGGGCAGAACATCACCCACCAGGCCAAGAAGATGTCGGACACCTCGCTGAAGCAGTTCCGCGACCGCTTCAACATCCCGGTTGCCGACGACAAGATTCACGACGTGCCGTTCTACAAGCCCGCCGAGGACAGCCCGGAGATTCGTTACCTCAAGGAACGCCGCGAACAGCTCGGCGGTTATCTGCCGGCGCGCCGCCATTTCGCGCCGGCCCTCGACGTGCCGCCGCTTTCCGACTTCGAAGCGCAACTCACCGGCACCGGCGAGCGCGAGATTTCGACCACCATGGCTTTCGTGCGCATCCTCGCCACCCTGGTCAAGGACAAAGTCGTCGGCAAGCACATCGTTCCCATCGTCCCCGATGAGGCGCGCACCTTCGGCAT
Source organism: Sulfuricella sp. (assembly GCA_018336195.1). Lineage (GTDB taxonomy): Bacteria > Pseudomonadota > Gammaproteobacteria > Burkholderiales > Sulfuricellaceae > JAGXQV01. The sequence continues at coordinate 62,809 of JAGXQV010000211.1, read as the reverse complement.
GGAAGGGATGTTCCGCCAATTGGGCATCTACTCCTCGGTCGGCCAGCTCTACGAGCCGCAGGACGCCGACCAGGTGAGCTATTACCGCGAGGCCAAGACCGGGCAGATTCTGGAGGAAGGCATCAACGAGGCCGGCGCTTTCGCCTCGTGGATCGCCGCCGCCACCAGCTACGCCAACCACGGCGTGGCGATGATCCCCTTCTATACTTTCTACTCGATGTTCGGCCTGCAACGCACCGGCGACCTCGCCTGGGCGGCCGGCGACATCCGTGCCCGCGGCTTCCTGATGGGCGGCACGGCGGGGCGCACCACGCTCAACGGCGAAGGGCTGCAGCATGAGGACGGGCATAGCCACGTACTGGCTTCGACCATCCCCAACTGCGTGACCTACGATCCGGCCTACGCCTACGAGCTGGCGGTGATCGTCCAGGACGGGATGCGCCGCATGTACAAGGAACAGGAAGACGTTTTCTACTACATCACCATCATGAACGAAAACTACGCCCATCCGCCGATGCCGAAAGGCGCCGAGGAAGGCATCCTGCACGGCATGTATCTCTTGAAGCGCGGCGCGCCTAAGAAGAAACTCAAGGTGCAACTGCTGGGCAGCGGGGCGATTCTCCGCGAAGTCATCGCCGCCGCCGACCTGTTGGAAGCCGATTTCGGGGTTTCCGCCGACATCTGGAGCGTCACCAGTTTCAACGAACTGCGTCGCGAAGGGCTGGAAACCCAGCGCTGGAACATGCTCCACCCCGAGCACACCCGGCGCATGAGTTACGTCGAGAAATGCCTGAAGGACGGCTCCGGCCCGGCCATCGCCTCGACCGACTACATCAAGGCCTACGCCGACCAGATCCGCGCCTTCGTGCCGCGCCATTACGTGACGCTGGGCACCGACGGCTTCGGACGCTCGGATTCCCGCGAAAACCTGCGCCACTTCTTCGAGGTGGATCGCTACTACGTGGCTGTCGCCGCGCTCAAGGCACTCGCCGACGAGGGCGGCCTACCCGCCGCCAAGGTCGCGGAAGCCATCGCCAAGTACGGCATCGACGCCGACAAGCCCAACCCGTTGACGGTGTAAGGAGAAACGCATGGCTACCATCAAAGAAGTGCGCGTCCCCGACATCGGCGGTTTCAACGAGGTCGAAGTCATTGAAATCCTGGTCAAGGACGGCGACGTCATCAAGGCCGAGGATGCCCTGCTGACCCTGGAAAGCGACAAGGCCACCATGGACATCCCCGCCCCCTTCGGCGGCAAGGTGAAAACGGTGCGGGCGAAGATCGGCGAAAAAGTCTCCGAAGGCTCGATGATCCTCACCATGGAAGTGGAAGACGCGCCTGCCGCAGGCAGGGGTGAGGAACGAACCCCAGCCCCCCCCGCCAACAAGACTCCTCCCGTGAGTTCGCAACCGCCTGCTGGGGTTCGCGAACTCACCCCAGCCTACGCCCCGCCCCGCCCTGCCCCGCTGGAACTCGACGAAACACCCAGCGCCGTAAAAATTCACGCCAGCCCGTCGGTGCGCGCCTTCGCCCGCGAACTGGGAGCTAGCCTCGCCCTGGTCAAGGGTTCCGGCCCCAAACGGCGGATACTCAAGGAAGACGTGCAGGCCTTCATCAAGTCGGAGCTGACCCGTCCGCGCGGCGCGGCAGGCGGCGTGGGGCTGGCGGTACTGGAAATGCCGCAGTTCGATTTCGCCAAGTTCGGCGCCGTCGAGGTCAAGCCGCTCACCAAGATCAAGAAGCTTTCCGGGGCCAACCTGCACCGCAACTGGGTCACCGCGCCGCACGTCACCCAGCACGACGAAGCCGACATCACCGACCTCGAAGCCTTCCGCAAGGCGATGGGTGAAGAAGCCCAGAAACAGGGAGTGCGTCTGACCCTGCCGGCTTTCCTCGCCAAGGCGGTGGTGGCGACGTTGAAAGCCTACCCGGATTTCAACGCCTCGCTGTCCAACGACGGCGAAGCACTGGTGATGAAGAAATACTTCCACATCGGCGTCGCCGTCGATACCCCGGATGGCCTGGTGGTACCGGTGATCCGCAACGCCGACCAGAAAGGGGTGCTGGATATCGCCCGCGAACTGGGCGACCTCTCGGCCCGCGCCCGCGACAAGAAAATCTCCCCGGCGGAAATGCAAGGCGGCTGTATCTCGATCTCCAGCCTGGGCGGGATCGGCGGGAGCTTCTTCACGCCCATCATCAATTCTCCGGAAGTGGCGGTGCTGGGCGTCTCGCGCGCCGTCATGAAACCGCTGTGGAACGGCAAGGAATTCGTGCCGCGCCTGATGCTGCCGCTGTCGCTGTCCTACGACCACCGGGTGATCGACGGCGCGCAGGGTGCACGCTTCGTCACCTACCTCGGCCAGATGCTGGCGGACGTGCGGCGCTTGCTGTTGTAGGGAGCCTTGATGAACTGCAGCCGGGTTGTTTTCAGTGGACATGCTTTAAAACGCATGTTCGAAAGAACTATCGGAAAAAATGAAATTGTGAGCGTATTGACTAACGGCGAAATCATTCAGGAATATCCAAATGACCAGCCATATCCGAGCAACTTGATAATCGGCTTCGGAGAGAGCGGTCCATTGCATGTTCCGGCTGCACAGGATGAGCAAAATATCTGTTATGTCGTCACTTGTTATCGACCGGATTCAGCGTTGTGGCAAGACGATTTCAAGAAACGGAGAACAACATGAAATGCGTGATTTGCAAACAGGGTGAGACCCTGCCCGGCATCGTTACCGTGACCTTGCAACGGGAAGAATCAACCATTATTTTCAAAGGCGTGCCGGCGGATGTTTGCCAGAATTGCGGCGAATATTATTTGAGTGAAGCCACCACCGGCAACCTGCTGGAACGCGCCGAGGACTCCACCCGTAAGGGTGCGGAAGTCGAAATCTTGCGCTATGCCGCATAAGGAAAAGCTCATGACAAAAATCGTCGAAATCGCCGTCCCCGACATCGGCGGCTTTGAAAAAGTCGGTGTAATCGAAATCCTGGTCAAGCCGGGCCAGCGCATCGAAAAGGACGCTTCGCTGATCACCCTGGAAAGCGACAAGGCGACCATGGACATCCCCGCTCCGCAGAGCGGCGTGGTGAAGGCGCTGAAGGTCAAGGTGGGCGACCAGGTTTCGGAAGGATCGCTGATCCTCACCCTGGACCCCGACCAGGCCGCCGCCCCGGCAGCGCCGTCTGTCGCGGCCCCCAGCCCGACTCCCGCAAGCGCGCAGGGCAGCGAACTTCATGCCGACGTGGTGGTGCTCGGTGCCGGCCCCGGTGGCTACACCGCCGCTTTCCGCGCCGCCGACCTCGGCAAGAAGGTGGTACTGATCGAGCGCTACGCCTCGCTCGGCGGGGTATGCCTGAACGTCGGCTGCATTCCCTCCAAGGCCTTGCTGCACGTCGCCAAGGTGATTACCGAAGCAAAGGACGTGAGCAAGCACGGCGTGACTTTCGCCGCGCCCAAAATCGACATCGACAAGATTCGCTCCTGGAAAGACAGCGTGGTGAGCAAGCTCACCGGCGGCCTCAAACAACTCGCCAAACAACGCAACGTCACGGTGGTGCAGGGCAATGGCCGCTTCATCGCCCCCCACCACATCCGTGTGACGACGGAGGAGGGCGAACGCGACATTTCCTTCGACCACGCCATCATCGCCGCCGGCTCGCAAGCAGTGAAGATACCCACTTTCCCCGACGACCCACGGGTCATGGATTCGACCGGGGCGCTTCAACTTTCCGACGTGCCCAAGCGCCTGCTGGTGATCGGCGGCGGCATCATCGGCCTGGAAATGGCCACCGTCTACGACGCCCTCGGCTCGAAAATCACCGTGGTGGAACTGGGCGACCAACTAATTCCCGGTGCCGACCCGGATATGGTAAGACCGCTGCACAAGCGCATCGCCGCGCGCTACGAGGCGATTTACCTGAAGACCAAAGTCGCCGGACTGGAAGCCAAGAAAAACGGGATTCTCGCCACTTTCGAGGGTGACCAGGCGCCCGAACCGCAGCTCTACGACCGGGTTTTGGTGGCAGTGGGTCGCCGCCCCAGCGGCAAGCTGATCGGCGCGGAACACGCCGGGGTGACGGTCGACGGGCAGGGCTTCATCCCCGTCGACAAGCAGCAACGCACCAACATCCCGCACATCTTCGCCATCGGCGACATCGTCGGCCAACCCATGCTCGCCCACAAGGCGGTGCACGAAGGCAAGGTCGCGGCGGAAGTGATCGCCGGCCACAAGGCGGCGTTCGACGCCCGGGCGATTCCCTCGGTCGCCTACACCGATCCGGAAATCGCCTGGATGGGTCTCACCGAAACCGAAGCCAAGGCGCAAGGCATCGCCTACGAGAAGGCCTCTTTCCCCTGGGCCGCCAGCGGACGTGCCTTGTCGATGGATGCCGACAGCGGCGCGACCAAGCTGCTGATCGAACCGGAAACCCGGCGCATCCTCGGTGCCGGCATCGTCGGTACGAATGCCGGCGAATTGATTGCCGAAGCGGTGCTGGCCCTGGAAATGGGCGCCGACGCCGCCGACTTGGGACTGACCATCCACCCCCATCCGACGCTTTCGGAAACCCTGTGCTTCGCCGCCGAAATGGCGGAAGGCACGATCACCGACCTCTTCGTCAAACGAAAATAGGGGATACCCCTATACTCCCTTTGGGGAAGTTGCTTTGCCTGGGGTAATGGATATGATAGTCCCCATGTTGTTTTTCTACATGGGGAAGGATGAAAATGGATACGCAAAGCATTTTGTCTGAGTTGCGCAACACCCGTTTTGCCCTGGTACGCTGGAACCAATACGCCTATCACAGTTTGTCCGGCGCGAAGGTCGGCGACAAGAAACCGCCGCTCGATCCTGAGCAATGCCGGTTTAGACTATGGTTCCACGACAAGGGTGCCGAATTGCTCGGCCATCACCCGCATTTCCATGCGATCTGCGACAGCCATTCCCATCTGCACGAACTGCACCAGCGCATTCAAAATCATCTGCACTGCGACGAGATCGAGCACGCCAAGGAACAATGGAAGCATTTCGCCCAGATGTTCCGGCACATGCTGGATACCATGATCGCCCTGGAACAAAGCCTGGAAGCGCATTTGCGCCTCCAGACTCAAGCCTGACCGGCAGTCCTGCGCGGGAGCGTTGACGGGCGAATCGCTTGCCGTCATGATTGACGGATGTCCGAAGCCCCGCAAATCTTCCTGGGTCGCCAGCCGATACTCGACCGCTCGCAGAGCATCGTCGCCTACGAGTTGCTGTTCCGCTCGGGACAGACCACCAGCGCCAACGTCAGCGACGACGTGGCGGCCACGGCCAACGTCATCAGCCACGCCTTCACCGAACTGAGCGTTTCCTCGGTACTGGGCAAGCACAAGGGCTTCATCAATTTCAGCAGCGACCTGCTGCTCTCCGACATTATCGAGTTGCTGCCCAAGGACCAGGTGGTCATCGAGTTGCTCGAAACCATCACCGTCACCCCGCAAATCATCGCGCGCTGCAAGGAACTCAAGAAAATGGGGTTCAGTCTGGCGCTCGACGACTACACTTCCAAAGACCCGCAATTCGAGGTGCTGTTCGACCTGGTCGACGTCATCAAGCTGGATTACCCGCTGATCGACAAGCAAGCGCTGCCGGGCATCGTCAAACATCTGCAGAAGTGGCCGGTAAAACTGCTCGCCGAAAAAATCGACGACCGCGCCCAAGCCGAGTTGTGCATGAATCTGGGTTTCCACCTGTTCCAGGGCTATTTCTACGCCAAGCCGGTGATCCTCACCGGCAAGCGCACCGACCCCTCCAAGCTCAACCTGCTGCGCCTGCTCGGCCTGGTGCTGGGAGACGCCGAAACCGGCGAAATCGAACAGGTTTTCAAACACGACCCGTCGCTGACCTTCAAGATGCTCAAGCTGGTCAATTCGGTGGGAATGGGCCTGGCCCAGAAGATCAATTCGCTGAGCCACGCCATCGCGGTGCTGGGACGGCGCCAGTTGCAGCGCTGGATCCAGTTGCTGATGTTCGTCCCCAACAGCGGCGAAACCGAAAACCCGCTCCTGCAGCTCGCCGCGATCCGCGGCAAGCTGATGGAACTGCTGGCACAGCTTCAAGCCCCGCACGACCGGGATTACCAGGATCGCGCCTTCATCACCGGCATCTTGTCGCTGCTCGACACCTTGCTGGGGATGCCGCTCACGGAAATCACCGAACAGATCAACCTCGCCCCGGACGTCAAACTCGCCCTCCTTGAGCGTCAAGGAATGCTCGGCGAATTGCTCGATCTCGCTAAAAAACTCGAAGCCAACGACTTCGCCACGGCCGGGGAACTGCTCCAGTCTTCCGGCCTTAGCGTCGATCAACTGCTTCCGGCACAGGTGGAAGCCATGCGCTGGGCGAACAACCTGGCCGAACAGACATGACCCCCAATCCCATAAGCGTCCCCCAATCCCCGCCAAGCTTCACCCCTGGCGGCGCGGACCTATCCTGGCAAAACACCAAATCCCTGGCCGAGATCATGAACCAGGCACTGGTTGAGATCCTGCCCGCCCAGCGTATCGCGGAAGCCGCGGAAATCATGGCCCGTTCACGGATCAGCTCGCTGGTGGTGACGGAAAACGACGCGCCCGTCGGGATTGTCACCGAACGCGACATCCTGCGCGCCCTAACCCTGGGACTGGAGCCGCAAGCCACGGAAATCCGCGCCATCATGAGCAGCCCGGTGGTTACCGCGCCGCAGGACATGGATTATCGCGAAGTCTATCGCTACCTGGTGCGCCACAAGGTCCGCCACCTGCTGGTGGTCGACAGCCAGGGCAGGCGTGCCGGCATCGTCAGCGAAAGCGATCTCAAGTCGCACATCGGCATCGAATTTTTTGTGCGGATGCGCGAAGTGCGCGGCGCGATGACCACCCGTCTCATCACCCTCGCGGAGGGCGCCACGGTGGGCGAAGCCGCCGCCTTGATGGAAAAGCATCATATCGGCTGCATTATCGTCGAACGCGAACACCGCCCGGTGGGGATCATCACCGAGCGCGACATGGTCAGGCTTTACCAGCGCGGCCGGGAAATCACGGCAGCCGAATTGCGCGGCGTCATGAGTTCCCCGGTACGTTGCGTCGATGCCGAATCCGGCTTGCAGGAAGCGGTACAGATCATGCAAGAAGGCGGTATCCGCCGCATCGTGGTGGTGGATGGGCAAGGCCAACTCAGCGGCCTGCTTACCCAGCACGACATCGTCAAGCGCCTGGAAGGCGAGTACGTCGATGAATTCATCCGGGAGCGTCGCCGCGTCGAGACGGAACTGCAAAAAACCCAGGCCCATCTGGCCCACGTCCTCAACGTCAGTCCCGCCGCCACTTACGTGATGCGCGCCGACCCTGCCGCCCCCGGCACCATGAAGATCGCCTTCACCACCGAGCAGATCACCCGAATCTCCGGATATACCCTGGCCGACATGATCCAGCCGGGGTTCTGGGAAAACGGCCTGCATCCCGACGACCGCGCCGCCGCGCTCGCCAACCAGGCCACCTTAGTCCACGAAGGCCGGCTGGAGCATCAATACCGCTTCCGCCACAAGGATGGTCAGTGGATCTGGATCGAAGACCGCCTGGTGGCCAACCGCGACGAACAGGGCAACCTCAGCGAAATCATCGGCTCCTGGCTGGACATCACCTATCGCAAGCAAGCCGAACAGGATTTACGAAAAATCAACGAAACGCTGGAAAGCAAGATCGCCGAGGAAGTCGCCAAGAACCGCGAAAAGGATCATCTGCTGATCCGCCAGTCGCGCCTCGCGGCCTTGGGCGAAATGCTCGGCAACATCGCCCACCAGTGGCGGCAACCGCTCAACACCCTGGCACTGATCCTGGGCAACATCAAGGATGCCTACGCTTTCAACGAACTGACCGAAAGCTACCTCGCCGAGGTCATGACCATGGGCAACCAGGTCATCAAACAGATGTCCTCGACCATCGACGATTTCCGCAACTTCTTCAATCCCAACAAGCAAATCGCCCGAACCAGCCTTCTCCAGGTCGTCGAAAACGCCCATGCGATGATGGAAGCCAGCCTCACCAGCCACGCCATCACGGTCCGCCTGGATCGCAGCACGGATGTCGAAGCAGACGTATTTCCCAGCGAACTCGCCCAGGTCGTCCTCAACTTGTTTTCCAACGCCAAGGATGCCATCACCGACAAGGGGATCGGCAGCGGCGCCATCCAGGTCGCCATCCGCACCGCCGGAAAATACGCCGTCATCACGGTTTCCGACAACGGCGGCGGAGCGCCCGCGGATGTTCTGCCGAAGATCTTCGATCCCTATTTCACCACCAAGCCCAAAGGCACCGGAATCGGCCTGTACATGAGCAAAATGATCGTCGAGCAGATGGGTGGGCACATCGAAGCACGCAACACCGCCGAGGGACTGGAAGTGTCGGTCGGCCTGCCGCTGCCGGGTTGACTGTTCAGACCTTGCGCAAGGTTCTGAACAGCGAATAGACAAAATACCCGAGCAGAACGCAAAACATCACCAGCGACCATTCGGCGATGGAAAACCCCAGCAAGGTCCAGGATTTGTCGCTGCACGAACCGGTGGCGCGGAACAACAACGGCATCTTGTCGCCAGCCCAGTCGACCAACTCTTCCCACCACGGATAATCGGCGCCGCAGGACGCAAAACGCACGAAACGCTGCAACCAGGTCTGGTAACCGGCCACGAAAACCCCGCCGGCAGCGGCGGCGATCATCAACACCAGCAGCAGCGCCCGGCCAAGCCGGGCGGAACCGACGAACAGACCAACCAGCCCGAAAAAACCGATCAGCAGATACAACATCCGCTGGATGATGCACAGCGGACACGGCGACAGACTCAAGAGCTGGGTCAGTACCACCCCAAAGACAATCGGACCAAACCCCGCCGCTACGGCGAGGACAAAGGGAAAACGTGGAGCGCGAAGAAAAGCAAAAGGCATGACGAAATTTCCGTATCAAGCACCATCCTGGCGCAAATTAGGGGCAAATTTTAACAGTTTTTACGGGCCGGCCCGGCGAAGGTTCAGGTTTTCGGATGTTTCAGTCTAGAATAACGGCACAATTTGCTTGTCCAATGTTCATGAGACTCACCTTACTCGTCCTACTGACCTACCTGACCCTGGGGTTCGCCCAGGCGGGAACGGCGCCGACTGAACTGAGACTCGAAGACGGCACGGAAATTCCCTTGCGCGTTTACCCGGCGCACGGCGACGCCCTGCTCCTGTGGCTGGCCTGCGACGAAGGGCACGGCACCCGCGAAGCACGCACCGCAGCGAAATTGGCGGAAAAAGGCATCGAGGTATGGCTACCCGATTACCTGGGCGGACATTTCCTGCCGGTCGCGCCGAGCAGCATGGCGCAAATCAGCGGCGACGAAGTCGCGGCCTTGATCGACCTGGCCCAAGAAAACACCGGCAAACGCTTCTTCATGATATCGGCGGGGCGCGGCGCGCTCCCCACCTTGCTCGGCGTCCATACCTGGCAGGAACGCCACCCCGACCGCCCCGCCCCGCTCGGGGTGATTCTGTTCTACCCGGAACTCTACGCCGACACCCCGGAAGCCGGTGCCGAAGTGCAGTACCATGAGGTGGTCGGAAAAACCCACGTCCCGATTTTCGTTTACCAGGGCGAACGCTCGCCGGGCCGCTGGTGGCTCGGTCATTTGCGCGACGCCCTGAGCGCCGGCGGCAGCCCCGTCGAGAGCGAAATCCTGCCCAAGGTGCGCGGCTATTTCTACGTGCGCCAGGATCCCTCCCCCCCGGAAGAAGCGCTCGCCCAGCGACTCCCCGAATTGATCCGCAAAGCCATGACCAGTATCGAATCCCTTCCCGGAGCCAAAAAATGAAACGTCTCTGCCTTGCCTTTCTGACTTTTGTCGTACTCGCCGCCCCGGCCTGGGCACTCGACCTCAAACCCTACAAGGGCGGCCCCACCCCGCCCCTGGCGCTCAAGGATTTGTCGGGAACCAGTCACGACCTCAGGAACTACGCCGGCAAAGTGGTAATGGTGCAATTCTGGGCGACTTACTGCGCCCCCTGCATCAAGGAAATGCCTTCGGTCGAGCGCCTCAAAATCAAGCTGGCCGGCAAGCCGTTTGCGATCCTCGCCGTGAACATGGGGGAAGACGAAAAGGAAGTCCGCGCCTTCCTGAAAAAGCTCAAGGTCGACTTCACCATCCTCATGGACACCGATGCCCAGGCCATCGGCGACTGGAAAGTTTTCGTGGCGCCGTCGACATTTATCGTCGACGTCCAGGGAAAAATCCGCTACACCCTGCAAGGCGGTGCGGAATGGGACACCCCCGAACTGATGCAGGCCATCGAAGCAATGACCGCGGAGAATCCCGGCAATTGAAATTTCAGCTTGAGTATTTCTGCAAGGATCATGCGGAGGCCGTTAATTTGATGCATAATTCGACGGAAAAATATAATCCCTTATCCTCAAGGCTACAGAAGTGAAAATATCGAACCTGGCGAAGCTCGCCCTGCTGCTGGCAATCCTTGCCGGCCCGGCGCTGGCGGCGTCTGTAGCGTATCCGGCGCCCAAAACCCTGGCGGTCATCTACGACGTCGGCGACGAGCCAGACAGCGGTGTCTTTTCCCGTATCGTCGCCGGCATCGAAGACACCCCCGATGTCGTGGTCTATCGGGTTGCCCTGAAATCGGGCCTCATGGACCTCGCCGCCGTCACCCCGACCTCCCGCTCCGTACAACTGGCCGCCAACACCCAGGGCAGTATCGCGGTAATTTACCCGGACATCGGCGAGCCCTACCGCAGTATTTTCACCAAGATCATCGAAGGTATCGAGGACAAGGCCAAAACCCGGGTCGCCAGCTTCCCCATCGGCGCCAACCAGAACACTCAGGACTTGGCCGGGGAGTTGCGCCGGCAAAACGTCCAGGTAGTCATCGCCCTGGGGCGCAACGGCCTCAAGGCCGCCGCCGGACTGGATCGCGACATCGGGATCGTGGCCGGCGGCGTGCTCTCCGTTCCGGAAGCAGACGTGCGCGGCATGTCGGTGTTCAGTCTGGCGCCCGACCCCGCCATGCTTTTCGAGCGCCTCAGGGCGCTGATGCCCTCGATCAAGCGGGTTTTCGTCGCTTACGACCCGCGCCAGAACGCCTGGCTGATACGCCTGGCCCGCGAAGCCGCGCGCAATCAGGGCATCGAACTGGTTGCCCAGGAAGCCGGCGACTTGAAGACGGCCATGCGCATCTACCAGGAAAGCATGGCTAGCGCCGACCCGAAGAAAGACGCCCTGTGGCTGCCCCAGGATTCGGTCACGGTGGAAGAGTCGTCGGTTCTGCCTTTTGTCTTGCAGGAAGCCTGGACCCATGCGCTGGTGGTGTTTTCCAGCAACGTCTCGCACGTCAAGCGCGGCGTCCTGTTTTCCCTGTACCCGAATAACGTCGAACTGGGGCGGAACCTGGCCAGTTCCGCGCTCGGCCAGATTTCCTCGGGCCGCCAAAGCCCCGCCATCACGCCGCTCAAGGACGTTCTGATGGCGATAAACGTGCGTACCGCCGCGCATCTTGGCGTGAGCATCGGCCAGCGGCAGCTACAGGCCTACGACATGGTGTATCCGGAGCCATGATCCGCTTTTCGCAATTCCTGCGCGAGACTTCTTTCAGCCGCCAACTCAGCATCGTGGTGGCGATGGCGGTATTGAGCCTGGCTTTCGCCTCCTCGCTAGCCACCTCCTGGCAAAGCAGCAACCTGATCCGTGCCAACCTGCTCGAACAAGGGCAGCGCATCGCCGAGAATCTGGCACGACAAAGCAAGCTGGCGCTGCTTTACGATTCCGAGGACAACGCCAACGAAGCCGTTTCGGTCACCCTCAATTTCCCCGACGTCATCGCCCTGGAAATCCGCCATGCCGATGGTCGGCTGCTGCTATGGCGGGGCGACAAGGAAGTGCCGCGCGGCCCACCCGCGCAACCCGCGCTGCCGCAGCAAGGCGCCGTGCTCGAAGCGGAAAACGGCGACTCCTGGCACTTTATCGCACCGGTTCTAGCGGGAAGCAGCAAGGACGCCTCTCCCTTCGAAGTCAGCGAACCGACTCAGGAAGCACTCGGCTACGTGCGCGTCACGCAAAGCAAAAAGACCCTGACGCGAATGCGCGCCGATGTCTTCGCCGTCAATTTCGCGGTGTCGTTCTTTTTCGCATTCGTCTTCCTGCTTATCGTGCGGAACCTGACCACCCGCCTGAGCCGCCCACTGGAAAGACTTTCCGCCGCCATGGCGCGGGCGGAAGCGGGGGCCAGCGAAGTCCGCGCCGAGCCTTCCGGCCCCAAGGACATCGTCGACATGGCGCACGCCTTCAACAAGATGATGGTATCGCTGGAAGCCAGCAAGCGCGATTTGCAGACCTTGCTGGACAATCTTCCCGCAGCGCTGATCGTGCACGACGCGGATACCGCCATCCTGTACGCCAACCCGGTTGCCAAAACCTTCTTCGGACTCGAAGACGAACAACTCATCGGTCGAACGGAATCCGACCCCAACTGGCATTTCATCCGCGCCGACGGCTCCGTCATGCCCCCCGAAGAACACCCGGTCAACCGGGTCGCCGCCGACCGGCTGCCGCTCCACGACTACACCGTCGGCATCCAGACGGCGGGCGCGGAACCACGCTGGGCCTCGGTCAGCGCGTTCCCGGAAACCGACCGGCGCGGCAATCTCGAACAGATCATCGTATGCCTGGTCGACATCACCGAACGCAAGCAATATGAGTTGGCCCTGGAACGCGACGCCCAGGAATGGACGCAGGCCATGGATGCCTTCTCCGACATCATCTACCTGCTCGACACCAAGCGGAATCTGCTGCGCGCCAACAAGATGTTCTTCGCCAGCACCGGCTGCAACCCGGACCAGGTCATCGGACAATCCATCGTCGGACTGATCCACAGCATCGGCGAAGCGGAGAACTGTCCGGTATGCCGGGCTCAGGAAGAAAAGCGCGACGCCCTGATTACCATGGAAGCCGACCACCCGGCCAATAGCACCCGTCGCCCGGTCGAAGTCACGGTGAAGATCATTCGCGACCAAGCTGGACAGCCGCAATCCATCCTGACCGGCATCCATGATCTCACCAACACCCGCAAGATCGAGAACGAACTGCGCCTGCTCAACGAATCCCTGGAGCACCGGGTTCTGGAAGAAGTCGCCAAGAACCACGACAAGGATTCCCTGCTGATCCAGCAGTCGCGCAACGCCACCATGGGCGAAATGATGCACAACGTCGCCCACCAGTGGCGGCAGCCTCTCAACGCCCTCAACCTGATCCTGCAAAACATCAAGGACGCCTACGAATACAACGACCTGACCCAGGAAAACCTGGACACGCTAGTCAATGACGGCAACCGGGTGGCGCAGAAAATGTCCACCACCATCGACGACTTCCGCAACTTCTTCAAGCCGGATCAGCGCAAGACCCGCTTCAACCTGCGCGACTCGATCCGCGAAGCGCTGAACCTGGTGGAAGCCGGTTTCCAGAACAACCATATCGAAGTCGTCCTGGAAACTCCGGAAGACATATTCGTCCAAGGTTTCCACGGAGAATATTCGCAGGTGCTGCTCAACGTCCTGGTCAATGCCAAGGACGCCATCAGAGCCCAGAACCGTCCCGGCAAACTGGTCATCCACCTGGAAAATCACGACGGTCAGGGTGTCGTGCGCGTCACCGACAACGGCGGCGGCATTCCCGAACAGGTGCTACCCAAGGTTTTCGACCCTTATTTCACCACCAAGGAAAGCGGCTCGGGTATCGGCCTGTACATGTCGCGGATGATCATGAGCCACATGAAAGGCAACATCAGCGCCCGCAACATCGGCGGCGGAGCGGAAATCACCGTCAGCGTGCCGATAGTGTCGGAAGAACAATAAAAAAGTAGGTGTAACTGCTCAGCGGGGTTCCCCCCTCTCCCACTCGCGTGGGGCTATTGGCGGCAATTTTCGTTGGTCTGAGTAGCTACACGTAGGTAAGCATTCGACGCTAAGAGCCATCGGGAAACTCTCCCGATTATGGCAATAAAAGAACGGCACGAATCGTTGCGTCGCGCAATCAAGTTGGAAAAATTGGAGGAGATTATGAACGGATTGACGGCACAGGCCATCCATCCCGACGAGCAACACGCCGGAACCGTCCAGCCAGCCAGCCCAGAACTGGCCGATCTGCTGATTGCCTACCTGGAACAAATCGGCGTCGAATACGTTTTCGGGGTTCCCGGCGGCGCCATCGAACCCCTCTTCAATGCCATGGCACGCAGCCAACGACGCGGCGGCCTACGCCCCGTGGTGGCGCGCCACGAGGCCGGCGCGGCCTTCATGGCGGACGGCTACGCCCGCGAAACCGGCAAACTCGGGGTGTGCTGCGCTACCTCCGGCCCCGGCGCGACCAATCTCATCACCGGGGTCGCCTGCGCCCACGACAACAACATTCCGCTGCTGGCGATCAGTGGCCTACCCGCGCTGCCGTCCTTCGGCAGAGGCGCATTGCAGGAATCGACCAGTACCGGCGTCGACGCTTTTTCGATGTTCCGCCACTGCACGCGCTACAACGCCATGGTATCCCACGCCAGCCAGTTCGAACGCAAGGTGGCCAATGCCCTGTTGGCAGCGCACCAAATGCCCAATGGCCCAGTGCATCTGGCGATCCCCCTCGACATCCAGCGCAGTCCCATACCACATGTGACGCCCGCCTATGAGTTGACGACGTTGCTCGGTAACAAGACCCTGCTGATCGACGAACGGGCGGTGTGGGAACTCAAGAACAAACTTCAATGCGCACCGCGCGTGGTGTTCCTGGTCGGCGCGGGATGCGGCGAAGCCATCGAGGCGATCATGGAATTGACCAAGATGACCAAGGCGTTGTTCGTTACCACCCCCGACGCCAAGGGTTTCATCAACCCCCGTCATCCCGCCTATTGCGGGGTATTCGGCTTCGGCGGTCACCTCAGCGCCAATGCCCTGCTCGGCAGCGCGCCGGATATCGTCCTGGCATTCGGCACCGGCTTTAGCGAATTGATCAGCGGCGGCTGGTGTGGTTCCCTGCTCAACAACCTGCTGGTACACATCGACGACAACCAGGAAAACCTGATGCGTTCGCCGATGGCCCAGATGCATGTGCGCGGGGATATCCACACGGTGTGCGAGCGTCTGATCCAATGGCTGACCGCCGATTCGCCGTCCGCTATCCAAGGCGCCAGGGACCTGCTCGGCGACGTCCATCACCCGCAAGTCATTTTGCAGGACCAGGAAAGCTACGACTCCGACGCGACCCCGATCAAACCGCAGCGTCTCATGAAAATCCTGTCGGAACGCTGTCCGCCCCACACCCGTTTCCTCGCCGACATTGGCAACAGCATGGTGTGGGCGGCGCATTACCTCCAGCCCCGCGACCGGCGGCTGGGCGGCGTAGCGCCGGAAGGGGGATTTAGCGAACGCCGTTCGGGAAACGCTAGCTGGTTCCGCGTGATAATGGATTTTTGCCCGATGGGCTGGTCGATCGGTGCATCCGTAGGGGTCGCCTGCGGCAATCCAAAGTACCCGGTGGTATGCATCACAGGTGACGGTGCTTATTTGATGAGCGGCCAGGAAATTACCGTAGCCATTTTGGAAAAACTTACCGTCGTCTTCGTCATCCTCAACGACAGCGCGCTGGGCATGGTCAAACATGGACAACGCATGGCTAAAGCGGAACGCATCGGCTGCGAATTACCGCCCATCGATTATTGCAAAATCGCCGACGCCATGGGGGTTCCCGGTCACGTCATCGAGTCGCCGCAGGAACTGGAAGCCCTCGATTTCGACGCGATCCTGCACCGCAAAGGACCGACCCTGATCGACGTGCGCATCGATGGCGAAGAGGTGCCCCCCATCGGGGTACGCATGAAAGCCTTGGGCACCCTCAAATGAGCGGCAACCCGACCATCGCCACCCGCATCTGGCGCGAAGAGGCCGAACCCGACAACCCCTTCGCCACCCGCACTGCCTGGTGCCGGGGCTACGACGTGTTCGGCGAGATGCTGGGCAAAGCCCGCTGGGTGGACATGCTGATGCTGCTGTTCCGCGACGAACTGCCCGCTCCCGCCGCGCTGGACATGCTGGAAGCCCTGGCGGTCGCCCTCGCCAACCCCGGCCCGCGCGACCCTTCGGTACATGCCGCCATGTGCGGCGGAGTGGGGGGATCCACGGCAGCGGCCAGCCTGATCGCCGCCCTCTCCGTCGGGGCGGGACGCCAGCGCGGCGCCCGCGACGTGTTCGATGCAATGCGCGCCTGGCAAGCCTGTGGAGATACCCCGGCAAACTGGCCGGATCAACTCGCCAAGCTGCCGTCCGGCGAAGTGGATATCTGGCCGGCCCGCGAACATCCGCCGGGATTCGACCCGCATGGCGTTGCCACCGCCACCACCGTCCGCCAGTTGCTGGAAACGCTCGCCCGCATCGGCGCCACCCCGCGCCTGGCCTGGCTCGCTGCGCAACGCGAGGAAGTCGAGCAAGCCGTCGGCTTGCCCCTGGAAATCAGCGGCGTTGCCGCAACCGCGCTCCATGACCTGGGATTCGCCCCCTCCGAGGGGGAAATGCTTTATCTGCTGCTGCGCCTGCCCGGCGCGGCTGCCCACGCTCTGGAACAGGAGGGCTACGGCTACAAGCGTTTTCCCTTTTACCCGGTGGAACTGGAAGACGACCCTGCCGCGAGGGCGGCGTCATGAACGGTCCGGATTTATTGACCGCCCACGCCGGAACCTTGCGCACCAAGGTCGGCGCCTGCTGGCCGGGCAGCCGGGCGGTGTTTCGCGGCCACGACCTGCACCAGGACTTGCGCAATAGCGACTGGATGGACCTGTATATTTTCGGGATCACCGGACGGCGCTTCTCGCCCGAGCAAATCAAGCTGTTGCATGGCATCTGGGTCACCACCAGCTACCCCGACACCCGCATCTGGAACAACCGCGTCGCGGGGCTGGCCGGCAACGCACGCAGCACCCCGGTACTGGGCCTTTCCGCCGCGCTTGCCGTTTCCGAAGCGCGCATTTACGGCGGCGGCCCCGGCCTGCGCGCCATCGATTTTTTCCTGCGGGCGGGAACAGCCGTCGGCTCTGGAGGAAATCTCCGCGAATTCATCGGCACCGAACTGGCAAGCGGCTATATCTATGGTTTTGGCCGCCCCATCGATTCCCGCGACGAACGCTTGCCGTGGCTAGGCGAACTTGCCGAATCGCTAGGGATGGGAAACGGCCTGCATTTCAAGCTGGCCTTCGCGGTAGAGAAAATGCTCCTCGACATGGGCAAGCCCAACCTGCTGATGAATTTCGCCGGAATGACCGCGGCACTGGGGGCGGACCTCGGCTTCACCCCCCGCGAATTCCACCTGTTCCGCTTTCCCCTGTTCCTGGCCGGTATGCCGCCGTGCTGGCGGGAAGCGGCGGAAAAACCGGAAGGCACGTTGTTTCCCACGCCCTGCGCCGATATTGCCTACGAAGGCGTGGCGAAGCGGCGCTGGGAAAGAATAACCGATGAACCTAAAAAGAGCAGTTCATGAACCGCAACCGAGGTTTATAGGATGAACAACCTCGGACAAAATAGAGATACAATTGGAAAAGTTGCGACAAATAGACGCGCCAATGCTTCCACCGACCCATCTTCGACTACTTCCCGACTAACCTTCGTTTTGGGGAATTGAAATGAACACGCCATACAAAATCAAACCGTTAATCGCTGCCCTGCTGCTTACTCAGGTTACCGGCGCATTCGCCCAGGATTTGGAGGAAGAGGATCTGGCCCTCGTGTATGGCGACAAGCACACCGTCAGCATCGCCACCGGCACCAAGCAGTCCTTGCGGCGCGCCCCCTCCGTCGCCACGGTCATCACCGCCGAGGACATCGCCGCGATGGGCGCAACGGAACTCAACGAAGTCTTGGAAACCGTGCCGGGCATGCACGTTTCCAACTTCGGCAGCCGCAACATGGCGAACTATCAAATACGCGGCATCGCCGGCAGCACGATCAATCCCCAGGTTTTGATCCTGCAAAACGGAATATCCGTGAACACCCTGTATCGCGGCGACAAAGGCGAGACCTGGGGCAGCCAGCCGCTGGAGAACATCGCCCGCATCGAGATCATTCGCGGCCCCGGCTCCGCCCTGTATGGCGCCGACGCTTTCTCCGGGGTCATCAACATCATCACCAAGACGGCGGCGGATGCCCCGGGGACCGAATTCGGCGTGCGCGCCGGTTCATTCAATAGCCGCGACGGCTGGGTACAGCACGGTGGCAAGCTGGGACCGGTGGACGTGGCGGCTTACGTCCACGTCGGCAGCACCGACGGTTTCCGCGAAATCGTTCCGGTAGACGCCCAATCCGCGCGCGACAAGTCCTTCGGAACCCAAGTTTCCCTCGCACCGGGGGCCGTCAATACCGGCTACGACGCCGTCGATGCCAACGTCGATTTCGGCTACGACAAGTGGCGCCTGCGCGCCGGCTACAAGTTGCGCGACAATCTGGGCACCGGCGTCGGCGTGTCCTCGGCGCTGGACCCCGTGGGTCAGAACCGGGGCGAGCGCGTCAATGCCGATTTATCCTGGAACGATACGCAATTTTCCGAGAATTGGGGGCTGGGTTTTAACGCCAGCGTTCTCCAGTTCACCGAAGACGAATACCTGCAGTTGTCCCCGCCCGGCAGTTCATTTGACGGCAAGAACCTCGTTTCCTCCATCAGCGGCAAGATCATCGCCAACCCAAGTTTGTGTGGGCGGACTTCGACGGGACTAATCAGTTGCTTCCCGCTCGGCATGATCGGCAATCCGGAACGTTCCGAACGGCAGTTGAGAATCTCGGGGAATGCCAGTTATACCGGGTTTGCCGGGCACAACCTGCGCCTCGGCCTGGGGCACGAAGACCTGAACATGTATGAGGTCAACACTCACAAGAATTACCTGCTGAATGCGTCCGGCCCACCGACCCCCACGGCATTCATCGATTATTCCGCCATTCAGCCCCACACCTTGCCGCAGCGCCGCAAGGTCGACTACCTGTACCTTCAGGACGAGTGGAACCTGGCCCAAGACTGGACGCTCACCTGGGGCGTGCGCCATGATCGCTACTCCGATTTCGGCGGCACCACCAATCCCCGCTTGGCCCTGGTATGGGACGCCGCGCTCGACCTCACCGCCAAACTGCTTTATGGCCAAGCCTTCCGCGCCCCAACCTTCAGCGAGCAATACGGGGTCAACCCGGTTTCCAACGGCAACCCCAAGCTGAAGCCGGAATCCATCCATACCCTGGAAGCGGCCTTCTCCTGGCAGGCGCGCCAGGACACCCAGGTAAACCTGAGCGTGTTCCGCTATGAAGCGGAAGATCTCATCCGCACCAAGACCAACATCGACCCGCTAACGGGGGCAACGGTAGCGGGAGCAACCTTCCAAAACACCGGCAAGCAGCACGGCAGCGGCGTGGAAATTGAAGCGATCTGGGATGCCAACCGTAGCCTGCGCCTGACTGGAAACTACTCCTACCAGGACTCGATCGACGATGCCAGCGGCAAGGATGCCGGCTTCGTCCCGCATCATCATCTCTACCTGCGCGGCGATTGGCGTTTCACCGGCGGCTGGCTCGCCAGCACCCAGGTCAACCGGGTTGCCGACCGTCGGCGGGCCGTCGGTGACACCCGCCCGCAAGTGCCGGATTACACCACGGTGGACTTGACCGTGCGCACCGTCCAGAAACAGAACCAGTGGGGCTTCGCCGCTTCGCTACGCAACCTGTTCAACGCCGATGTAACCGAACCCAGCGCCAACGCCAACATCCCCAACGATTACCCAATGGCGCCGCGCTCCTTCTGGCTGCAGGCAACCTACAAGCTCTAGTCTGTACCCGCCCCCGACCGTCATACGGTCGGGGGGTATCGGGACGTCCCGCTCAACCCCTTCTTATTTCCTCGCCTCATGGACAACTCCCCCAGCACGGCCTACCACTCCCCGCAAGTCTTAAAATTCAACCAGGATGCCCGCGCCAGCCACCTGCAGATCGATCTCTCGGAAGCCGCGCTGATTGCGGCGGCGCGTCAGGAAACCGGGTTGGAACGCTTCGGCGATGAAAGCTTTCTGCCCGCCATGCGGGCCATGCTCAACGCGGTGGAGACGGAAGCCCAACTCAATCCCTTCGGCCGAGCTACCGCCAGGAATCGCACCCTTCGCTCGCTGAAGAACCGGCTGTGGGCCAATGCCTGTTTCGAGGCGCACCCGGAAATCCAGCGCCGCAAGATCGTCGCACCGCTCATCATCATCGGCCCGCACCGTTCCGGGACCACCCGCATCCAGCGGATGCTGGCTAGCGACGCGCGCCTCCAGCATCTGAAAGCCTGGGAGGGCATCAACCCCGCCCCCCGCCCCGGCTGGCCGGATCTGGGCCGCGAAGCCCGCCAGGCGGAAGCCCGGAAAATGCTCGACGACGGGCTACGCATCAACCCCGAGGCACGCATCGCCCATCCCATGGATGCCGACTGGCCGGAGGAGGATGCGCAACTGCTCAACCATTCGTTTTGCGGCATGGCCAACCTCTCCCTCTACAACGTCACCGACTATTACCCGTGGTTTCTCGCCGCCGACAAAGGCCCCGGCTACCGCTACCTGGCGGAGCAGATGAAGCTGATCTCGTGGGCGCGGGGCAACCCGGAAGACCAGCCGTGGATGTTGAAAAACCCCCAGCACATGCTCAACCTCGACGTGCTGATGCAGACATTTCCCGACGCGAAACTGGTATTCACCCACCGCGATCCGCTCAAGACCGTGGGTTCGGTGATGTCGCTGATGTGGCTGTACGGCGTGCAGAATACCGATCTGCCATGCCGCGCCCATATCCGCGAAGTGTGGCTGGATCTCTGCGAACGGATGGTGCGGCGCTGCATGGAAGTTCGCGAAACCATCCCGGCCGGGCAGCAGATCGACGTGTATTACGAGGACATGAACCGCGATTGGCGGGCAGTGGTGGGGAAGATTTACCAATTCGCCGGGCTGGAACTCACCCCCGCAGCGGAACACGGCATGGAAGCCTGGCTTGCCGAGAGCGAGCGGGAAGGCCGCCACACCGGGCACCGCTATGCGCTGGAAGACTTCGGCACCAACCGCGAGGAGGTCGATGCGCGCATGAGGTTCTACCGCGAGCGTTTCAATATCCCCTACGAAAACAAGAAAAGCTGAACATGTCTAGACTTTCGGGAAAAACCGCCTTGATAACCGGCGCCAGCGCCGGCATCGGCCTGGTTACCGCGAAATTGTTTCGCGAGCACGGTGCGCGCCTGGCGGTGACCGGGCGAACCGAAACCGCCTTGGCCCAGGCCCAGCAGGAATTGGGCGACGAAACCCTGGTCATGCGCAGCGATACCGGCAAGCTTGAGGAAATCGAAGTGGCCATGCAGCAAGTTAAGGCACGCTTCGGTACCCTCGATATCCTGATGGTCAATGCCGGCCTGTCACGGCCGGCCCCATTTGAGAAAATCACGGAAGAGCAGTTCGACGACATCGCCGCCACCAACTTCAAGGGGGCGTTCTTCACCATCCAGAAAGCCGTGCCGCTGCTTTCCCGGAATTCCTCGGTCATCATCACCACCTCGATTTCCAACCAGAAGGGTTCGCCGAACTTCAGCGTCTACGCCGCCTGCAAGGCCGCCCAGCGCTCCCTGGTGCGGACCCTGGCCCTGGAGTTGATCGATCGCGGCATTCGCGTCAACGCGGTCAGTCCCGGCCCCATCGACACGCCCAACTTCGGACGGCGCTGGGGAATCTCCGAAGAAACCATCCGGGCGGTGCGCGAGGATTTTGTCGAGAAAGCGCCCCTGAAGCGTTTCGGCACCCCCGAAGAAGTCGCCAAAGTGGCATTGTTCCTCGCCTCCGACGATTCTTCCTACGTCGTCGGCAGCGAGATCGTGGTCGACGGCGGCACCAGCCTTCCCCTCATCTGACCCCAACTTTCCTGTCTTTCCGCCCCGCTCAAATGGATACAAAGCCCAGCTCACACTACCACCCCTTACCGGTCAAGTTGTTCAATCTGGTTACGCGGGGCTTGAATGCCGTCGGCCTGGCGAAAATCGACCTCTCCGAAGCCGCGCTGCTCGCGCAGGCCCGCCGCGAAACCGGTCTGCAGCGCTTCGGCGACGAGAGTTTCCTGCCTGCCATGCGGGTGTTCCTGGGATGCCTGGAAAACGAGACCCGCCTCAACCCTTTTGGCCGCCTCGCCGTTAAGGCACGCGTACTTCGCTCGCTCAAGAATCGTCTGTGGGCGCAAGCGTGTTTCGAGAAACACCCGGAGATACTTGAACAGGAAATCGTCGCGCCTATCGTGGTAGTCGGCCTCGGACGCTCCGGCACCACCCGCTTGCAGCGCCTGCTGGCCGCCGATACGCGGCTCCAGCACCTGAAGACTTGGGAGGGATTCAATCCGGCGCCGCGCCTCGATTTGGCGGATTTCGGCAAGACCGAACGCCGCGAGGAAATCCGAAAACTCCTGGAAACCGGGCGACGCCTCAATCCCGGAGCGGCGGCTGCCCACCCCCAGCAAGTGGACTGGGCCGAAGAGGAAATCCTGCTCATCAATCATTCCTTTTGCGGCCTGTCGTCGTTGGGTCTGCATGATTATCACCAGTGGTATCTCCGCTACGACAAGACCGCGGCCTACCGCTACATGGCCGACCTGATGAAACTGGTGTCCTGGTCGCGCAACGAAACCACTAAGCGCTGGGTCTTGAAAACTCCCCAACACATGCTGGATCTGGACGTGCTCATGAAAGTCTTTCCCGACGCCCAGGTAGTGTTCATCCATCGCGACCCCCTCAAGACCGTGCCGTCGACGATGTCGCTGATGTGGCACTTCGTCTACCAGAGCACCGACTTGCCGGTGCGCCAAGCGGTCCAGGAGGTATGGCTGGAGATGTGCGAACAGATGGCGCGGCGCAGCATGGCAATCCGGGAAACCCTGCCCGCCGCGCAGCAAATGGACGTTTATTACGAAGAGATGAATCGCGACTGGCGCGCGGTGATGCAGCGGATTTACCAATTCGCCGGCATGGAATTCACGCCCGCCGCCCAACAGGCCATGGCGGACTGGCTCGCCGAAAGCGAACAGCAAGGCCACCATACCGGACACCGCTACGCGCTGGAAGACTTCGGCATTACCCGCGAGGAAGTCGATGCCCGCATGATGTTCTACCGCGAGCGCTACGCCATCCCCTACGAAGGCAAAAAATGACGACTTCTTCCGTGAAGGCTCCCACCGACGCCCGCAACCTCGGTTCCCACAATAGCCACGTAACATCCGGCGACCGCGCCCGCCTGCTCGGCCACCGGCCCGCCACGGTGTGGCTGACCGGACTGTCCGGGTCCGGCAAATCGACGCTGGCTTACGCCCTGGAAAAACAACTGGTCAACGACGGGCACCTGGCTTATGTGCTCGACGGCGACAATATCCGCCACGGCTTGAGCAAGGATATCGGTTTCTCCCCGGAATACCGCCACGAGAACATCCGTCGCATCGCCGAGGTGGCAAAGCTGTTCAACGACGCGGGGGTGCTGGTGATCGCCGCATTCATTTCCCCTTATCATCGGGATCGTGCCATGGCGCGGGAGATCGTCGGCACCGAACGTTTTCTGGAAGTGCACCTGAACGCGAACATCGCGGTATGCGAGAGCCGCGACCCGAAAGGACTGTACAAGAAGGCAAGGGAGGGACTAATCAACGACTTCACGGGGGTTTCCGCCCCTTACGAAGTGCCCGAGAATCCCGAGCTGCACATCGACTCGGGAAACCTGAGCATTGCAGAGAGCGTTGCCCACATCATGAACCGGCTGGCCCCGTATCTGCACGCTGCGGCCTGACCCGGTTTTTCGTAAGCCTCACAGCGTAGGAGTGGGCCGCGCCCGCGATGCAGTGTCATAGCGAAGTGGTCTCGACCGGCAACCCCGTTCGCCTGCATGGCAGGCTCCTACAATAACCCTATATTCCTCAATTCGATGAGCATGAAAAACCCCCGTTCACCCTTCGACAGGGCGAACGGGGGTTTTCATGGTCAACTGCGGAATCTAGGATAACCGCCATTTCGAACTACTCACCTTCGGATAAGGGCGGCTCGTTTATTGCGCAAAAAACTCCCGTACCTTGTCCATCCACGACTTGGATTTGGGATTGTGCCGCGCGCCGTCGGCGAGGCTGATTTCGTCGAGTTCGCGGAGCAGTTCCTTCTGGCGGTCGGTCAGGCTCACCGGGGTTTCCACCACCAGGTGGCAGAGCAAATCGCCGTGGGTGCTGCTGCGCACCCCCTTGATGCCCTTGCCGCGCAGGCGGAACACCTTGCCGGTCTGGGTTTCGGCGGGAATCTTGATCTTGGCGTGACCGTCCAGGGTGGGGATGTCGATCTCGCCGCCCAGCGCCGCGATGGTGAAGCTGATCGGCATTTCGCAATGCAGGTCGTTGTGGTCGCGCTGGAAGACGCCGTGCGGCTTGATCTGGATGACCACGTAGAGGTCGCCGGGCGGGCCGCCGTTGACGCCGGCCTCGCCTTCGCCGGACAGCCGAATGCGGTCGCCTTCATCGACTCCGGCGGGGATTTTCACCGACAGGGTCTTGTGCTGCTTGACGCGCCCCGCGCCGTGGCAATCCGGGCAGGGGCTTTGCACGACCTTGCCGCTGCCGTGGCAATTCGGGCAAGTCTGTTGGATCGAGAAAAAGCCTTGTTGCATCCGTACCTGGCCGTGTCCGGCGCAAGTCGCGCAGGTGGTGGGTTGGGTGCCGGGCTTGGCGCCGCTGCCGTGACAGGTCTCGCAAGGCGTCATGGCGGGAATGCGAATCTTGGTTTCGGTACCGCGCGCCGCTTCTTCCAGGGATACTTCCAGGTTGTAGCGCAGGTCGGCGCCGCGATAGACGTTGGAGCGCCCGCGCGCCCCGCCGCCGAAAATGTCGCCGAAAATGTCGCCAAAGGCATCGGCGAAACCCTCGAAGCCGCGCGCCCCGGCAGCTCCGGCGGCACTCGGATCGACCCCGGCATGGCCGTATTGGTCGTAGGCCGCGCGTTTTTGCGCGTCGGAAAGGACTTCGTAGGCTTCCTTGGCTTCCTTGAAATGCTCCTCCGCTTTCGGATTATCCGGATTGCGGTCGGGGTGGTGCTTCATCGCCAGCTTGCGGTAAGCCTTTTTGAGGTCTTCCTCGGAGGCGTCCTTGTTGACGCCGAGGATTTCATAAAAATCGCGTTTGCTCATATTCCTGTGATGAGTAATGGGCAATGGGCAATGGGAAAAACATTCCCATCACCCATCACCCATCACCCATTCCCCATCACTTTTTATCGGATTTCACTTCTTCGAACTCGGCATCTACCACGTTGCCGTCATCGGGCTTAGCGCCACCACTTGCGCCGCCTTCACCACCCGCACCAGGATGAGCCTGGTCAGGCTGGGCACCGGCATACATCTTTTCCGCAACCTTGTGCGAGGCTTCCGCAAGCGCCTTGGTCTTGGCTTCGATGGTTTCCTTATCGTTACCCTTCATGGCTTCTTCAGCGTCCTTGAGGGCTGCTTCGATCTTGGTCTTTTCGTCGGCGTCGATCTTGTCGGCATTGTCGGCCAACAGCTTCTTCACCGAGTGCACCATGCCGTCGCACTGGTTGCGGGCTTCCACGGTTTCGCGCACCTTGCGGTCCTCGTCGGCGTGGGCGGCGGCATCCTGTTCCATGCGGCGGATTTCTTCCTCGTTCAAGCCGGAACTGGCCTGGATCTTGATCTTGTTTTCCTTGCCGGTGGCCTTGTCCTTGGCGGACACGTGGAGGATGCCGTTGGCGTCGATGTCGAAGGTGACCTCGATCTGCGGCATACCGCGCGGCGCCGGCGGGATGTCGGAAAGGTTGAACTGGCCGAGGCTCTTGTTGCCGCCGGCGATTTCACGCTCGCCTTGCAGGACGTGGATGGTCACGGCGTTCTGGTTGTCGTCGGCGGTGGAGAATACCTGGCTGGCCTTGGTGGGGATGGTGGTGTTCTTCTGGATCAGCTTGGTCATCACGCCGCCCAGGGTTTCGATACCCAAGCTGAGCGGAGTCACGTCGAGCAGCAACACGTCCTTCACATCGCCCTTCAACACGCCGCCCTGGATGGAGGCGCCCACGGCTACCGCTTCGTCGGGGTTCACATCCTTGCGCGGATCTTTGCCGAAAAAGGCTTTGACCTTCTCCTGGACCATCGGCATACGGGTCATACCGCCGACCAGGATGATGTCCTGGATGTCTTCCAGCTTGACGCCGGAATCCTTGATCGCCTGCTTGCATGGCGCAATGGTGCGTTCGACCAGGTCTTCCACCAGGGATTCGAACTTGGCGCGGGTGATCTTGACCACCAAGTGTTTCGGGCCGGTGGCGTCTGCGGTGATGTAGGGCAGGTTGACTTCGGTCTGCTGCGCCGAGGACAGCTCGATCTTGGCCTTTTCCGCGGCTTCCTTGAGGCGCTGCTTGGCGAGCAGGTCGTTGCGCAGGTCCAGACCCTGTTCCTTTTTGAATTCGTCGGCCAGGTAGTCGATAACGCGGTTGTCGAAGTCTTCGCCGCCGAGGAAGGTGTCGCCGTTGGTGGACAGCACTTCGAACTGGTGCTCGCCTTCGATTTCGGCGATTTCGATGATGGAGATGTCGAACGTGCCGCCCCCCAGGTCATATACCGCGATCTTGCGGTCGCCTTCCTGCTTGTCCATGCCGAACGCCAGCGCGGCGGCGGTCGGTTCGTTGATGATGCGCTTCACTTCCAGGCCGGCGATGCGCCCGGCGTCCTTGGTGGCTTGGCGCTGGCTGTCGTTGAAGTAGGCCGGCACGGTGATCACGGCCTCGGTGACTTCTTCGCCCAGGTAATCCTCGGCGGTTTTCTTCATCTTGCGCAGCACGGCGGCGGAAACTTCCGGCGGGGCCATCTTCTTGCCGCGCACTTCCACCCAGGCGTCGTTGTTGTCGGCCTTGACGATGGTGTAGGGCATCAGGTCGATGTCCTTCTGCACTTCCTTCTCGTCGAAGCGGCGGCCGATCAGGCGCTTCACCGCGTACAAGGTGTTCTTCGGGTTGGTGACGGCCTGGCGCTTGGCCGGTGCGCCGCACAACACTTCGCCGTCTTCGGCGTAAGCGACGATGGACGGCGTGGTACGCGTCCCTTCAGCATTTTCGATGACCTTGGGGGTGCCGTTTTCCATCACTGCCACGCAGGAGTTGGTGGTGCCCAAGTCGATACCGATGATTTTTCCCATAGTGAATTTTCCCTTCGCTCTAAACTGAATTCGTTAATCAAAACCTGCCATGTCCACGAAGTGGGGATGGCTTTGTCCTTTTCAACCCTCGGCGGGTTTGGAAACCATTACCATCGCCGGGCGCAGGATGCGTTCGTTGATGGTGTAGCCCTTTTGCAGCACCGCCACCACGGTGTTGGGTGCAGCATCGCTGGGCACCATGCTCATCGCCTGGTGTTTGTGGGGATCGAATTTTTCGCCGGTCGGATCGATTTCGGCGAGGTTGAACTTCTGGAAAGCATTGTTCAACTGGCGCAGGGTCAATTCCACGCCGCTGCGCAGGCTTTCGGTGGTGGTGTTTTCAACCTTGAGCGCGGCTTCCAGGCTGTCCTTGACCGCCAGCAGTTCGCTGGCGAAGCCCTCCACCGCGAACTTGCGGGCATTCTCGATATCGCCCTGGGCACGCTTGCGGATGTTTTCCGCATCGGCCTTGGCACGCAGCCAGGCATCGTGATGTTCCTGGGCAGTCAGTTCGGCTTGCTTGAGCAGTTCTTCCATGCTGGGCATGGTGTCGGGCTGATCCGTGATTTCCGGGGTAGCCTCGGCGGGGTTGGAATCGCCTACCGCGATATCCAGCAGATTGGGATGTTCTTCTTGCATAATCCTAAATTCCTCAGTTGAACGGGTCGGAGTGTGCGGTTTTTCGGGTACAGGGCTAGGCGCAACGACGAGGAATGGCTATTCCATTCCGAGGAGTTGCAACAACGCCATGTGCCCTAAAAACCGTGCAATCCGGCCCGTAGTGCTCTCAACCAGGCGGGTGAGCGCCAATATCTCTATTAAAGTTATTTGGAACCGGAATCCTAAACCTCATGAAAACGATCAACTGAGGAACTTAGGATAACGCCTCCATAAACGAACAGACGCTATCTGGAGACGTTAAGCGGGATTTCAAGAGAGAAATGTGAAGTCGGCAAAAACTTTTTTGCCGACGGCGGAAATAATTGTTCCGCCACATCAGGAAAGGGGTGCGCAGCAGCCCGAAATTATCGGATATCAAACACCGGCAAATTCACCGCTATGGCGGAAGGCGCCGGGCCGCGCATCGCTGTCCGCCACTCGCTCGAAAGAAAACGCATAAGCCGGATTATCGAGATATTCGGTGTAATCGATTCGTAGCGGCTCGGTCCTAACCTCCCAGAATTTCCAGGAACCGCAAGTTCCGGAAGGCGTGGAAAGCACCACCATTTCGTTGGAACTTCGACACGACAGGGTACAAACGCCTTCGAGGTTTTCCAGGGAATAGACGAAACCGTCTTCTTCCACGATGCGCGTCCCGCTCCAGTGGTCGCACGTGCAGCAGTTACGCTCCGACAATTTGACGATTAACATTTTGCGGTCCTTTCCCGTATCGACAAAACCACCATATTTAGCGGTGGACATGCCACCTCATACCGCCATTTTGTATGAACCCGGCAAATTTTCCACTCACAAATTCTCACCATAACAGTCGGGCATTTAGCGCATGGCTGGCGGAGTTTTTTAGTGAGCCGCCCTCCCCTTGGCACACGCCCGGAAAGCTGGAATAGCGTGACTCTAAGGGCTTAATGCTCCGACAGGAATCGAGAAACGGTGGTATTTCCGCGAGGTTTCCGGGAAATCTGCGGGGGGCGAATACTTGGGCGGGATTAGGTGGCTCCCTGGGAGTCACGGTTGGTGGCACTGCGGAACTTGCTACGGGATACTCTCCCCCATTACAGGTATTTCATGGGATCGATATTCCAGTTCTTGGGATCTTCGTAGCCCAGGATGCGGTCCGCCCCGCCCTTGCCTAAGGGCTTGGCGAGGTCGACGTCGCGGGGCGTGATGTAGTTCTTGCGTTTGCTGTCGTAAATCAGGCGGATTTTCGGAGTGAGCAGGTTTTTCTCGTGCTGCTCGAAGACGATTCCCAACAACTCGCTTTCCAGCTTGACCAGGGTGCCCACCGGGTAGATACCCACCGAACGCACGAAACCATGCACCAGCTTTTCGTTGAAGTGGAATTTGCTCCATTCCACCAGCTTGCGTAGCGCCAGCGGAGTTTCCATGCCCTTGTGGTAGCAACGATCGGCGGTGATCGCGTCGTAGACATCGACGATGGCGGCCATCTGCCCGTACAGGGAAATCCCATCGCCTTTCAGGCCCAGCGGATAGCCGCTGCCGTCGTAGCGTTCATGATGCTGCGCCGCCACGTCGATGCCGATCTGGGTCATGCCCGGCGTGTCTTCCAGCAAGATGCGGCTATGCACCACATGGCTTTTCATGATCTTGAATTCGTCGTCGGTGAGCTTGCCGGGCTTGTTGAGCACCGCATCCGGCACCTTCATCTTGCCCACGTCATGGAGCAGCGCACCGACCCCGATGGCCTGGATGGTCTCACGCCCCAATCCGAGGGCGCGGGCGAAGGAAACCAGGAGGGTGCAGACGCTTACCGAATGCTGGAAGGTATAGTCATCCTTGCCGCGCAGACGGGTCAGGCTCAACAGGGCATCCTTGTTGCGAAAAATCGAGTTGGTCATCTGCTCGACCACCGCTGCCGCCTGCTCGGTCTCGACCTGCTTACCCAGGCGGATATCCTGCATCATGTTGGTGATGATGCGGTTGGCTTCGCTGTACGCCCTCTTGGCCTTGACCATTTCTTCGGCAATCGCGCGATGTTGCTCGGGTTCGGGAATTTCAGTGGCGATTTCCACCATCTTGGCATCCAGTTCCGCCTTCACTTCCTGGACGGTCTGAGCATCGGCTACATCCGAGCCTTTTTCGGTGTCGATATAAACTTCGTGGAGGCCGGCATCGGCAATAACCTTGATCTGATCCGACGAAGAAATCTTGAATTGATTGAGGGTAAAAGGGTGTTCCATCCAAGCGCAGTTGAGGTCGTGGATGTACATGCCCGGAGTGAGCTTTGCGACACTGACGTTCTTGATCATTACCGAATACCCAATGGATTGCCTGTGGTGCAGACAGGAATAGCCGCCCCCGCGAACAGCGGGAGTTTCTAACGAACTAACGGGATCTTAGATCAAATCCAATTCCGCACCACTCACGATTCCTCACCGCTTCTCACAACGGCAAGAAACGCCAACGGCCTAACAATTTGATTTTGATGACGGAAATCCGTCCGTATTGGCGGGATATCGTACGGTTCGGGACGCGCCGTTGCCGTAAGTATTGGGAAGGATTACTGCACGCTGGAGTTGCTTGACATTCCATCAATGTGCATTCACGTGGGGAATGGCGAGACTTTGCCATTTTTCCCAGGAGGCGCAGGTGGAGTTCGGTTGAGTCAATGCATGATCGAATTCGTTTACGGCGAACCGCTGCCGCAACCCTTTGCAAATCCCCTGCAATTCTTCGAGTGAATAGACGAAACCGGCCCCTTCGAGAACGCGGGTGCCACTCCAGTTGTTGCAAGTGCAACAGCTTTTTTCACTTTCGTTGGCGATATACATGGCTAACCTTTCTTTCGCTATGTTGGCCCAAGAATGTGGAACATCGGAACGTGCCACAGGATGGGGTAACTTTAAGCGATCGAAAGCGATACCGATATCGTGAAACGACTGTATTTCGTTAAGGATTCCGGAATAATCGACAGGGACCGAATTCCAGGAAACGATTAGGGGAATGTCCTAATCGCTCATGGAATTCGCGGCGCCACCATCAGTTCGCGGAGAAAGCGGAGGATTCGTTACCCAACCACTGGACGGCGAAACGCACGTAATCGGCATTGCCTTTGAGGTTGAGCTTTTCCTTGATGCGGGCGCGGTTCGCCTCCACGGTCTTGATGCTGCGATGCAGTTGTTCGGCGATTTGCGCGGTGCTGAAGCCCAGCCCGGTCAAGCGCAGGACTTCCAGTTCGCGGTCGCTCAGTGCCGAAATCGGGGACGTATCGGATTGCGCCTGAGGATTCAACATGCGCTGCAGCATCTTGCTGTGCATGCTGTCGCTCAGGTAGATTTCGCCAGCCAACACCTTACGGATGGCGACCAGCACCTTGTCGAAGGCCTCCTGCTTCATAATGTAGCCTTTTGCCCCGGCTCGCAGCGAGCGTTCGGCGTGGAGATTTTCGTCGTGCATCGACATCATCAGCATGGGTATCTGCGGGTAGCGGGTTTTGACGGTATGCACCAGCTCCAGTCCGGATACGCCGTCCAGCGAAATATCCACGATCATCAAGTCGGGCAAACCGCTGTGGGCCGGCGTCTCGGCGGCAGGCTCGTGAAGCACCCGCAATGCTTCGGCGACACTCGCCACACCGCAACAAACCTGCATGTCTGGCTCGCGGTTAATAAGCTCCGCGATGCCTTCGCGCACCATCGCGTGATCGTCGACGATCATGATGCTGGACTTCCGTAAACTACGGTTGGGTTTCATTGACGCGATTTCCCATTTTTAATGGATACGATGGTTCCGCCGTTAGGCGCCCGCATGATTTTCAAAGTGGCGCCGATCAATTTGGCTCGATATTCCATGATGCGTAGCCCCATTCCATGAACCTTGGCAAGCATTCCCGGCGCAATACCGATACCGTCGTCGGCAATGCTCAAATCAATACCGTTGTTGGTCGACATCAGCCTGATGGCGACATTCTCGGCCTGACCATGGCGAATGGCATTGCTGATGGCTTCCTGGGCGATACGGTAGAGATGGATCGCATCGTCCTTGGCGAAAATTAACACGTCATTATCATATTGAAAAGAACATTTGATACCAAAAATGATGTGGGTATTGGCGGCGAGCATTTCCAGGGCGGGAATCAGGCCATTTTCTTCCAGTTCCACTGGAAACAGGCCTTTCGCCAGAGTGCGTGTCTGGTCGATGGCCGACGTGACTGCCTGAACGATGCGGGCGGCATCGGCGGCTTCCCCCAGCCCCTGTTCGGAGAGTTTGAACTCCAGGGTCTTGGCAACGAAACCCAGGCCGGTGAGATGTTGCCCCAGGCCGTCGTGAAGTTCCTGACCGACCGTGCGGCGCACGCTTTCTCCGATGTCGAGGATGGTTTCTTCGAGTTCGCGGTGTTCGGTGATGTCCTGGATGGATCCAATCAGCCGAATCGGTTTCCCCCCCGCATCGCGCCCCACTTCCGCCACGCTGTGCAGGTAACGGATGTTTCCCGCGGCATCGCGGGTACGGTACTCGACTTCGAAAGGTCGCGCCTCGCGAAGGGTGTCCTCAAGGGCGAAAAGCATGGTGAGCCGGTCTGCCGGCACGGTATTCCGGTGAAATTCGTCGATACTGCACACCCGCGCAGCTTGGGGAAGCTCCAGGATCCGCGCAGTTTCCTCGGAATAAGAAACCATGCCGTCCCGAACCTGCCATTCCCAGCTCCCCAGATGGGCGATGCGCTGGGCTTCGGCAAGGTTATGCTCGCTGTAGCGCAAGGCTTCCTCGACAACCTTGAGATGGGTAATGTCGGTGGCGATCTCCATGCGCACAATGCGCCCGTCGACCCAGTGGATAGCCTGGTCGTGAATCTGGTACCAACGCTGGGTAAGGGTATTGCAAAATTCCCAAACGTAAACGCCCGTCGGCTGGCCTTGCGCGTCGAGCAGTCGGGCGTTGGAACAGAAGGCACAGGGACCGCTCTGGCCTTTTTGTAACAACTGCCAGCAAACTCTTCCGGCCAGATCGCCGCCAAAAAGTTCGTGCGCATAACGATTGGCGAAGATGATTTCATAGGTGTCCATATCCGCCACGTAAACCAGCGCGTCGAGTCCGTCGAGTACTGTGGCGAACATCGCGTGGGAAGCCGCCAGGGCGTCCGCGGCAAGCTTGCGCTCGGTAACGTCGCGCGACACGATGACCACCTTGAGCGGCGCCCCTTTCTCGTCCTTGATAACGCTGGCATTGGACTCGATGTGGCGGATGCTGCCGTCATCCAGGAGAAAACGGTAGCAAGCCTGTTTGCCGACCCCGCTGCGTATCGTTTCGGCAAACAACTCACGCATCCGCTCACGATCTTCCGGGTGGATTTCCTGAAAGGAATCGCTGCCCAGCAGCGGCACCTTGCCGAGAATCTGCCGGTAAGACGGGCTGTTATACAAACGCTTACCCTGAGTATTGACCAAGGCGATCAGATCGCCGATACCTTCGGTGATCAGGCGGAATTTTTCCTCGCTTTCGCGTTGCATCTGCTGGGCCAACTTGCGCCGGGTAATGTCGCGCACGGTGGTCATGAACTGCCGGCCATCCAATGGCCCGGCACCGACTTCAACTTCCAGGTAAGCACCGGATTTGCGACGCAGCCGCGATTCGGCCAGAATCGGCCGGCCCGCGAAAACCTGGCGGATCACGTCATCGACCTGTTCGAGATGTTCGGGATGAACCAGGTCGCGCATATTGAAAGCCAACAACTCCTCACGCTCGAAACCCAGCATCCGGCAGCCGCGGGGATTCACCTCAAGCAGCCTGCCATCGCGATCGGCAAGGAAAATTCCATCCGTCGCCTGCTGCATCATCAGCCGGTATTTTCCCTCGCTGTCGCGCAACTGCCTGGCCATTTTCAGCGGCTTGGCGCACACCAGCAGTGCCTCGTAAAGGGAGGCAGGCGCGATGGGTTTGACGAGAAACTTGTCGATGCCGACTTCGATGGCGCGCATCAGCAAAGGCGCTTCCTGGTGAGCCGTGGTAATGATGATGGGCGTGTCGGGCGAAAGCTGCTTGATAGACACCGCCATCGCCAATCCATCCATCACCGGCATACGGATATCGCTGAGGACGATGTCGGGACGATGCTGGCGGAAAGCCTCCAGCCCCTCCGCGCCGTTGCTCGCGACATAAACTTGCGCGACGCGCTTCGACAGCAGATCAACCAGGATTTCGCGGGTTAGCCGATCATCCTCGACGTAAAGCAGCGAGATGTCTTGCAACATCTCGCGGTCGGCTGGCGAAGCGCTGGCTGGCATAATATCCGTTGGCTGGGAGGAAAAGGGATATTACACCGACATCTACCGGAATTGCCAAGAAAAGCTTGCGCATGGAAAAACCCGGCGAGCGCTGCCCCGCCCGCCAATACCGTTTCAAACCGTCAGATCGACGTGCTGCAAGGTGCCCACGCTACCGTTCTCGTTCACGTACACCCCGCTGGCGCGCACTGTGCCCAGCGACTGGTTGGCGGTGTTCTTCACCTCGAAAGGCGTGGCGACACTGCCCAGGAACAGCGCGCCCACCCCGTACTCCTTGAGGCCGCCCAGCACGTCATTGCCTTGGGCATCCTTGCTCCATACCTGGAGCTTGGCGAAAACCGAATCGTTGTCGTCGATCCAGCCGTTGCCGTCTTCGTCGTAGGCGGCCAACTCCTTGAAGCCGTCGCCGCTCTGCGCGCCGAACAGTTCCTTGCCGTCGTTGACCTTGCCGTCGCCGTTCTTGTCGAGCGCGATGAAGCCGCTGGTCGGGCCAACGAAGGAAACCTGGTCGTTTTTGCCGTCGCTGTCGAGGTCGAAAGCGAACTTGGTATCGCCAAGTTGCGCCGCGGGGCCGCCAAAATTGATGACCAGCGGGTCTTTCTGTTTCGGCAAGGCATCGCCCAAACGCACGCTGACATTGGTTTCCTGGCTGTACGAACGCGCCATACTGAGCTGCAGGTTGAACTGGATTTCCTGGCCGTCGGCGGTCTTGATAACGCCCTGGGCGGCAAAATCGCTACGTTCCATCTCGGAATAGGATTCGTGGTAATCGTACTCCACCCCATAGCCGGCGGGCTTCGCCGGTGCAGCCTGGGTAGGCTGTGCCTGGTTGGGGTCGGGCGGTGGCGCGGCATTTGGGGAATTGCCCTGCAACTCCCCGACGGAAAGTATCCTGATCTTCCTGCCGGTCAGTGCCTCCACCATCAAGCGGATCAAGGTCACGCGCGGATCGCTCTCCAGTTCCTTATCCCCGGAGGTAGCCGCCGTCTTGCCCACGCTGTTCTTGGCGGAGGCCTGGGCCGCCGCAGCTTGGGCGCGCTGGGAGATCGCCACGCTGTCGCGCAGCACCGCCTGTGCCCGTTGCCCGCGCCCCTCGAAATCGGGACGCCGGTCGCCCACCCAGCTTTTCAGCGATTCGGAAATGGTGTGGGTTTTTACGGCCAAGTGCTGGCCGGATAGCGACATTTCGGAACTTTGGATTTTCATGATGGACTCCCCGCGAGAAAGGCAAACCGCCTGACGGACGGAACCGCACCGTCAGGGACTTGTAAGACTTATCGGCAAAAGCGGGGGGAAATACAGGTCAGTTTGGGGCGCCCGCCGCCAAGGCGCGCTCCCGGCTGTGCGGGTCGGCGCACTCGCCCGGCCAGCCGCCCAGATGCTCGCCGGCAATCGCGACAAGCGCGGCAATCCATTGCGGATGCTCGTTGAGCGCGGGGATGTAGCGGTACTCGCCGCCCCCCGCATTGAGGAAAGAGGCCTTACCCTCCAGCGCAATTTCTTCCAGGGTTTCCAGGCAATCGGCAACGAAACCGGGACATACCACATCGAGGCGTTTCACCCCCTGCTTGCCCAGTTCCTCCAGAGTCGCGGCGGTATAGGGTTGCAGCCACTCGGCACGCCCGAAGCGCGACTGAAAGGTCACCCGATATTCCTCGGGCTGGAGCGCCAGCGCCTCCGCCAGTAAACGCCCGGTCTTGAGGCATTCACAATGGTAAGGGTCGCCCAGATCGAGAGTCGCGCGCGGCACCCCGTGAAAGCTCATCAACAGCTTGTCCGACTTGCCGTGAGCGGCCCAGAAATCGCACACGTTCGCCGCCAGTGCCGCGATATACGCAGGATGGTCGTGAAAGCCGCGCACCGTGCGGATCTCCGGCTGGTTGCGGGTCTGCGCCAGCGCCGCAAACAAGGCATCGAACACCGTCGCCGTGGTGCTCGCCGAATATTGCGGGTAGAGCGGCAAGGTCAGGATGCGGGTGCAACCTTGTTCCTTGAGTTTCGCCAGCACCGACGCGATGGAGGGCTGACCGTAGCGCATGGCGTAGGCGGTCAAAACAGAACCTGCCCCCCCGCTTTTCAGGGGGACAGCCGTTTGCCCCCTCTCCCTCTGGGAGAGGGTTGGGGTGAGGGCATCCCCGGA
This sequence comes from Sulfuricella sp., assembly GCA_018336195.1. Classification (GTDB taxonomy): domain Bacteria; phylum Pseudomonadota; class Gammaproteobacteria; order Burkholderiales; family Sulfuricellaceae; genus JAGXQV01. The sequence continues at coordinate 26,465 of JAGXQV010000211.1, read as the reverse complement.
GTCCGCCGGAAAAGGCAATTCCAGCAACTCTCCCAGCAACGCCGCCTGCCGTTGCGTATGCACCAGCAGCGGCGAACCCTCCGCCATCCAGACTTGTGCGTATTTCTCGGCGGATTTCCTGGGGCGGGTGTTGAGGATGACGCCGTTGAGGATCAGCCACCACAGGACGCGCGGCATCTCCACCACGCGCGGGTCGGAGAGGAATTCTTTCAGATAGGGCCGCACCGCCGCAGCAGTGGGCGCTTGCGGGGTGCCGAGATTGACCAGCAGCACGGCGGTGCGCGCGGGTTGGCCGTGGCGGTAGGGGGGTTCGGGGAGAAACATGCTGGACATCGCAACCTTCGCTGTTTCAAGCCAAGAAAAAGCGGTAACTGTAGTCGTCTAGGCAAGGCGCTGCGTCCCGACAATAGCTTTCCCACTCGCGAATTCTGGCTATCTTGCGCGCTTCAATATTCAAGCCGTACATCGCAATGGTGACTTCCGCCCGTTTCTTTGTGGTGTCATCCAAACCGGGCAGCGGCTCGACCTTGCCGGTTAGGTAATTCGCCACGAAGTAACGCTCGAACGCATAGTCGGCTTCGTCCGGCTTCAATAGCGCCGGGTCGAAACGCTCAAGTTTTTTCGACTGGCACATATCGCAACAGGGAAACAGGTTTTCCCATTGGTAAGCCAATTCAGGGAAGCGCGACTTGGGGCGGAAATGCTCGACCGTCTCGCGGCTCTCGACGCCTACCGGCCCGTCGCAAAATGCGCAATGCGCCTGGGTCATTGCCGACAGTCGGGAGCGAATTTCCCGATAACAAGGATCGCTGCGCCAGCTAAAGCGAAAGTCGGGTTCACGCGCGCGCGCCGTGACAAAATCGCCTGTCCAAGCCTGGGCATTCGCGGCGAGACAATCCGGCGAGGCTGGCCGGACGAGCTTACGCAAGACCCAGTTCCTTCCCGGAAATCCGCGCGATTTGACGCAACTCGCGGGCAACGATCAACTTCGCCTCCTCGCCGCGCTCCGCCAATTTGGCGGCTGCTTCCAACAAGGCTTGGGGGTTGGACGGGTCTTTCAAAAACACTTCGCGCAGCCTGTAAAATTCCTCGAACAGTCCTTCGGTCTCGACATCGAATTCGCCTTCGATACCAAACACCTCTTCGAGTATCAGCCGATAACTCTTACCCGCCCCGGAAGGAATGGCCGCTATGGTACCGGCAGTGTGTCCGCCTTCCGGCAGCTTATAAACCCAAGCGTCCTCGACCGAACCAACAACAAAAGGCGAATGCGTGGAAACAAAGACCTGACCGTTGGGCAGCAGCTTCTGAATGGCCGGCAGAATGCGCCGCTGCCACTTGGGATGCAGGTGGATGTCCACCTCGTCGAGAAACAGGATAACCGGCTGGGCGAACACATCCCCCGGTTCTTTCCAGGGGATGGCTTCGAGACGCAAGGCCAAGTCACCAACCCAACTGATGATGGATTTCAGGCCGTCGGGCAGGCTATCGAAATGCACGGTTTCCCCATTCAATCGGGCGACCACCGCCAGCGGCGAGCGTTCCAGGCGGAATTCCAATTCCAAGTCGCAGACATCGCGGATCAGGCTAGTAATACGTGCGAGAGCCTGGTCGTAGATTGCCGCAGCCCCGTTTTCTCCATCGGCTTTAGCCAGCGCGGATTGCGCACGGTTGTTGGCGATCCATTGCTGTAATACTTGGGGACGATTACCTCCGTCGAAGGATAGCGCTGCTTCAAAAAGAGGATTGGTGACTTGCTGGATGGCGGTGACTGGCGTATCGCGCAGACTGCGCTGCCCCGAATAGGCGAAGACCGCAAAAGAAAATGTGTGCCCCATGTATCGTTTACTGGCTCCTAAAGTCGCATCCTTGTACTTCCTCAACAAGTCCGATTTTGTGCCAAAAAAACAATCTCCAGTAGACTTAAATAATTGAATTAATCCAGAAACAATTAATTTATTGGCATTTTTGTTTGCCCCGTAACACCCACGTTCACCAAGAAATGAAAATTCAATGCTGCTATTCAAGCCACGAAACCTTCGATATATCTGCCTTTCTACATCAAAGTCACCAAAACGCCCAAATTCATCAAACACTTCCGCCAACGCATAAAGCAACGTGCTCTTCCCACACCCGTTCGGTCCGGTGAACAAATGAATTTCCGCCTTGTCCTCCTCGCTGTCCTTTTGCGGCAGCGGGGGAAAATCCAGGCGCACGTCGTCAAACACGCCCACTTCATGCAGGGCAACGGATTCCAGGCGATAACTATGTCTCATGATTTTTCCGAAAATATCCGACCAGACGGCGCCGGATTCAGTGATACGACAACGCGCTCGACAGCAGCTTGGCGGTGATGTCCACGATCGGGATTACCCGTTCGTAGGCCATGCGGGTCGGGCCGATCACCCCGACGGTGCCGACGATGCGTCCATCGACTTCGTAGGGGGCGGTGACGATGCTGCATTCGTCGAGCGGAACGTGTTCCGAATCGCCGCCGATGAAGATTTGCACGCCTTGCGCCTGCTGGGTCACGTCGAGCAGTTGCAGGAGTTCGGTTTTCTGCTCGAAGGCGTCGAACAGCTTGCGCAGGCTCACCATGTTGGTTGAGAGATCCTGAACGTGGAGCAGTTTACTTTCGCCGGAAATCACGTAATCCTCGCTGGCCGCGCTCATCACGTCGCTGCCGGCTTCGACGGCGGCGCTCATCAGCGCGCTCATGTCGCGATGCAGGCGTTTCAGTTCGTCCCGCATCTTGCCGCGCACGTCTTCGAGGGTGCAGCCGACGTAGTGCTGGTTGAAGAAATTCCCCGCTTCGACAAGTTCGCCGGCGCTGTAATCGCGCTCGGTGAAAAGGATGCGGTTTTGCACGACTTCGTCGGCGGTCACCAGGATCAGCAGAATGCGCTTGTCGGAGAGGCGCAGGAATTCGATGTGACGAAAGGCGTCGCTACGCCGCCTGGGCGTCATCACGATGCCGGCGAAGGTGGTCAGGTCGGAGAGCAGGCGCGACGCCGAGGTAATCAGCTTCTGCGGATCGCTGGGATGAAGCTGGTTTTCCAGTTGATGGACTTCCAGCGCGCCGAGCGACTGCACGGTGAGCAGCGAATCGACGAAGAAGCGGTAGCCGCGCGGCGTCGGAATGCGCCCCGCGGAAGTATGCGGACTGGTGATGAACCCCAGCTCTTCGAGATCGGACATCACGTTGCGGATGGTGGCGGGCGACAGGTCCAGGCCGGAATACTTGGAAAGCGTGCGCGAGCCGACCGGCTGGCCGTCGCTGATGTAGCGTTCGACCAGGGTTTTGAGAAGGATGCGGGCGCGTTGGTCAACCATGGTGGGGTGAAGGGTAGCATAAAACCGGGAATCGGCAATGGGGGGCAGGCATGAGGAAATCCCCGCCATTGCCGACCATTACACCTTTTCGTATGGACACCGTCCGCTACTGTAAAATTCCCCAGACACCCCTGCGCCGGAGACTTTCCCATGAAAACCGCCAAAAACGCCCCCCAATGGACGCGCGAGAAGGTCAAGCGCTATCTCGTGCAGCGCTTCTACACGCGCTTTCACATGTCGCTGATCCTGTCGAGCAGCGCGCTGGCGGCGATGCTGGTCAACTGGGGATTGCTCCACGGCGGGGTGGGCGCCATGTGGCTGCGCTATCCCGTCGCCATCGGCGTTTCCTACCTGACCTTCCTGACGGGGGTATGGCTGTGGCTGCGCTACGTCGGGCTGGTGCGCGACGATTCCGGCGCCGGCTCGGCGCTGGTCGACAATCTCGACGTACCCGACATTTCCCTCGGCAAGGGCGGCACCAAACTGGAATTGCCGGAAGTCCTCCCCCGTAGCGGCGGCGGGCAATTCGGCGGGGGCGGCGCAAACGCCGGATGGATCGAAGATTCCCCCGCCATCCCGCTACGCGCCAATTCGTCAGGCGCTTCCTCGTCGGGCATCGGCGGCGCACTCGGCGATTTCGGCGACCTCGACGGCGACGCCATCGTCCTGCTCCTCCTCGCCCTGCTGCTGATCGCCTCGGTGTTCCTGCTGAGCGGCTACGTGATCTGGTTCGCCCCCGACATCCTCGGCGAAGCGGCGTTCGGCGCCCTGCTCGCCGGCAGCCTGTCGAAGACCGCCAAACGCCACGATCAAGACGACTGGGTGGCCGGCGTGGTTAAGAAAACCTGGTGGCCCTTCGCCATCATCCTGGCGCTGGCTCTGGCCTTTGCGATCTTCGCCACCCAGCACTATCCTGGAGCGAAGACCTTCGGCCAGGCCGTGGCGATGGCGTCCGGCGGCTAGCCCGAGCCACCTATCCCCCTTCCTCACAGGAGAACCACCCAATGAGCAAATCCACCAACCCCGATTTCGACAGCTTGGTTCCGCCCGCCCAGCCCCTCAGCCGGCGCAATTTCGTCATCACCATGCTGGGCGCCGGCTTTGCCCTCGCCACCCAACCGGTCGCCGCCCAGACCGTCATCAAGACCGACAGCGACGGCCTGCTGGCCGGCGAAGTGAAAGTGCCCGTCAAGGACGGCGAAATGGTCGCCTATCGCGCTCAACCCGCCACCGGTGGGGACTTTCCGGTGATCCTGGTGGTCTCGGAAATCTTCGGAGTCCACGAACATATCGCCGACATCTGCCGGCGCCTCGCCAAGCTCGGCTACCTCGCCATCGCCCCGGAACTCTTCGCCCGCCAGGGCGACCCGCGCCAACTCGCCAGCATCCAGCAGATTCTCGACAGCATCGTCGCCAAGACCCCCGACGCCCAAGTGATGGCCGACCTCGACGCCTGCGAAAGCTGGGCCAAGTCCCAGGGCGGCGACACCGCGCGCCTGGCGATCACCGGTTTCTGCTGGGGCGGGCGCATCACCTGGCTGTACGCCGCCCACAACCCGCGCCTCAAGGCCGGCGTCGCCTGGTATGGCCGGCTCGACGGAATCACCAACGACTTCACCCCCAAATACCCGCTGGATATCGCCGCGCAACTCAAAGCCCCGGTGCTCGGGCTGTACGGCGGACAGGACCAGGGCATCCCCCTGAGCGACGTGGAGGACATGCGCACCGTCATCAAGAAAGCCGGCGGCAAGTCGGAAATCCACGTCTACCCCGACGCCCCTCACGCGTTCCACGCCGATTACCGCCCCAGCTACCGCAAGGAACCCGCCGAAGACGGCTGGCGCAGGATGAAGGAATGGTTGAAGAAGAACGGGATGTAGCGGGACTTGGCAGTTCAAGGAAACACAAGGTTGATCTCCTTACCCCCCAGAGGTAAAGTATGCATAAATCTGCACCGTTTTTCCATCCAAGGGTAATCATGAGAACCACGCTGGATATTGACGATGGCTTGCTGACCCAGGCCAAGCTGTTGGCGGCCAAAGAGCATACCAGTCTGACCCGGCTTATCGAACAAGGGCTGGCGTTACGGCTGCGCACGCCGACAACGCCAGCCAACCGGCAACGTCCCACGCTTCCGGTCTACGCCGGAAAGCAAGGACTACAAACAACGGTTGCGGACACACTGAGCAATCGGGCCTTGCTCGATGCCGCGGATGACACGCCGTGACGCCTGATGTGAACGTACTGGTGGCCGCCTCGCGCCAGGATCATCCGCACCATGCCCCTGCGCTGACGTGGTTGGAAGCGGCATTGGATGGCGCCGCCACGGGGCGGCCTGTGGCGATCCTGCCCATGGTTGCCTCCGGTTTTCTACGCCTGGTGACACATCCAAAAGTGTTTGTCGATCCCACCCCCACCGATGCCGCCCTGGCCTTTTTACGCGCAGTCCTGGAGGCTCCCGGCGTGACTTCGCTTCCTTTGCGGGAAGAATGGCCGCTTTTCGAACAGCTTTGCGAGCGACACAGCCTGACCGGCAACGCCATCCCGGATGCCTGGATTGCCGCCGCAGCCCAGTCGCACCACCTGCATCTGGTCACGTTCGACAAGGGATTCCGCCGCCTGATGAAGGCGAGTACGGTTACGGTGCTAAAGCCTTAAAAAACTGCCCGGATGCAGCACAGCGCAATCCAGGCCACCGTGAGGCGGAAGCGACGGGCGGAAAATCCGCCAGTAGGTACATGAAAATGACCGTTGGCGGTCATCGCGGCGGTGGTTGCCCTCACGTGCGTTCCTGGATTCCATTTCATCCGGGCTTGCCGCGACAAGCACCACCGCTACACCGATGCACCGCATCGGGGCCAAGACCCCTCCGACAACAGTAATATCACCCTCCGAGAGCGAGCCTTGGCCGCGACCAGTGGCACCACGGAGTGGCGTAGCGCAATCCCGCCCCAAGCCGCGCCCCGAAGTACCAGCCTGAATCCCGTTCGCGGTTTCGAGCATTCCCGGATCGTCCGCCCCGATTTCTCTTGCCACGGCGCGTAGTTCGCGCCAGAAGAACCATTGCCCGGTTTCGCAGATGCGCGCTTCGGCATCCGGCATTTTGCCCTGATCGAGATGCAGGTTGCCGGCCAGCGGCACTCCTACTGTAATGCGCCTGATGCAACCGGCAGTTGCGCGGTTCTTACCCATTTCCCCGCTTATGCTTTAAAATTCGCCGGATGAGCATGCCATTCGAAACCATTGCCCTGATCGGCAAATACAACAGCCAGGAGGTTGGCGATTCGCTGCTACGCCTGGCTTCCTTCCTGCTGAACCGCAACCACAAGGTGCTGATCGAAACCCGCACCGCCGAGAGCGCCGCCATTTCCGGCTATCCAGTCGCGACCCTCGAAGAAATCGGCGCGCAGGCGGATTTGGCGGTGGTCATGGGCGGCGACGGAACGATGCTGAATATCGCCTGTTCGCTGTTCAGTTACGAGGTGCCGTTGGTGGGTATCAACCTCGGGCGCCTGGGGTTTCTTGCCGACGTGTCGCTCGATACCATGCTGGAAACCATGGAGGAAATGCTCAAGGGCGAATTCGAGTCGGAGGAGCGCTTTCTTGTTACCGTCACGGTGCGCCGCCAGGGCGAGAACATTTTCGAGGCCAACGCCTTCAACGACGCGGTGGTGAGCAAGGGCGCGACGGCCCGTTTGATCGAGCTGGAAGTGTTCGTGGACGGGCAGTTCGTCTACAGCCAGCGTTCCGACGGGCTGATTATTTCCACCCCCACCGGTTCCACCGCGTATGCCCTGTCGTCGGGCGGGCCGATTCTCCATCCCACCTTGGAAGCGCTGGTGCTGGTGCCGATTTGCCCGCATACCCTGAGCAACCGCCCGATTGCGGTGAACAGCGAAAGCACCGTGGAAATCCTCCTGATCCACGCCAACGATGCACGCGTCCACCTCGACGGTCAGCGCCATTTCGACCTCCAGGCCAACGACTGGGTGATCCTGCGCCGCGCCCCGCAAACCGTGCGCCTGCTCCATCCCGAAGGCCACAGCTATTACGATATGCTGCGGCAGAAGCTGCATTGGGGGGAGAAGTTGTGATAAACCCGGTGATGAGTACCCCGCGCCACCCCATCGCCCATCCCTCATTACCCATCGCCAAACAATCATGCTGCTAAGCCTCTCCATCCGCGACTTCATCCTGGTCGACCGCCTCGACCTGGAATTTTCCCCCGGCTTCACCGTGCTCACCGGCGAGACCGGCGCGGGCAAATCCATCCTCATCGATGCGCTGTCGCTGGCGCTGGGCGAGCGCGGCGACGCCGGAGTGGTGCGCCAGGGCTGCGAGCGCGCCGAGCTGGCCGCCGAATTCGACATTTCCGCCGCGCCGCACCTGGAGCGCTGGCTGGCGGAAAACGACTTGGCCGGCGATCCCGGCGTGTGCTTGCTGCGCCGGGTGATCGACGCCGGCGGGCGCTCACGTGCCTTCGTTAACGGGCGTTCCGCGACCTTGCAGCAACTACGCGAGGCCGGCGAATTCCTGGTGGATATCCACGGCCAGCACGCCCACCAATCGCTGCTGAAATCCAGCGCCCAGCGCGACCTGCTCGATGCTTACGGCGGCTTGACCCAGCAGGCGCGGGAATGCGCGACGCTCTGGCGTGAGTGGCAAGCGCTACGCCGCGAACGTCTGGAGCACGAGAAAAACACCGCCGCTCACGCCGAAGAACAGGCCCAACTGGAACACCAGACCCGCGAACTGGCGGCCCTCGAATTCACCCTAGAGGGCTGGCAGGAACTCCAGGCCGAACATGGCCGCCTGACCCACGCGGCGAGCCTGATGGAAGGCGCGCAATACGGCATGGAAGCCCTTTCGGAGGGCGACGGCGCGTGCCTGCCGCAGCTCAATGCGGTACTCGCCAAGTTCAATAATCTGCTCGATTACGACCCGGCGTTGAAAGAAATCCTCGACACCCTGGAACCCGCCGAAGTGCAGTTGCGCGAAGCGGTGTACAGCCTGCGCCACTATCTGCAACGCCTGGACCTCGACCCCGAGCGCCTCGCGCAGTGCGAGCAGCGCCTGCGCGACGTCCACGACATGGCGCGCAAGTACCGCACCACCCCGGACTTCCTCCCCGACCTGCTCGCCGAAAAGAGCGCACGCCTCGACAAGCTGCGCGGCTTCGAGAGCGGCGGCGATACCAAGGCGCAGGAAGAAGCCGCCCACGCCCGTTATCTGGATCTGGCAAAATCCTTGAGCAAATCGCGAGAACAAGCAGCGGCGCGCCTTGGCGCGGAAGTAAGCACTTCAATGCAAGAGCTAGCGATGGCCGGTGGAAGCTTCTCCATCGCCTTGAATTCACTCCCCGACGGCGCGGCGCACGGCCTCGAAGACGTCGATTTCCTGGTCAATGCCCACGCCGGCGTGCCGCCCAAGCCGCTTGCCAAAGTCGCCTCGGGCGGCGAACTGTCGCGCATCAGCCTGGCGATCCAGGTCGCCACCGCCAAGGTATCGCTGACCCCCACCCTGATTTTCGACGAAGTGGACGTCGGCATCGGCGGCGGCGTCGCCGAAGTAGTCGGCAAGCTGCTCAAACAACTCGGCACCCAGCGCCAAGTGCTGTGCGTCACCCACCTCCCCCAGGTCGCCGCGCAAGGCAACCAGCACTGGCAAGTCTCCAAGAGCGCCGACCAGCGCGGCGCCACCAGCCGCATTTCGCTGCTGGATCGGGTGGACCGCATCGAGGAAATCGCCCGGATGCTGGGCGGCATGGCAGTCACCGAGACCACCAAAAAGCACGCGGCGGAAATGTTGGGGAATCTTTAGCCGGCCTATCCGCCGATAACGGGTGGATTAGGACACGCCGCCTGCGGCCGCCACCACGACCGCTGAACATCTTGAAGACGTAAATGGATATCGGCTGAGGATTTTTGCCGATTCGCGGTTGCCTACTCGGCGGCCCGTCCGCAACGACAACACATAGCCGCCCCCGGATGAATTTCCGGCAAGACGCAAAACCGATTGATTGTACGCGGATCGACCTCCATCCGTAACTGTGAAAAATGACAGTTACATTCCCCCGCCAAACCGTTTAGATTCCCAAGCTTCAGAACCTGAACACGGGGAATTATTCATGTTGGATCACCTGATGGATTGGGCTTGCAGCAAGCCGCGCAACTTCGTGGAAACGGGCAAAACACTCGCCATCGCAGGGTGCGCGCTGCTGCTTCTCGGCGCATGGGGCCAACTGGCCACAGGCGCAACGGCGGTCATCCTAGGCCGCGCCCATCATTCCCCGCCTCCCCAGACCCTGGCCGAACTTTATCCGACCTTGCCGACCGGCTTGATTCCCGAATCGGTATTCGGCTTTCTGGCGGCAGGTCTACTGGTCGCCGCCGGTGTCTGGATGATTATCACGGGCAAAAGGATCATGCGTTACATCGGCATGACGGATCAATGGTAAGTGAAAGGCAAAAACAGTTTTGAATGTTGAGTGTTTAGTTGATGTCGCCGCGCAAAGCGCGTCGGATTTGAATCAGGCGCGAAGCGCATTCCACAACTCGACACTAAACACTCAAAACTAAGAATTGCTATTACTTAACGCCCGGAACCCGTCGGGGAGAGTTTTCGGCGCGGCGCGCGGCGTATTCTGCGCCAGCGCCGATTTTGCCTCTGAAAGCCGCGCCGGATAAGGCTTCCAGAGAAGGGGTAGGAAAGCGGCCCACGGGACGGGTCGATTGGGATTTGTTCAAAGAACATCACGAAAAGGGGATACGTATATGAACACACTGATGAATCGCGGCAGAACCGCCTTCATGGGCGGCGTCGCCGTCATTGGGATGGCTTTGACGGCGGGCGAGGCCTATGCCTACAAGATCGAGCCTGCTTACCTGCAAGACTCCGGCTCCAGGGAGTCGGACAAACTGAAACAATCTTACGACCGCTTCAAGGATCATTTCATTCAGCCCATCCACGAGCGCATGGCGGCGCTGTCGTTTCAATGCTCAGTGGAGAAATCCGACAACGAACCCTGTAACGGCACCAATAACCAGGCGGAAGAGCAATATGCCAACGACTTGTCGCACGGTGCCCGGTGGAATGACGATCCGAACAATTCCTTTATGCACGACAAAGGGTGGATCTGGCTGCTTTGGATGCTGGACGCGGAACGAAAGGCTGACCGACTCGACAATACCTATGCGCTGCTATACCGCTCGCATTTCGGCGATTTGCAGTTCCTCCACGCCATGGCTTCCGCCAAGGACGATCACGACACGACGCGGAACAAGATTCTCGCCTGGGGCAGGTTTGCCTACGATGTCGCGACGGGCAAAATCGACCCTGCCGCCACGCTCGGCGTCTTGGCCCGGGACTATGATTTCGCGAAGAATTTTTCCAGCACCGCGAAGAAGGACTGGACGGTACGGCACCTGTTCCTGAACATCCAGGACTACAAACATGGCGGCAAGAAGGAACTGCGCGACGGGGTGGTGCCGGATATTGCATTGGGCGCCTTGCTGCATACCATTCAGGATTCCTATTCGAATTCGCACACGACGCGGACAACCCCATCAACCGCCGATGCGCCGCAAAGCGGCAACGTCAAGGCATTCCTGGACTATACGAAGCAGAAAAGCGCCTGTCACGGCAAAGCCGATCTGGAATCCGATTGGCTATCTTTGGGCAGCATCAACGCCACGGACAATCCCGTTTATCATGGAGCATGGATCATACGTCGCGTCCGCGACAAGAAGCCCTGGGATCAGGAAGTCGGAGAGAAGTTATCCAACATTTTTGCCACGGCGGACGGAAAAGGGTATCCCGGCGACGGCGGATTCAAGGATTGCCCATAGTTGGACATCGGTAAGGGCATCGAAACGGAATCCTGCGAAGGTTTCGACGGCAACCGCAAACCGCGCCGGTTCCGGCTTCCTGATGCAGGGATAGGAGAACAGCCCGCCGGGCAGGTCGATTAACGTATGTATCAAAAAAGGGGGAAACCATGCTGTGCGCATTGAATGACGAGACTGGGGCCGCTGTCGATTGGTGGTTCATGTACAAGCTGCCCAAGGGGGTGGCTGCCCCGGGACAGGGAGCAACCTGCGGCAACGAGTATCTTTACTACGATGCCGGGCAGGCCCAGCCCTTGCGGCTTTCGCCGAATACGCTGGGCAGCGGGCCGCAGGGGGCGCTGTTCCATACTTTGCAGGCGTTGTTCGGCGCGCCTGGCGAGAGTGTCGGCTGGATTTGTTACAACGACGAATATCCCGCCGATTTGCGGCCCGGCAACTGGCCGTCGGACAGCGACTGGCCGCCGGCGGTGAAGCCGGGGTCGAGCGGCGGCAAACCCGAGGACCACGCCCACAACGGCCATTGCAAGGGCATCCTGGCATTCGATCTGGCGGATGGCAGCGCGTTCTGGCTGTCGCATTCGACGCCGAAAATCCCCGATCTCAATGCGCCGGGCGAGCGTTCCTTTTTCTATCCGGAAGACGAGTGGGAATACGCCCAGACCTTTTTGTGCATCTCGCTCGATGGGGTCGGGACGGCGGCGGCAATCGCCAAGGTGTTGGCCGAGCAGCACGAGCCGCAGGTGTTTTCCTGCCGTATTCCGGCGGCGCTGAGCGCCGCCGGCGAATATGCGCCGCTGTGGACGCTGGCGCAGGGTGTCGTGGCGCCGGATTACGGCCCCCATTACGCACCCGCCGGTGGGCCGCGCCCGCCTGCCGACCTGAGCTTTTCGTCGAAAGCCGGCAAGCCGTTCCGCCTGCTCGCCAAGAGCGGTTCGTGGATGAAAGATCTGTGGCTGGATTGGGTGGAGCCGACGCTCGGCACCGATCTGCGCGTCGAGACCTGGCGGCGCCTGACGGCCAGCGCCACCTTGCCGGAGGATAACGCGAGCGGCGGCGCAGCGACGGAGTTCGGTCCCGACGATTTCGAGACGGATTACAAGGGCACCGAATACCATCACGAATTTCTCGATGGCGACGAGCAGCATGTGATCGACGAGGTGACCACCATTGATTTGAGCCTGCTCGCCGACAGCGCCGGCAAGGCGCTGACCGGCTGTGCCTGGTCGTACACCAAGGACCACGCCAAGTGGGCGGTTTCCGAACCCGTCGCCGAGCGCGGCGACCATGCGGTGGACGACCAACAGGGGACGGACGGCGATTGGATATGCGTTGCCGACATGAACCGCATGACCTCCCAGGAAATCCGCGGCGGCGGCGCGATCTGCTTCCACGAGCCGGCGTTGTGGCGCTCGCTCAACGACATCGAGCGGATCGACGGCGCGATCACCTGATACCCGATTTTTTGCCCATCCCCCCAAAACAACAAGGAGACTCCCATGGCACTTTGTTCCATCGATCTTGGCAGCGAAGAGGTAGTAACGGATTTGTATTCCTGGCCGAACATCCCCGACAGCACGGAGCCGCTGGGCAGCACCGTGCTCCATTGGTTCAACCAGACCTTGCAGCGCGACGGGGCGGACGACGTTACCGCGACGGTGCGTCTTTTCCAGTCGCACTATCTGCTTGAACTCGACGGTCCGGCGGACGCGCAGAGCGTCTGCGATATCTATGCGGCGCGTCTGCCGGTGTTTCTGAAAAACGGCTTGGCCGCGCTCTCCGAGGTGGTTCCGGAAATCGAGGCGTCCGGGCGCTGGAACCCCGACCCCACCAATCCCGGCGACGTGTGGCGCTTCTTCCTGCCGCTCGGCCTGCCCATGGCCAACCAGCGCACGGTGCAGTTCTTCCATTACCCGCCGATACGCCTGCTCAACCCGATGCGCGACTACTTGAACGACCCGGTGCCGGTGCGCGTCGAGGAAATGCTGCGCGCCAACGGCGTTCCCCGTGGCAGCGAGGCGCTCTACGAATGCGTGATGGATGCCGCGCCGATTGCCGCACCCGACGACCAAGGCTCGAAAAAAAGCCCCAAGGGCGACCCGAAGTGGGGCTTGATTCCGATTCAGGACTTCACCGCCTACCAGAAGGCCCAAGTGGACCTGCTGCTCAACGATGCACCGGGGCAGGACGGCTACACCATTCCCATCATGGTCTACGGTTCCCACCCGCGCGACATTTTCAACCTCGACTTTTCGCCCACGCCTTTGCTCAAGGCCAACGTCGCGGGAAGCGCCGCCATCGTGGCAGGCAAGACCACCGCCGTTGCCGCTACCAACCATCCCTACATGTTCTACGCAGTCGCCCAGGGCGGCGCCAACGTCGGTTCGGGAGAAATCGCCCCCGACGCGGATCGCGCCAAGCTCACCAGCCTGATGGTCAGCGATCTCGCCGCCGTGCGCTGGCAAGTGGTGATGGCCGACGACCCCAGCCAGGATCCGGCGGCAGCCCTCGCCGCCGCCACGGCATACTGGGCGGATGCGTCGCGCTCGACGATGGTGCAGGCGCTGATCGAGCATCAGGGGTCGCTGTATTACCCGAACGCGGATGCCCTGACGTTCACCTTCAAGGTGCCGTGCCCGGACTTCTGCGCGGGGTGATCGTGCGAATGTGGGGGGGCGCGCTGCCCTCCTGCACCGGGGTGTTTCGGATTGGCCTACTACAAGTTTTTACCCACCCGAAGGAAATAATGTGAAATTTTTCAGACTGTTGGCAGGCATGATTTTAGTGGCGGCGGCTCACCTTGCGGCAGCGGATAGCGCCGTCGCTTCGGGGGCGAAAATATCCGCCGTCAATGGATTCTCGGATTCGAGCGCCCCGGTGTCCCTCCAGGTCTGCTCGCGCCAGGGCCAGGCTTTTTCCTGCGGCCCGCTGCAAGTCCTGAACGGTTGGGACAGCCTGACCCAGACCAACGCGGACAGCATCATGACCAACGGCGGCTGTTCCAACCGCGGCAACCTGATCTACGTATGCACCATGGATACCCAGTACGGACAGACATTCGGCGGCACCAGCCTGATCTGGGCGGTGGTATACGGCACCGGGGCCGGCTCGGCATCCGCGGCCACCGCAACGGTATCGACGATTTACGTTTACGTTCTTAACTGACGCACGCCAGCCGGTTTACCCGGCATAGCGCGTCGGATCCGCCACGCCTGCCTGTTCGAAACCCGCCCGCCGCAGCCGGCACGAGTCGCATACCCCGCAGGCACGACCGTCATCGTCGGCCTGGTAGCACGACACCGTCAGGCCGTAATCCACGCCCAGCGCCATTCCGCGACGGATGATGTCGGCTTTCGACAAGTCCACCAGCGGCGCGTGAATGGTGAGGCGCTGCCCCTCCACGGCGGCCTTGGTGGCGAGATTGGCCATTTTCTCGAAAGCCGCCAGATAGTCCGGACGACAGTCCGGGTAGCCTGAATAATCCACCGCGTTGGCGCCGATGAAAATGTCGCCGCTGCCCAGCACCTCGGCCCAGGCCAGCGCCAGGGAGAGCATGATGGTGTTGCGCGCCGGCACGTAGGTGATGGGGATGCCCGCACCGGCCGTGGTGGGAACGTCGATGGCGGTGTCGGTCAGCGCCGAGCCGCCGAACATCGTCAGGTCGAGTTTGGCGGTGCGCTGCTCGGCGGCGCCCAGCGCGGCGGCGACGCGCTGGGCGGCCAATAGTTCGGCGCGGTGGCGCTGCCCGTAATCGAGGCTCAGGCAGTGGCAGGCGAACCCTTCGCTACGCGCGACGGCGAGGGTGGTGGCGGAATCCAGTCCGCCGGACAGCAGGATGACGGCGTTTTTCAATTGGGCATCACGCTGCTTGTTGTTGCGGGATGGACAATTCGTAAAGGGTATCGGGACAGAAGTCGGCTTCGTTCGGCCAGGTTACCGTCCCACGTACTACCTTGGCGAGCGAGAAGTAGCCGGGATTGCGCAATGGCTGAAATACCGGTGCATCCAGATAGGGTGCCACATCGAAAACGCGGACTTCGCCGTTGGTGAACGTCAACATCAGCTTATGATTCTCCAGGGCAACGACCGTAGCGACGCGAGGGTTCATGGTTCCCACCTCCCTTAATGTAATGGTTCAATCTTGAAAACAGGGGCGCCGCGCAAAGCCAGAGTCCAATCCATCATCAGTTCTTCCTGGTGGATTTCGATCCAGGCTTGAACCAGTTTCAATTTATTGGTTGGAATCTGTCCCTCCAACAATTCTCCGGAAGGCAAGGCAATGATCGCTTCCACTCCCTGATATTCGACATGGATATGGGGAAAGTGGTGCCTCTGGTTATCCATGAAATACATGGAAATAATGATCCCGTAAAACATGCTGATGGCGGGCATGGCGCGTTCCTCCGTGAGGCCAAATTCTAACGCCGAATCGGTTCAGCGTCATCGCCGGTTTCCTTCCCTGGAGCTAAACCGCTAAAATCGACCCTTTTCCCGGAAAAATCGAAATGATCTGGAAACCCCATGTCACCGTGGCCGCGGTCATCGAACAGGACGGCAAGTTCCTGCTGGTCGAGGAAAATACCGAAGAAGGCGTGCGTTTCAACCAGCCCGCCGGTCATTGGGAGAACAACGAAACCCTGGTGCAAGGGACGATCCGCGAGGCGCTCGAAGAAACCGCCTACCATTTCACCCCGCAGTGGCTGCAGGGGGTGTACCGCTGGCAGCATCCGCGCAAGGACATCACTTATTTGCGCTTTGCCTACGGCGGCGTGATTACCGGTCACGAGCCGGAGCGCCAATTGGATGAAGGCATCATCCGCGCGGTGTGGCTCACTCCCGAGGAAATCCGCGCCAGCGCCGAGCGCCACCGCAGCCCGCTGATCGTACGCTGCGTCGAAGACCATCTGGCGGGCAAGCGTTATCCGCTGGAACTGGTCACCCATTACGAATAAGGCGGGAATGAACATGAGCAACGGCAGGATCGTGGTGGGCATGTCGGGCGGGGTGGATTCCTCGGTAGCGGCGCTGTTGCTCAAACGCCAGGGCTATGAAGTGGTCGGCCTGTTCATGAAGAACTGGGAAGACGACGACACGGCGGACGGCGATTGTCCCGCCAAGCAGGATTTCATGGACGTGCTGGCGGTGGCCGACAAGATCGGCATCGAAGTCGAAGCGGTGAATTTCGCCAAGGAATACAAGGAACGGGTATTCGCCCTGTTCTTGAGCGAATACCAAGCCGGGCGCACCCCCAACCCGGACGTGCTGTGCAATGCCGAAATCAAGTTCAAGGCCTTCCTCGACCACGCCATCAGCCTGGGCGCCGAGAAAATCGCCACCGGCCACTACGCCCGAGTCCGCGAGCAATTCGGCCTGTTCCAGTTACTCAAGGCCGAAGACGGCGGCAAGGATCAAAGCTATTTCCTGCATCGCCTCAACCAGGCGCAGCTTTCCAAGACCCTGTTCCCACTCGGCGAACTGTACAAGCGCGAAGTCCGCGAAATCGCCCGTGCTGCCAATCTGCCGGTACACGCCAAGAAAGACAGCACCGGCATCTGCTTCATCGGCGAGCGCCCGTTCCGCGAATTCCTCGAACGCTACCTGCCGCGCACACCGGGCGAGATGGTCACCCCGGAAGGCAAGGTGATGGGCCAACACCAGGGACTCGCCTACCACACCCTCGGCCAGCGCCAAGGTTTGGGCATCGGCGGCCAAGGCGAGCCGTGGTTCGTCGCCGCCAAGGACATGACCAACAACCGCCTGATCGTGGTGCAAGGCCACGGACACCCGCTGTTGCTGAAAGAAAGCCTACGCGCCGCCGACCTCTCCTGGGTGAGCGGCACAGCCCCCCACCCGGAATGGGTGTATGCCGCCAAAACCCGCTACCGCCAGGCCGACGCTCCCTGCTCGGTAGTGCGGGTGGATGCGGAGAGTTGCGACATCGCCTTCGCCCAGCCGCAATGGGCAGTCACGCCGGGGCAATCGGTGGTGCTCTACGACAGCGAAGTGTGTTTGGGCGGCGGAGTGATACAGTAAACCCGGATGCAGCGCAGCGGAATCCGGGGACCGAAAGCCGCTCATCGGCGAATGCGTACCAATTTCAGCACTATCACGCACCACATCGTCAAAGTTCAAGATTGCCGGACGTATAGCATTGCTATACTATAAACGCCGTGATCAAGAACTTTCGCCACAAAGGTTTGGAAACGTTCTACCGCACCGGTAGTAAAGCGGGCATCCAGCCCCATCATGCCGTTCGGTTGCAGGCTCAACTTACCGCTCTGGAAGTTGCGCTCTCCCCGCAGGACATGAATTTCCCGGCATGGCGGCTCCACCCCTTGAGCGGCGAATTAGAAGACTTTTGGTCAATCACCGTGAACGGCAACTGGCGAGTGATCTTCCGTTTCTCGGGTGAAGACGCCGAACTGGTCGATTATCTGGATTACCATTAGGAGGTTGCGATGACTCGAATGCACAACCCGGCCCATCCGGGCGCGGTTCTCAAGGACAGTTGGCCGGAAGGCGTGACGATTACCGAAGGCGCAAAGCAATTAGGCGTTACGCGCGCCGCCCTGTCGCGCGTCCTCAATGGGCATGCCGCAATCAGCGCGGATATGGCGTTGCGCCTGCAAGACTGGCTAGGGATCGACGCCCTGATGTGGCTGCGCATGCAAGCCGCCTATGATCTGTGGCAAGCGGAACACAACACCCGACGGCCTACCATCGAACGCCTGAAAATCGCGGCCTGAGTTCCTTGTTGCACGAAATGGACAAGCCTCTGAAGTGTTGGTAAGAAATCTCGCGCCAAGCCAGCAAGGATGCGCAGAGGAACGAAGTGTATCCTTCGCGTAACTTCGCTGCTATTCGCCTGTCGGCGGCCCCGGATTCCGCTTTCGCTTCAGCTTGCTGTGCCTGTTCGATGGAAGCCGCTGCGGTGAGCGTAGCAAACCCCAGCGCGCCGCTGCCGACGTGTCGTGATATTGCCGCTCACTCTCAGCCCAACCTTTTACGATTACTTGCGCCGAACGCCGGAACCGAGAGGAAATTTTGCATATTTCTTGGGGTTGCGCCCTACTCACCTGAACTGCATCCCGGAAATCCCTCCCCGTAAAATCTCCCCTTTACCGAATTGGACAATCATCCTATTATTGTTGGACGATCATCCAATATTGAGAGGTATAACCAATGTTCAAGACAGTGCTGGTTACGGGCGCGAACGGTTTCGTGGGAAGCCACGCCCTGGAAGCCTTGCAGCAACGCGGCGATGTGCGGGTTATCGCGGCTTGCCGCGACAAGGGGAAATTACCGGCGGGCTTTACTGGAGAGGTTCGCGAAGGTGATTTACGCGATGCGGCTTATAGGAAATCGCTGGTCGCGGACGTCGACGTTGTGTGCCATGCGGCTGCCTGGAGTTCGCTATGGGGCCACGCGGAAGAATCACGTTCCCTGTTCCTGGAGCCATCTCTGGCCTTGATTGAGGCAGCCCGTAGCGCCGGGGTGAAGCGCATCGTCAACACCAGCACCGCCAGCGCCGCCGCGCCGCAGGATTCCGCCGACCCCATGAGTCGCGGCATCGACCGTCCCTTTTGGCCGCACCTGGGCAATGTCATCACCATCGAAAACGCCTTGCGCGAACAAGCCGCCCCCAACTTCCAGGTCGTCAATCTGCGTCTGGGCATTTTTGCGGGACAACGCTATGCCTTGGGCGTGCTGCCCATCCTCGCCCCGCGCCTGAAAACCCACCTCGTCCCATGGGTGGCGGGCGGGCGCACCAGCCTGCCGATTACCGACGGGCGCGACATCGGTCAGGCCTTCGCCCTGGCGGCCACGACCTCCGGCCTGGCCGACTACGAGAGTTTCAACATTGTCGGCCCGGAAGTGCCCAGCGTGCGCCAGGTCATCACTTTTCTGCACGACGAATTCGGCCTGCCGCTGCCGCATTTCGGCGTCCCCTTCGCGCTGGCTTACCCGTTTGCATGGCTGATGGAAAAACTCGACCCGCTCGTGCCGTGGGAGCCGCTGGTAACACGCAGCATCGTTCACTTGATGGAAGAGGTCAGCGCCGATAACCAAAAGGCGCAACGACTGCTGGGCTACCGGCCCGTTCATCCGTGGCGGGAAGCGGTGCGCCTGCAAATGCGGGAAATGGGAATACGCCAAACCCAGCCCATGCGGATGGCAAAGCCCGTGGTGTAACATTGGGCGCCATGGGCAAACAAATGGGGAATACCCGATGACTGGCAGCAAAGGCGAGAAAACCCGCGCCGATATCGTCGAATGCGCAAAACGGCTGTTTTATGAGCAGGGTTACGACGGCACCTCGTTCTCTGACATCGTCACGGCATCGGGTTTATTCCGTGGCAACATCTACCATTACTTCAAGACCAAGGACGACATACTCAAGGCGGTGATCGACCAGCACCTCGACGAATTCCGCACCCTGCTGACGTTATGGGCGCAGGAAAATGCCGACCCCAAGGCGCGCTTGCACGCCTTTGTCGCCATGATTACCGGTCGCCACCTGGAGTTGACCCAATTCGGCTGCCCCATCGGCACCCTGAACACCGAACTGGGAAAAGACCGGCGCGACCTGCAACAAGCCGCGCGTGCGCTTTTCGACCTGTTTCGCGACTGGCTCGCCGCCTGCTTCGCGGCCCTGAACCGGGGCGCCGAAGCCGAAGCGCTGGCCCTGCATTTGCTGGGACGGGCGCAGGGCATCGCGGTGATCGCCCACGTCTACCAGGATGCGCAACTCCTGCAACGGGAGACTGAATTGCTGCAAAGCTGGATCACTGCGTTATGACCGGGTCAACTCGTCACCTAATGGTATACATTTTGGCGTAAGTACCGTAGTCCAACATGTTTTCGCAGGCCGTCATTTTGCCGGGGATGCCATAGCCCACGTAAATATCGGTGCCTTTGAAAGCCGTCAGATCGATGGGAGTCGGCACTACTGGAATTACCGTATTCCCGGATTGCTGCAACACTCCCGTGAAATAGGCCGGGGCCGTGGCGCAGGAAGAAAACATCTCCCAGGCTCCGATTTCATTGAGGAAATATACTGACGACGGATTGAATCCCAAATGGAGTATTGCAGCAACATAAATGCTGCCTTGTTTGCCTCGGTCGCTTCCAGATGCCTCCATGGAAACACTGATGGTTTGAGCACTGAGCGGGCCGGTCACGACAGGCTGCGGCTCGATCGTACAGGCAGATACAATCGCTCCAACTCTCAGAGTCAGCCGGGTCGCACCGGCCCCCAGACTGGCATCGATTATTTGCAGCGTATCCAGAGTGCTTCCGCTGGTTTCCGCACCGCCTATCGTCAGAATAATATCGCCGACGGAGGTAACCGCCAGAATCGCCTTCAGATTAGAGATCACCAGCTTGATTGGGCCGGTTTCGGCAGTCGATGCCGCTGCCAGGCTGAAAACAACATCGGGAACGTTGGTGGCGGACGGCGCCGTATCGGCAAGCAACTGGTTGTTGCCGATGAGGGTCGAAGTCAGCTCGGCACCATCGCTTGCCCGGTAGGCTTTCAAGGTGGCGCCAGCCACGTTGAATTTGTCAATTTGACTGTAAGGCGCAGCCAAGGCAACGAACCCGCTGGTGCGAAGCGCGCCGCTCCAGTTCTCGGTTATCACGATATCCGGTAGGGTAATAACCTGGCCGGCTACCCCGACAGCCAGATATCCAGTCGTTGCCACGGAAATGGTGTCACCGCCCTGTGCAGGCGGGATCGTCAGCATCAGGCCGGCCAATACCATGAGTAATAGCTTTTTGGACATCATCGACTCCCAAGGAAAATTCGAAATCCGATTATGCCAATATTATTCGCTCGTGAAACCCTGATACTTTTAACAGGATTGCGTTTCAGAAGCAGATATGTTACGGGCGCGTGCCCTCCCCGGCTACGCTAAGTGAAAGGCAAAAACAGTTTTGAATGTTTAGTGTTGAGTGTTTAGTTGATGTCGCCGCGCAAAGCGCAGCGGATTTGAATCAGGCGCGAAGCGCATTCCCCAACTCAACACTAAACCCTCAAAACTAAGAACTGCTTTTACTTAAATCCCCCCTATCAACCGCGCCAGCCCTTCTCCATTCCGCACCCGCAACACCCCGCGCCCGGTTTGCACGTAGCCAGCGGCGACCAGTTCGCGGATCAGGCGTGCCACGACCTCGCGGGTGGTGCCGAGATGGCAGGCGATTTGCTGCTGGGTCATGCGCAACGTACCTTCCGCCGAGGCGTGGACCAGGATGAGGTTGGCGAGGCGTTGTTCCAGCTTGTAGGAATGGATTTCCTCCAGTTCCGCCATCAGGCGGAACACCAGGGTGGACAAGGCGCGCACCGTGACGTCCTGGATCGCCGCTTCGCGGGAGAACAGTTCGCGAAACACCGCGCCGGGTATCAGCGCCACATGGGTTTCGCTTTCGGCCTCGACCCAGGCAGGATAAAGCAGGTCGTTGAACAGGCTATTGAGGGCGAATACGCAGGTTTCGCCGGGATCGATGAAATACAGGGTGGCTTCATTGCCGTCGGGTGCCAGCGAATACACGCGCAGCCGCCCGCTCACCACGAAATACGCGCCGGAAACCCGCTGCCCCTTGTGCAGCACCGGCCTGGCGGGGGCGCAATGTCTGCCCACCGCGCCCTTGCGCAGTAATTCCTTGCCCGCTGCGCTCATCTCGCGAAACGGGCTCAGTGCTTCCAGTTCCTGCATCGTGCGTCTCCCCTTTCCGCCTAGCCTGCCAGGCATTCTATGCGTTCGAGGGGTGGCATGAAAGCCGTTCAGGCGCCGCTTTTTCCAGCGTGCGAGGCCAGCGTATCGCTGCTGAGCGCTTGAAGAAACGCGACGATGTCGTCCACGTCCTGTTCGTTAAGCGTGCGACTCTCCACGCGATTGAGCACCCGCGCTCTGGATGACCAATACAATTCGCCGGACTGGGGTGCGGCGCCTATCCGGGTGCCCAGTTGCGCCCCGGCCATGATGCGCACCGCGTCGGAGAGTTTTTCCACCGCGCCATTGTGAAAATATGGCCCGGTCAGCGCCACGTTGCGTAGCGACGGAATGCGCCACGCGCCGCGTTCGACGCCGCCGCCTCGTCCGTCGGGCGTCAGGTCGAAGCGCTTCTCGAATGCCGTCGGCAGTGCCGGAAATATCCGCCGGGGAATCTGCCCGCCCACCAAACTGGCATCGCTGAAATTCGGCCCCTTGTGACAAGTGACGCAGCCCACCGACTCGAAGCGCGCCATGCCGCGCAGTTGCTGGGGATTGAGGGCTTGCCGGTCGCCCCGCACGAAGCGGTCGTAAGGCGCGTCGGGGGTAATCAGGGTGCGTTCGTAAGCGGCGATGGCGGCGGCAATCCGCGCCAGGGTGATGGGCTGTTCAGCGCCGAAAACCTGGGCGAAGGCTTGTTGGTAGAGCGGATTTTTTCTGATCACCGCTTCGACCGCGGCGGCGGAGGGCATCCCCATTTCCAGCGGATTGAGGATCGGCCCTTGGGCCTGTTCCTCCAGCGAGGCGGCCCGCCCGTCCCAAAACAACTGGGACTGGAACGCTGCATTCCACACCGTCGGGGCGTTGCGTCCGCCGATTTGGCCGGCGATGCCGCGCGCGGTGCGGCGTCCGTCGCCGCCGGCCTTGCCGTACAGGTCGTGACAGGAGGCGCAGGAAAGTTGCCCGTCGGCGGATAACGCCTTGTCAAAGAACAGGCGTTTCCCCAGGGCGATTTTTTCCGGCGTGGCGGGATTATCCGGCGGTTCCGGCGCCATTTGCGGGAGGGCTTGCCACACGTATTTCTGCGGCGCATCCGGCTGATAAGCCCAGACTTGTTGCGCTACGGCGGAAGGCGCTTCCAACGGCGGGGACGCGGCGCTGACTGGCACCGGCATCCGCGTCACGGCCACTGCTACCGAAATCTTCACGGCAAAGGCCAGAATGCCCATGCCGAAAGCTCCCGTCAGCAGCCATTTGCCGCCTGTAGACAGCCGGCTGAAAGGCCCCAGTTCGCGTTGCACCATCAGGATGATCGCCGCCACGCCCAGCGCGATGGCGGGAATGGCAACACCGAGCAAATCTTGGATTCCGTTTTGCATGATGACCTCCAGCGTCAGGGTGGCGGGACGATCAGGCCGGCGTACCGGCAGAGCCGCGCAGGAAGATGTCACCGGGCGTCGCCATACTTACTTCGGTGATCGAATCGAACGGCAGGCCGACCCGTTCATGGGCGCGCCGCACCGCGTCGCCATCGGGCGCGAGGTTCAGGCAAAAGGCGCGGCCCTCCGCCAGACCGACATGGAGACGCACCGGGATCACGCCTTCGGCCTGGCAAGCCTGCTGGTAAAGGGCGAAAAACCCTTCGAATTCGGTCACACTCAGGCTGGCGGGAAAAGTGTTGCGGCTACGGTCGTGGGTGTCGAGAAAAAAGCGCAGGGCCGGCATGACGATCTCCTTGGAAAAACTGCGGGAATGCAGTGAAGGGAAATCTACCGTTGCCGGCCTGGACGTACTGTAACAATTGCTACACAAGGGGGAAAAGCAGTTTTTAGTTTTTAGTTTTTAGTTTTTAGTTTTTAGTTTTTAGTTTTTAGTTTTTAGTTTTTAGTTTTGAGTGTTTAGTGTTTAGTTTTGGAATGCGCTTCGCGCATGAACCAAGAATCAATCCCGACGCACCTTGCGCGGCGACAGCAACTAAACACTCAAAACTGTTTTCAGCTTAGCGCGGCGGCATCGTTTCCTTGTACGCCGGACGTTGCTCCATGCGCTCCTCGAACTTGGCGAGGTTGGGGTAGGTGGTGCGCCAGTCGATTTCCGGAAAGCGCAGATCCATGTAACCGAGCGCGCAACCGATGGCGATGTCGGCCAGGCTGTAGGTGTCGCCCATGTACCATTTCTTTTCGCCGAGGTCGTCGGCGATGGCTTTCATGCCCAGATCGATGGCGCGCCGCTGGAGAACGATCCACTCGGGACTGCGTTGCGCTTCGGGACGGCGGTTTTCCAGGAAGATCGCCGCAGCGGCTTCCGAAACGCCATCGGCGAGGGCTTCGCCGCGCCGCACCTGGATGCGCTGGCGCACGCTTTCCGGGATCAAGCGATGCACCGGCGAAACCATGTCGAGGTATTCCACGATCACTGGCGAGTCGAAAACGGTGCCGCCGTCGTCCAGCACCAGCACCGGCACTTTGCCGAGCGGGTTGAATTCAGTGACGCGGGTATCGGGGATCCAGGGGTTTTCTTCCTGGGTATCGTATTCGATTTTCTTTTCCGACATGACGATCCGCACCTTGCGGGCGAACGGGCTGGTCAGCGTGAGGATGAGCTTCATATTTCCTAAAACTATTGCAGAATAGTAAGGATTATAACATGGGTGCGATCTGTTCCAGCGGCCAACGCGGCGTGACGGTGAATGCGCCGCCGCGCTCCCCGGCGCCGTGTTGCAGGCGCATCGCGCCGGCGAAGGCGATCATCGCGCCATTGTCGGTGCAGAATTCGAGCTTCGGGTAATACACCCGGAAGCCGCGTTTGGCCGCCCGCGCGCTCAAACCTTCGCGCAACTGGCGGTTGGCGCCGACCCCGCCGGCCACCACCAAGCGGGTCATGCGGGTGGCGGCGAGCGCTGCGACGGCCTTGGCGGCCAGCACTTCGACAATGGCGTCCTGGAAAGCGCGGGCGATGTCGGCGATGGTCTGCGGGTCGCTGGGCTGGTTGTTCACCAGGGTAAGCACCGCGGTTTTCAGGCCGCTGAAGCTGAAATTGAGGTCGCCGCTGTGCAGCATCGGGCGCGGCAGCTTGAACCGTCCGGGCTGGCCGGTTTCGGCGAGTTTCGACAGCGCCGGGCCGCCCGGATAACCCAGGCCGAGCAGCTTGGCGGTCTTGTCGAAAGCTTCCCCGGCGGCGTCGTCGAGGGTTTCGCCCAGCGTTTCGTAGGCGCCGATCCCCGACACCCGCATCAACTGGCTATGCCCGCCGGAAACCAGCAGGGCGACAAACGGAAATTCAGGCGGATTCGCCTCCAGCAAGGGCGCGAGCAAATGGCCTTCGAGATGATGCACGCCCAGCGTCGGGACGTTCAGGGCGAAGCCCAGCGCGGCGGCGATACTCGCGCCGACCAGCAGCGCCCCAGCCAGCCCCGGCCCCTGGGTGTAGGCGATGGCATCAATATCGGAAATTTGGCAGCCGGCTTCGGCGAGAACCTTGCGGGTGAGCGGCAAGACCCGGCGGATATGGTCGCGCGACGCCAGTTCCGGCACTACCCCGCCGTATTCGGCGTGCATCGCCACCTGCGAATGCAGGGCGTGCGCCAACAGGCCGCGCCCCGTATGGTAGAGCGCGACACCGCTTTCGTCGCAGGAGGTTTCGATGCCGAGCACTAGCATGGGGCGCCACTTTACACGATTCGCCGTTAAAATGGGACGGATGGATACCCCCCTTTATCGCGGCCGCTTCGCCCCCTCCCCCACCGGCCCGCTGCACTTCGGCTCGCTGGTCGCAGCGGTGGGCAGCTTTCTCGACGCCCGCGCCCACGGCGGCGAATGGCTGGTGCGTATCGACGACCTCGACCTACCGCGCTGCGTGCCGGGCATGGCCGACGACATCCTGCGCATCCTCGAAGCCTTCGGCCTGGAATGGGACGGCGCGGTGGTCTACCAGAGCCACCGTAGCGAGTATTACCGCGCTGCCCTGGCCGAACTGGAACATCTCGGCGCGGTCTATCCGTGCGCCTGCACCCGCCGCGAAATCGCCGATTCGGCGCTGGGACCGGACGGCGCGGCGATTTACCCGGGCACCTGCCGCGGCGGACTCGCGCCGGGGCGGAGCGCCCGCGCCATCCGGCTGCGGGTGGATGAGGGGGAGGTCGGCTTCCAGGATGAATTGCAAGGCTGGATCGGCCAGCACCTGGCCAACGAAGTCGGCGACTTCGTGATCCGCCGCGCCGACGGGCTGTTCGCCTACCAACTGGCAACCGTGGTGGACGACGCCGAGCAAGGCGTCACCTGCGTGGTGCGCGGCTCAGACCTGATCGACTCGACGCCCCGCCAGATCGCCCTGCAACGCCTGCTGGAACTACCCGTACCGGCTTACGCGCACCTCCCGGTGGCGGTCAACGCGCAAGGCGAAAAGCTCAGCAAGCAGACCCTGGCGCCACCTGTGTCGGCGGACAAGCCCGTGCTAGTATTGCGCAACGTGCTACGCTTTCTCGGCCAAGAGTTGCCGAAGGAAGCGCAAGACGCCGACCTCGCCGCCCTGTGGCGGCTGGCGGCAAGCCACTGGCGGCGCACCGCGATCCCGCCGC
>JAGXQV010000210.1 GCA_018336195.1 Sulfuricella sp. | reverse complement strand
CCGCCGTAGCTTGCGCCCTGGCGGGCGCTCCCGGATTGCGCTGCGCTCCATCCGGGCTACTGCCGGGCCTCGATCGGCACGTAAGCCCGCTCGTCCGGCCCGACGTATTCCGCGTTGGGCCGAATAATCTTGTTGTCGATGCGCTGCTCGATGATGTGCGCGGCCCAGCCGGCGGTACGCGAAATCACGAAAATCGGGGTAAACATCGGGGTCGGCACGCCCATCATGTGGTAGCTCGATGCGCTGTACCAATCCAGGTTGGGGAACATCTTCTTCACTTCCCACATCACCGCTTCGATGCGGTCGGAGATGTTGAAGAGATTGATGTTGTCGCCGGCTTCGCAAAGGCGTCGCGACACCGCCTTGATCGCCACGTTGCGCGGGTCGCCGATGGTATAGACCGGGTGGCCGAAGCCGATGACGATTTCCTTGCGGGCTACGCGCTCGCGGATGTCGGCTTCCGCCTCGTCGGGGTTGCGGTAGCGCGAGATGATCTCCATCGCCGCCTCGTTGGCGCCGCCGTGCTTGGGGCCGCGCAGCGCGCCAATCGCGCCGGTGATGCACGAATAGAAATCCGACAAGGTGCCGGAAATCACCCGTGCGGTGAAGGTCGAGGCGTTGAATTCGTGCTCGGCGTAAAGGATCAGCGAGGTGTCGAGCGCCTTGCGCTGCAATTCGGAGGGCGGCTTGCCGTGCAGTAAATGGAGAAAATGCCCGGCCACCGTCTCGTCGTCGGTGACGGTCTCGATGCGCCTGCCGTTTACCGCGTAATGGTGCCAATACAGCAGCATAGCCCCGAACGACGCCACCAGCCGGTCGGCGATGTCACGCGCCCCGGGCAGATTGTGGTCGTCCTTCTCGGGTAGCAGCGAACCGAGCACCGAACAAGCGGTGCGCATCACATCCATGGGGTGCGCCGACGCCGGCAGCAGTTCCAGTGCAGCTTTCAATTGCGGCGGCAGGCCGCGCAGCGCCTTGAGCTTGGCGCGATAGTCGGCAAGTTCGCCGCTGGTCGGCAATTCGCCGTGGATCAGCAGGAACGAGACTTCCTCGAAGGTGGATTTCTCCGCCAGTTCGAGGATGTCGTAGCCGCGGTAATGCAGGTCGTTGCCGCTGTGCCCGACAGTACACACCGCCGTGGTGCCGGCGTTGACGCCGGATAGGGCGACCGATTTCTTCTTGGGTTTGTTGTCTGTTTCGCTCATTTTCTTCTCCTGAATCATGTAGGTTGGGCTGAGTTTCGTAGGGTGGACACGGCTTTTCGTGTCCACGCGGGACCGCCGACGGTGGACACAAGAAACCGTGTCCACCCTACAAAAATCACTTTCCCTGTGCGAACAGCGAATCGAGCTTCTGCTCGAATTCATGGTAGCCCAGGTAATCGTATAGCTCCATGCGGCTTTGCATGATATCCAGGACATTCTTCTGGGTGCCTTCGCTGCGCACAGCTTGATAAACCTTGAGTGCCGCGGCATTCATCGCGCGGAACGCCGACAGCGGATACAGCACCAGCGAGACATCGGCGCCGCGCAGTTCATCCACCGTAAACAAAGGCGTCGAGCCGAATTCGGTGATGTTGGCGAGCACCGGCACTTGCACGGCATCGACGAATTGCTTGTACATGGCCAGTTCGGTTATCGCCTCGGGGAAGATCATGTCCGCGCCCGCTTCCACGCAGGCGCAGGCGCGGTCGATGGCGGATTGCAGTCCTTCCACGGCGAGCGCGTCGGTGCGGGCCATGATTACGAAATCCGGGTCGGTCTTGGCGTCCACGGCGGCTTTGACGCGATCCACCATTTCCGCCAGGGTGACGATCGCCTTGCCGGGACGATGACCGCAACGCTTGGCCTGCACCTGGTCTTCAATGTGAATCGCGCCGGCGCCGAATTTAATCATCGACTTTACCGTGCGGGCGATGTTGAATGCCCCGCCGAAACCGGTATCCACGTCCACCAGCACCGGCAGGTCGGTCACGTCGGTGATGCGGCGCAC
Organism: Sulfuricella sp.; assembly: GCA_018336195.1. Classification (GTDB taxonomy): domain Bacteria; phylum Pseudomonadota; class Gammaproteobacteria; order Burkholderiales; family Sulfuricellaceae; genus JAGXQV01. The sequence goes on along the minus strand of JAGXQV010000210.1, from coordinate 24,973 downwards.
GTCGGTGAGCACGTCGTCGAGGGTGCTGATGCCCAGGTCGGGCACACCCAGAGAACCCGCCGCGACGCCGCCCCCGGAGATATAGAGCGCCTTGTAACCGACCGCCTGGGCCAGCTTGGCATGGTAGGCATTGATCGCGCCGATCACCTGGAGCGGCTTCTCGGCGGCTACGGCGGCACGGAAACGTGCGCCGGCGGATTGTATGGTCATGTGCGGTCCTTCGGTCGATGGCAATGGGCAAGGCACTGCAAACGCCATGCCAGTATCGCCGGATTTTTTTCAATTACCTGTTTTGACGGGAATGTTTGGCCATTCGGCGATGGTGTGGCGTTGCCGGCCGGTAACCGGCGTTTCAATGTTGCAACGGGTGGTCAAGTTGCACATGCTTCATCCAACACCTACACTTCCTTTAACCTCCCGCGGATAGTCAGCCCGCGGCGCTTTAAGGTAAAATGACAACAATTGTCGGGTGATTTTGAACAATGCGCCCACATAAAATCACTAACATTCCGAGGGGAAAATTCCATGAGCAAAATTCGTTTTCAGTCACGCCGCATTGCACTTGCCGCCGGTTTTGTCGCCCTGGCAGGCATGGTCAACCAGGCTGCCGCCGCCGATGCGACACCCCGTACCGGGAAGCAAATCGTCGAAGCCATCTGTATCCACTGTCACGGCGAAGGCAAGGATGGCGCACCGCGCATCGGCAATACCAATGACTGGGCGCCGCGAGCCAAGTTCGGTCTCAATCAGCTTTCGAAGAACGCCATGGAAGGCGTGCGCAAGATGCCGGCGCATGGCGGGGAAGCGACCCTCAGCGACCTGGAAGTCGAGCGGGCCATCTCCTACATGGTGAGCGGGGGCAGGACTCCCGACCCACAAAAGACCCACGGCAAGGTTAGTCATGGATCCGGCGAGCAGATCGTCGCATCGGCATGCGGCAACTGCCATCGCGAGGGTAGCAACGGCGCCCCCAAGATCGGCGATGCGGAAGCTTGGCGGCCCCGCCTGGCCAAAGGGATAAACGAGCTGGTGTCGTCAGCCGTCCACGGCCACAACAAGATGCCTTCCCGTGGTGGATTTACCAACCTGAGCGACGCCGACCTGCGCGCTGCCGTGTCGTTCATGGCGTCGAAGTCTTCCGGGCCGAACAACAAGTAAGTAATAGCAGTTCTTGGTTTTGAGTGTTAAGTGTTGAGTTGTGGAATGCGCTTCGCGCCTGATTCAAATCCGACGCGCTTTGCGCGGCGACATCAACTAAGCACTCAACGCTAAACATTCAAAATTGTTTTTGCCTTTCACTTAATCGTTTCGGGAAATCACGGAGCGCCGCCACCGACCGGTGGGGCGCTCCGTTTTATTTGGTCGGCAGCGTTTTGCGGGCGTAAGCGTCAAATTTCCATAAGTTCAATTTTCCGCTTGTTTCAAGTGTGAAACGCTAGTGTTACACTAAAGAAACTATCGAGGTTTCTTCATGTCCTCTGCCAGCAAAAAACCGAAAATCTGGGTCGCCGGTTTCAGCCTCACCGGCTTTCTGCCCGAAATCCTTCCCGATTACGCGGCGGTCGCGGAGCTCCGCGTGGTCAACAAGATTTTCGAAGAAGGCGTGGGTGCCGCACGCGACCTGCTCGCCAGCGGGGATGCCGACGTGTTCATTGCCACCGGGGCCAACGGCGCCTATCTCAAGGAGCATCTCGATGCGCCGGTGGTGCAAATCAAGGTCAGCGGCTTCGACATCCTCCATGCCCTGCGCCGCGCCCGCCAGGTTTCCGAGCGCATCGCCATCTTTAGCTACCAGGCGATCAGCGCGGAGCTGGAGGAGATCAAGGAAATCCTCAAGCTCGATATCGAGCAATGTTTCTATACCACTGCGGAAGACGCCCGTGAGCGCGTCCAGCAACTGGCCCGCGACGGCTTCCGGGTGATCGTCGGCTCCAGCATGATTAACCGCATCGCCGCGGAAGTCGGGCTGGCCGGGGTATTTCTCTATTCCGCCGAAGCGGTGCGGCGCGCTCTCGACGATGCCATCGACCTGGCGCGCGTGGCGCGTGTCGAGGAAACCCGCCGCGAATGGCTGAACGCCTCCCTGCTGCGCCTCGCCGAAGGGGTGGTGGCGGTGGATGGCGACGAGCGCATTCAGTCCGCCAATCCGGCATTTGCGCGCTTGCTCGGGGTTTCGGTGGAATGGGCATTGGGGCGGCGCTTGAGCGAACTCGCCCCGGAACTGTCGCTGGCGCGCACCCTGCGCTCCGGCGAGGCCGAGCCGGAACAGGTGGTGCGGGTCGGCGGGCGCATTCTTATCACCAACCGCCTGCCCATCCTGGAAGGCGAACGCGCCGCCGGGGCGGTGCTCACTTGCCAGGACGCCAACGCCATCCAGCGCGCCGACCGCTCCTTGCGCGTGCAAAACCGCCCGCGCCAGTTCGTTGCCAAATACCAGCTTGCCCGAATCGTCGGCGCCAGCCCGCAAACCGTCCAGGCCAAGGCGGTCGCCGCCCGTTACGCGGCGGTCGATGCCACCTTGCTGATTAGCGGCGAATCGGGCACCGGCAAGGAGCTTTACGCCCAAGGCATCCACAACGCCAGCCGGCGCAGCGGCGCGCCGTTCGTCGCCGTCAATTGCGCGGCCTTCGCCGAAAGCCTGCTCGAATCGGAACTGTTCGGCTACGAGGAAGGCGCTTTCACCGGCGCGCGCAAGGGCGGCAAGGCCGGCCTGTTCGAGGCCGCCCACACCGGCACCCTATTCCTCGACGAAATCGGCGAAATGCCCCTCGCCCTGCAAGCCAAGCTGCTGCGGGTGTTGCAGGAAAAAGAGGTGTTGCGTCTCGGCAGCACCGACCCCACCCCCATCGACGTGCGCATCCTCGCCGCCACCCACCGCGACCTGCGTCGCATGGTGGGGGAAGGGCAATTTCGCGAAGACCTCTTTTATCGCCTCAACATCCTCAACCTGCACCTCCCGCCGCTGCGTGAACGCCCGGCGGACATCGCCGCGCTGGCCGGACATTTTCTCGATGCCGCCCTGCAACGCCTCGGCGCCACCCGCACCGGTGCGGAACTCTTGCCGCGCCTGCTGCCCCACCTCGCCGCTTACCCGTGGCCCGGCAACATCCGCGAACTGGAAAACATCGTCGAGCGCGTCAGCGTCTTTCTCGCCCCGCCGGATGCGGCCCTCCAGGAAAGCGAAGCGCTGCTGCGCGCCATCGTCCCGGAACTGTTCGGCGCCGAGCCGCCGCCGCATGCTCCCCTCAAGGCCAGCAGCCGCGCCGGCGAGCTTGCCCACATCCGGCGAGTGCTCGGCGAATGCGGCGGCGACCAAAGCAAGGCGGCGCAGAAGCTGGGGATCAGCCGCACCACCCTGTGGCGCAAGCTGCGGGGGAAGGCCTAGCCCGCTCACGGATTGAGCAATTTCGAGATTCCCAAGCCCAGCGAGCCGCTGGGAGACTTGGCGTTGTCGAATCCGCCCAGGTTGTGAAACATGAATTGGCTGGCGAGGTTGCTGTCGCTGACGATCATGTGGTCGCCGAGTCCCGATTCATCCTGGGCGTCGAGCAGGGTGCCGTCCGGCCACAGGAAATACACCTCGCGGGCGCTGGCGCTGCTTTCCCAGGCGTCGAAATCGACCTTGCCCGAGGCGGCGCCGTTGCCGTACAGCAGGCGCAACGGCTTGCCGCTCATCCCGCCGCTCTGGTCCTCGTAATAAAGCTTGTATTGGGCCGCGCCGAGATGCACCAGAACCGGGCCGTGGGCCTTGGCAACCAGCGCCTTGGCGCAGCCGCTACCATCGCTTTGCACCGTCCAGTCGGTTCCGTCGTAGACCGCGTAAAACAGGGCGTTGCTATATTTTCCGCAGGCGTCGTCGCCGGTGACGATCATATAGGTGCCGGCTGCGCCGTTCCACAGCCAGGAATCCAGGGTCGGATAGCCGATCTTGAACTGGCGCGCTTGTTTCAACGGCGAAGGCTTGACGCTGTCGCCGGACAGACCGATCACCGTGGTGAGGGCGCAGGCGCCGCCCGGCGCGTAGTCGGTCGAGCCGCTTCCCCCGCAATAGGTCTTGGCGGCGTTGCTCGAATAGCGCTGGCCGGTCAGTCCGTCTTTCGAATCCAGGGAATAGATGCGGGTTGGCGATCCGGTTTCCTTGAGTGAGGTCGCTTCCATGTAGAGGCGCACGGTTTTGCCGGCGGCCACGGGAATCGCCTGCAAGGCGTTGATTTCAAGGGCGCCGGAATTCGACGCGCAATCGGTGTAGGCGGGCGGTGTGCAGGGGTTGCGCAGCCCCAGGGCGGTATCGGTAACGAACGAGGTCAGGGTTGCCACGTCGGTCGCGGTTCCCGCCGTGGTCGCGATGGCGACGCCGTCCCTGCCGGCCGCCACGGTCTTGTAGAAGTATTCGTGGCGTCCCGCCAGGCTGCCCGCTTCGGTTCCCCAGTGCATCACCCAGGACAGCACGCTGCCGTCCTTCACCGCCCTGGTCGCGTTGGCATAACCGTTGCCCGTGCCTTGCAACTGCCAATATTCGGGGGAGGTGGCTGCCGATACGGCTGCGGCGCTGGCCGCGGACTGGCAGGCGCTGTCCTTGCAGGCCTTGACGGTCACCTGGTAGGCGGTCGCCGCTTTCAAGCCGCCGAGCGTTACCGGAGATGAAGCGCTGGCGGTCGTAACGGTGGTGTTCTTGATGGATTCGACCGCGCTGATTTCGTAATGATCGACCGCATAACCGGGAGCGCTCCAGGAAACGGCGAGCTTGGTGGACGACGAAAAACTCTGGGTGCCCGCCGTTTTGCCATCCGTCGCGGCGACGCTCACATTGGTGGGCGCATCCGGATTGGAAGAAATCGCTTTCACGCTGGCCGCGTCGACCGCGAAGGTCGCGAGATCCTTGCTGACCAGCGCAGCCGCATACCCCGACCGAGTACCGCCGTTGAGGAATTCCAGATAGGGCAGCGTGAGCGTGAAGGTGCCGGCGGATTCCGTTAATACCGGGGTGGTCGCCGCCGCCGCGCTTTTATCGAGCGCCACGGAACTCGCCTGACTCAAGCGGTAGCTGGTGATCCGGCTACCGGAAAGACTAGCCGAAAAGGCGAATATGCTGCCGTTCGCCGAGTATTCCAGGTAAGGAACACTGAGAACATAAAGTCCTCCGCTAACTTCGAGGCTGGGGAGCGCGGCATTGGCCGGCACGGCGAACAGCGCGCCGGAAATCAGCAGGGCGGACCATCTCGCGACATTGCTCATCATTTTTCCCTCCAAGTTCTCGGTTGCCGGCGAATCACGATATTACCTTCGCAATAGCGCAACGCAAGCGAGCAGCCCGATACGCAGTCATCCAAAAGATTGTCGAGCGCGCCTGAGTCGGGCCGGAGCGGCACCCTGCAGTCAATACTTGATTGAATTGGTCGTGTAATCTTCTACACTTCAAGCATCAGGCGATATTCTCAACGGTGCTTGACCAGCCTGCCACCCATCAGGAGACGACCATGCCCGAGCAAACATTTAGCTATGTGGTGATCGGCGGCGGGTTAGCCGGTGCCTCCGCCATCGCGGGAATCAGGGAGCGCGATGCCAACGGAACGATACTGTTGATCGGTGACGAAATGCATCTGCCCTATGATCGTCCCCCGTTATCCAAGCAACTGTGGTTCGGCAAATCCAAGGTGGCCGAGGTCTTTCTCCATGACCAGGCCTACTACGATCAGCAGGGCGTCAGCGTGGTGCGCGGCGCCAAGGTGGCGAAGCTCGACCCTGGCGAGAAAACCATCGCGGATGCGGAGGGCAACCGCTACCGCTTCGACAAACTGCTCCTGGCAACCGGCGTGACCCCGCGCCGCTTGGACATCCCCGGCGGGAACAGCGACGGGATCTGCTATTTCCGTACCCTCGACGACTACCTGAGCATCCACTCCCAAGTGGCAACGGCAAAGTCCGCACTGGTCATCGGCGGCGGCTTTATCGGCTCGGAGCTTGCCGCCGCGCTAAACGTCTCCCTGGAAGTCACGATGATCTTTCCCGGCACCCACATTTGCAGCCGGGTGTTTCCCGGTTCCCTGGGGCAGGCCATGCAACGGCGCTACCAGGAACGGGGGATCTATGTCCTCGATTCGGAAATGCCGGTGTCGATCGGCAAGACCGCGAGCGGCTTCGTCACCCAGACATCGGGCGGCAAGACCATACAATCGGACTTGGTCCTGGTCGGTATCGGCACGGTGCCGAACGTCGATCTTGCCCAGGCGGCCGGCTTGGCGGTGGATAACGGCATCGTGGTCGACGAATTCCTCCAAACATCACACCCGGATATCTATGCCGCCGGCGACAATGCTTTCTTTCCCTATGCGGCGTTGGGGCAGGGGATGCGCATCGAACACTGGGACAACGCCCTCAACCAGGGGAAATGGGCGGGACGCAACATGGCGGGTGCCAGGGAGGCATTCACTTACCAGCCGTATTTCTTCTCCGACCTGTTCGAATTCGGCTACGAGGCCACCGGCCTGGTCAGCCCGAAACTCGAAACGGTCACCGACTGGCGCAAGGAAAACGAAACCGGCGTGATCTATTATCTGGCCGATCAAAAAATACGCGGCATCATGCTGTGCAACGTGTGGGACAAGATGGACATCGCCCGCGAACTGATCCGCAAGGGCGAATCTGTTTCAGCGGAAGCGTTGCACGGCATGATTTGAGCTGCATTTCAAGCGGGTTGGCACGGCACCGCGGCGCTTAACGTTGCCGGCAACATCCATTTGCTTATTTCCCAAAAAATAATTACCCCTACCTGTTACTTTTGACAGGTGGCAAGGCAGGGTTTTTTTGAGATTATTCTGAATTTTCGCGCGGTCCTTACAGTTGGCTTTCGTTCCGGGCCGCCCTGAATAGCATACTGAAAAATGGGAGAAAATGATGATGGCAAGAGCGGTTTGCAATAACTGGTTTATCGAAAGGACAAGCCGGGCGGATACCCGAAGACTCCCCTATTTATGGGGTCTTGCCAAATGGGGCGTCGCCCATTTCTTGTGTGCAGAGATATGCTCAATGGCTGGCATGAAAGTACTTTTGCAGAGGGTTTTGTTGATATCCGCCGTAGCGGTTCTGACCGGGTGCATAGGAACCTCCCATCTTCTTTATTCCAAAAAGTTTTCCGTACCTTCCCGCCCGATAACCCAGTTGAGGGTTGCCTACATTGAAACCTCACCGAAAAAAATAAAACCTATTTCTGGCATCACGCTTCCCGAGGTGGGCTACAACGACCTACCCGAATTGTTTAGAGAACGGGTTCCGCTGGTTTTCGCACCAAACGGTATAGCTAGTGTTTATGCTACCGCCAAGGCTGCGCAACCCGGGCAAAAAGACCCGGTGCAGATTCCCTGGCCGGTTGGCGAAATGACCGATGCCCCCTATCTGTTAATTCAAATTGTGGATGGAAACTCCTTCGCGAACAATGTCACCACTGTTTTCAATCTGGACATGCGCGTCAATCTTTATGACAGTCCGAGTGGGCTGAGGATATGGACCAGTCAGTTCCAGAACGTTGTCACAAAGAGGGCAGGTGTAATCGCTGGTTTCGACAATGATTTCACCGACAGGCTGCTGATGATGATCCTCGAACAGATGGCTGAGGACGGGGTCATCAAATTGCCGGGGAACAGGGTGAAAGCGCCGGTGCCGGCAGAAAAACGCAAGGTATGAGAAACGGGGGGGGCAGTTCTCACATTCCAACAAAGTGTTGGAAAAAGTGGGGCCGGGGAAAATGACTCTGCCCCATTTTTCATAATCCTAAAGCCGGAAGGAAAGCAGCAGCGCAGGGGACCGCCTCGCAATCCCCTGCTTTTTAAGCCGCGTCAGCAGGTGGCAATTCCGGCGGGAATCGCTTCGCAGCTTTCAGCGCTGATGCTGCGCTGATCGACGCCGAAGCCGAGATGGATGACAACCGTGTCGCCAAGTTTCAGATCCCACACTTCGCTCGGGTCGAATTGCATGGCAACCGCGCCTTGCACGGTGTTGCTCACGGTCAGTTGGCCGGTGTCCCGATCCAGTGCAGTGAGTGTCCCGATCAGGGTCTGGTCATTGTAGACTTGGTCGACAGGGACGACCTTGTTGATGTCGGGAGTGGCGTTCATGGTGGTGCTGTCAGCCAGGGCGTTCATTGCCAGAGGGCCGCCCAGGATCGCGACCAGGAACAGCAATAATAGTTTTTTCATGGCTATACCTCCTGTGTTGGCAGGGCGGGCATGTCTTTAGCGTCCGCCCTTCTTGGCTCCCTAATGTCGTACTTCGATCTTGTTGACGACGTTGCGGACCCGGTTCACATACCAGGCATCCGTCTCGGCCTGCTTTCTTTCCGTGTCCCGAAACACCAGTCCTTCCAGCCTGACCACCCGGTCCTTGGTGGTCACGCCGATTTGAGTGGACGGCAAATTATGATCGCGCTCCAGGACCAGCCGCACGGCCTCGTTGATTTCCTCGTCGCTGTCCTCTTCCGGCGGACATACCGCGAGGCGGTTGGCGACGTCGCGGCAACCCGGCGCCCACCAGGCCAGCACGCCGGCCAGACGCTGATGGGACAAGCTCAGCACTTCGCCTTCCAGCGTCACCGCTCCATCCTCGACCAGGACGTGGATGTCGCCGCCCGATTCAGGTTGAGTGTCGCGGATGGTTTCTTCCCTGCCCTTGTGCCTCGCTCTGATCGCGCAATTCCTCAGGGCCGGTTCGGCGCTCAAGGCTTTGACCACCTCATCGCGCAACGCGCCGTCTCCCATCGGCATGGCGGGAACCAGGCGCAAGCGGTCTTCGATGTCGTTCACGGTATAGTCCCCGGCCAGTTCGAGGGCCAGTTTCTTGGCGGCTATTTCATTGACTTCGCCTTCGATGACCAACTTGTCGTTGCGTAAATCCATGTGGATGTGATTGCGGTGCACGTGGACGCGCGATTCGCGCTCGAAAGCGGCACGTATTCTCTTCAGGGTTTGTTGGCCTGTCATGAGAGGCCTCCTGTCTATCCGGTTGAGAATGAATTATTTCCTTGGAATTCTTCCCTTCGGTGAAGGATATTCCCGCGCCTTACTGGAAAGACCCGCCCCCGTTGGCAAAGTTCCAGGGCGCGGGAATGCCGGGGGGAGCGATTATGGCGAATAGGGGAGCGCCCGCCGGCCCTCCGAGCGGCCGACAGGCTTGGCGTGACCTTACTTCCCGGCAAACAAACCCGACTGCTTGATCTTGGTATGGCCCGTTTCGCCTTTGAGATCAATGGCCAGCAGCTTGCTATTGCCCTATTTGTCGTCGTTGCGGAAGCCATGCCCGGCGCCGACCATGGCCAGGCGGAGTCCCTGGCCCCGTTGAGGTGTTTGCTCTGGCTTTCTCCTATCTCGGCTTCCGCCACTGCAGTGAAATTCATTTTTTTCCCGAAAAAATATTTGCCCTACCTGTAACTTATGACAGGTGGCAAACCCCGTTTTTTTTGACACCATCACTGATTCTTGCGAACACCTGACGATTTGCGGATCGCCAAGGCGCCGCCTGGAATATCACACAAAAAAAATGGGAGACAACGATGGTGGCAAGCGAGGTAGGCAACAACGGGTTGTTCGGGATACTGGCGAGATGGGGGAAAAGCCGCGCCCAGCCGGGCTGGGATTTGCTTCCCCTGGCCCGCGAAGAATGGCTGTGGGCGCTGGACAGCCTGTGCCAATTGCAGCGGATACCCAGCAATCCGGCGCTGCTGCTGCAACAAAATCCGCCGCCCCACACCTTGGGCAGCTTGCGCAAGGCGGCTTTCAAGCTGGGCCTGAAAAACGCCCTGCATCCCCTGAGCAGCGCCAAGCTGGCCGACATGCATTTCCCTTGCCTGGCGCTGCTCAAAGCGGAAGGGGAAAACACCCCATCCCGAGCTGCGATCCTGGCGCGCTACGACGGGGGCAAACTTCTCTATTTCGTGTCCGGCGAGCAAACGCCGCGCACTCTGGATGCCGCGGAGCTTTCCAGCTATTTCGAACCGGTCGCGCTGCTGGTCACGCCGGAGCGGGAAGCACTCGCCGACGACAGCGTCGCCCCGGCGGCACCGCCTTTCGGCTTCAAATGGTTTGTCCCGGAACTCCTCAAGCACAAGGCGCTGTGGAAGGAAGTCCTGCTCGCCTCGCTGGCCATCCAGTTGGTCGGGCTGGCGACCCCACTGTTCACCCAGGTCATCATCGACAAGGTGGTGGTTCACCACACCACCAGCACCCTGGCGGTGATCGCCGTGGCGCTGTTCGCCTTCATGCTGTTCACCGCCGCCATGTCGTGGGTGCGCCAATACCTGGTGCTGCACACCGGTAACCGCATCGACGCGGTGCTCGGCAGCCGGGTGTTCGAGCGCCTCATGGAACTGCCGCTACGCTACTACCAGCACCGTTCCACCGGCACCCTAGTAGCGCGCCTGCACGGCGTGGAAACCATCCGCGAATTCATCACCGGCGCCGCCGTGGCGCTGCTCCTCGATTTGCCTTTCCTGGTGATCTTTCTCGCCATCATGCTCTATTACAGTTGGCCGCTGACCCTCATCGTGCTCGCCATGCTGGCGCTGGTGGCGGTGCTGAGCTTCTTCGTCACGCCGCTGCTGCGCGACCGCATCAACCGCCAGTTCCTCCTCGGTGCGCGCAACCAGGCGTTCCTCACCGAATACGTGTCGGGCATGGAAACCGTCAAATCCCTGCAAATGGAACCGCAACTCAAGCAGCGCTACGGCGGATTCCTCGCCGATTACCTAGCCGCCGGTTTCGACACCCGCCAACTCGCCAACGGCTACAACACCGCCGCCAATACCCTTGACCAACTGCAAACCCTCGCGGTGCTGTGCGTCGGCGCGTGGATCGTCATGCACGACGCCAATTTCACCGTGGGGATGCTGGTCGCCTTCCAGATGTTCGCCGGGCGGCTGTCCGGGCCGGTGCTGCGCATCGTCGGGCTATGGCAGGAATTCCAGCAGGCCGCCATCGCCGTCAAACGCCTTGGCGACATCATGGGCGCACCGGGCGAGCCGTATTCCGTGATCCCCGTGCGGGCCGCCGGCGGTAACGGGCGCATCGACATCGAAGGCTTGAGCTTCCGCTACGGCGAAGACCGTCCCTACCTGTATCGCAACCTGAACCTCACCGTCCAGCCGGGACGTTGCGTCGTCCTGGCCGGCCCCAGCGGCTGCGGCAAGAGCACCCTCGCCAAGCTCCTGCAAGGCTTCTACCAGCCCAACGACGGGCGCATCCTCATCGACGGGCGCGACATCCGCCATCTTTCCGCCAACGAATTGCGCGCCCATTTCGGCGTGGTTCCCCAGGAAACCCAGCTTTTCTCCGGCACCATCTACGACAACCTGCTCCTCGCCAATCCCCACGCCGCTTTCGAACAAGTCATGGAAGCCTGCCGCCTCGCGGAAATCCACGACGTCATCGAAAAACTCCCGCAAGGCTACCAGAGCGAAATCGGCGAACACGGCGCCGGGCTTTCCGGCGGGCAGAAGCAGCGCATCGCCATCGCCCGCGCGCTGCTCAAGCGCCCGAAAATCCTCATCTTCGACGAAGCCGTCAGCAACCTCGACGCCCCTACCGCCGAACACTTCGCCGCCACCGTCAACCGCCTCAAAGGCAAGGTCACGGTGCTCTTCATCACCCACCAGATCCCCAAGGGCTTGCTGGTCGATGAGGCGGTGGGGTTGGGCGAGACGCTACCGCCCGCTCCATAGCCAAAACATTCGACAGTTGCCATTGCAACGTCGCAAAAATAGGGAGAACAACATGAACGAATCGCTGACCTACCGCCTCAACCTGGTTAAAACCCATGGAGAAACCATCACGCTGCTCTACCGCCCCCATGTTTCCGAACTGCTCTGGGCAGATACCCGGCAACCGCTATCACTTGCCCCTGTCGGTATGACGGCCAGTCCCGCCGCCGCCAGGGCATGGCCGGCAGCCCGAACCGTTTCGCCGCAAACCCCGCTCGTCAAATCGCCCGCGCCGCGCGCCCTGAAAATTCAGATGGGCCTGAAGTGCAACGCCCGCTGCGGTTACTGCAACCAGACCGCCCGCCCTGCCGAATCGCACGGTAACCCGGCAGCTGCTGAGCGCTTCCTGGCCGGGATGGAAAGCTGGTTCAAGCCCGCCGAGCCGGATGGAAAAAACCTGCGCATCGAATTCTGGGGCGGCGAACCGCTGATCTACCGTAAGACGCTGGAACTACTCGCCACTGAACTGCGCCGCCGCTATCCGCAAGCCCTGTTCAGCATCGTCACCAACGGCAGCGTGCTCGACGACGCCATCATCGATTTTCTCGACCGTCTCGACTTCGGCGTCGCGGTCAGCCACGACGGGCCGGGGCAAATCGCCAATCGCGGTTTCGACCCCTTCGACGACACGCATAGCGCGGCCAACCTGCGCAAACTCCACGACCGCCTTACCCCCAAGGGCGCGATCAGCTACAACTGCGTCCTCACTGCCGAACATCCCTCGCTCATCGCAGTGCGCGATTACCTCGCCGGCAACTTGGGGTGCTCACCCGAACAGCTACTGCTCTCCACCGAAGAACTCGTCCTGCCCTACGAAAACACCGGCCTCGCGCAATCTCCCGCCGACGCGGCGGCACATGCCCGCCTGCGCAACCTGCTGTTCCGCGAAATCGCCCACGGCAGCGCCATCCACGTCCTCAACGTCAAGGAAAAAATCCACGACTTCTACCAGTCGCTGGCCCAGCGCCGCCCCGCCGAGACCCTCTGGGTACGCTGCGGCATGGATCGCGAAGACGCCCTCGCCGTCGATCTCAACGGCGATGCGCTCACTTGCCAGAACACCGCCGCCGGCGACGGCCACCGTCTCGGCAATGTTGCCGATTTTTCCGCCATCCGGCTCCATACCGCCTACCACTGGGCGCGCCGGGAGGAATGCCCGCGCTGCCCCGTCGTGCAGCTATGCAAAGGTGCTTGCATGAGGCTGGAAGACCAACTCTGGCGACAGGCCTGCGACAACAGCTACACCTATAACCTTGCCCTGCTCGCCGCCGCCCTCTACCTCCTTACCGGTGCGACCCTGGTTTCCATCGAGGGCGACCTGCGCGACGGCAACTCCGAGGGAAAATTGAATGTCATCGCCGCAACCCCGCACACCAATATCGAATAGCGGATCAGGAAAAATCATGACCAAACTCACCAAGGAAATCGCCCCGAAGCTCACCCAGCGGGAAAGGGAGCTCCTGCACGGCCTGAAAAGCGGTGAAACCGACCGCGAAATAGCCAGCCGCCTCGGCGTCAGCGAAAAAACCGTCAGCAACCACATGCGCCATCTCTCCACCAAATTCGCCGCCAAAAACCGCACCCACACCCTGGTGTTGGCGGTGAAAATGAAGCTGATCGAACTGGATTGACGGCGCGCACTGGGTAGAAATACCTAGGCATTTCTGTGGATAGGCGGGGAGGGGGAATTTATGTAATGTACCGGTTAGCGGGGTAATCGGGCAAAGGCCGAAAATCGCCCGAAAGTCACTCTGAAACGATTCCATAAAATCAATCAGTTATGAGGAGTGACTTGAGAGTTAAAAGACGGATAGAAAAGAGCAAGCCATGCTGGGTAGCATGGTTAAGCCTTGGTAAGGGAGACGGACATAATGCGTTACCGTGACAACAATCAGGTGGGCTGGGGGATAACCAACTTCAGCCGTTTTTCTGTCCTTGTTCGACTGCCCCTTTCAGCTAAGTGCGGTGCGGGGTCAGATCTAACATTCAAACATAATGTTGGAATGCCAGAACAGACCCCGTGTTCGGGACATTGTTTGGTGTGCTGTGCATAAATGGGACAACTGATGGAGTTTGTGGCTTTTGCTTTACCCATTTCCTTGCTGGTGATCTCCATACTGGCTTTGGTAGCTGGAGGAAATTTTGCCCTTTACCTGTACGCTAACCGCAACGAAAGGAACAAATGGAAACGTATCGGAAGCACGATGTCTCTGGTGATCTTGTTGTATCTCGTGTACGCCTATAAGCCCCCAGGCTATTGCGAGACACAGGAACGGGTTATACCTGATGAAGAAATATGCGCGAACTTGTTTGACAAAGCCATCAACGAGGGACACCTAGAGTTAGGCGTATCCGAAAACACGGGGCGCGACTATTTCATGAATCACCCGAAATATTGCCTCGTCAGCAAAACTGCGATGGGTCGCTTTCGCCGAGACGGACTACTATTCGCACTGCTTTCCGACCGAATTGAAATCTATCTGACTTACAAGATGAGCGATAAGGGCAAGAAATACTGGCGCCATCGTGGTGGTGAATCTCACACGTTATGGAAAGCACAGATGCTTATGACCCCCTGCGGAAAAATCACAGAAGCACTTATAGAGATTTCGGATTAACGAGCACAATACAAGTGTTATCGACTTAAATCTAAAAGGAAAATTATCATGGATTATATTTTGCCAGGTCTGAGTATCCAACAAGTCACAAATCTTTTTCTGTATGGTCAACTTGATACGCCCAGCAATTTAAGCGATGGTTCGCTGATTCGTAACCCTGAAGTTGGTAAAGATCAAGATGGCATGACCAGGGTTTTTCTGGATGCTGTGCCATTCATGACAACTGGCCCCGGACGATACGCAAATGCCGTGATGTCGCCGCTGGTAAACGATTTCATGCAAGGGAAAATTATGGCGGCGACGGGCGTCAGACAGGAGATCAAAGCCAGCGACTTTGCACAGATTGATGGTAAAGATGCGCGCTGGTTAAGTTTTCAACAATACAACTATGGTTCATCGTCAAGCGACTATGCAACCCGAGTCTATGTTTATGGTTCATCCGGGTATGCCATTGCAAAGGATGCCAAATTCATCGTTGAAGCAGATGGCACCCGGCATATCGATGGTTTTGCGATTCTACCCGCAACAGACAACTTCGATTTTCAGTCTGGCAATGGGCCGACGGGGTTCATCGACCCAACCCTTCAGAAACTAATTGACCCGTCAAATATTGGACGTAGGGTCGACATTCTGTTTGACAATTCGACAAAAAATTTAATTCCTAGGATCAATTACACGGGCGCCATGTATGCGAATGACTTGGCACATGCTCTTGATAACTATACCGGGTCGGGGATCGTTTCAGCAGGGGGGATCATTCCTGGAATTACCAAGAATCTTTGGGATAACGGCATCATCAAATTTCTAGATGCGCAGAGTAAACCTATCCGCTACGGCACAATAGGCATGGATAACTTAAATGGTGGTTTTTCGATAACCGAAGCACCTTTGCTTTATTTGTATAACACGAACGGCATAAGACTAATTGGAGGTACCGGTGCCGATACTCTTATCGGTTCTGAAAAGAATGACGTACTAGATGGCGGTGCCGGCAACGACAATCTGACTGGCGGCACCGGCAAAGACTATCTATCCGGCGGCACCGACACTGACGCTTACTACGCCGACAACGGCGACACGCTTTACGACATAGACGAATCCGGCGCGGTCTACATCGGTAACGACAAGGTCAAACTCACCGGCGGCAGCCGCAAGATGGGCGAAGCGGTTTTCAAGGGGGCGGATGGGGTCGTTTATCAGGAGCTTGGCGACGGCACCATCGACGTTTGGCGGGGCAGCGACCATATCACCATCAAACCCGGACAAAATCATGCGCCGCCCCGGACTGTGACAAGCGGCGATAGCACAACCATCTATTCCGGCCAAGCGGGCATGGGAATCCCGCTGATTACCACCGACATGAAGAAGAAAAAGAAAACCCCTCCGCCATTCAAACCGCCATTTGACGGCGCGAATGGAGCGATCTGCCCGCTGGTGTTCGACTTGGATGGCAACGGCGTAAGTATCGTTTCACCAGAAAACGGAACCTATTTCGACCACGATGCCAACGGGTTTGCCGAAAAGTCATCATGGATCAGTCCCGGCGATGGGTTCCTTGTGCGGGATCGCGATGGTGACGGCAAGATCACCACCGGCAACGAACTTTTCGGCGATCGCACGTTGATGAAGAACGGTC
This sequence comes from Sulfuricella sp., assembly GCA_018336195.1. GTDB lineage: Bacteria > Pseudomonadota > Gammaproteobacteria > Burkholderiales > Sulfuricellaceae > JAGXQV01. Next base: position 8,976 of record JAGXQV010000210.1, on the reverse strand, counting down.
GTTGGGGGCAGAACGGCTTCGATGTGCTGGCCGAGTATGACGACAATCACGATGGAAAAATCGACGCCCAGGATGCGATCTGGAGCACACTCCAAGTCTGGCGGGATTGGAATGGCGATGGAGTGAGCCAGGCCGACGAACTCAAGGCGTTGTCGGAATTCAACATCCAATCCATTGATGTGGCTTATTCTCAACCGGGTGGGGCGGGCACCCTTGCCACCGGAAATTACACTAAGAGCGACGGGACGACCGGTAATTCCGTGGACGATCCGATCTTTGGGTATGAGTCGTGGGATACTCGAACAAATAGTCAGTCTCCAGCGCAAGGCGACATTGCGCAATTGCCCGATCTGCAAGGCTACGGAACAGTGGTCAACCTTCAGCAGGCCATGGCATCAGACACGTCCGGCGTACTCAAGTCTATGGTGCAACGGTTTGTTGCCGAAACCACAACAGCAGGCCGCGAAGCGCTATTGACGGATATCTTGCTTACATGGACTCAAAGCAACGGCATCCCCATTCATAGCCGGGATAACGTGGATTATCAAACTACGTACGATGCCCGCAAGTTGAATGTGATCGAGCAGTTCAACGGCCAAAAGTTGGTTCAGTCCAATGCCGATTCAGGCAAGGTCGAAACAAACCCGCTGCCGGAGGCGATTCCTCTGCTGGATGCGTCGTATGACGCCCTCTTTCAGATGATGTACGCCGACCTGGCGTCACAGACTTTCCTCAAGGACGTGATTAATAAATTTACCTATTCTTGGGATGGCGTGGCCGAGACCTACAAGACCGACACCTCCCTTGCAATGGATTATGTCGCGGGGGTTTATGCCGCCGACCATGCCGCCGGAACGGCGCTTGTGAGTGAATTGGGGCGCTATGTAATTTTCGGTGATATTGCGTTCAGCAACGACGAAATTTCGTACATGCTCGGCCGAGTGAGCCAACTTGGAAACGATGCCTTGGCGGCAATCGATCACCTTTCCACTCTGCTGCCGGTCAATAATATTGTCGGTTCCCCCGAGGACGACGCACTTGCTGGAACGCCAGCCAAGGACATCATCATCGGATTAAGCGGTAATGACACAATCAGTGCCGGTCCGGGGGACGACTACCTGGACGGCGGCTTTGGCGATGATCTGCTCTTAGGAGAAAGCAGCGTCGACATGCTGTTCGGGGGATATGGCAACGATACGCTTGATGGGGGAAACGGTAATGACTATCTGGATGGCGGGATGGGGAACGATGTTTATTTGTTTCGCAAAGGCTCTGGCCAAGACGCCGTGAACGATCGTGATTTCACATCAGGCAACATCGACGCCATCCGATTCGACGACGATACGCTTCCCTCTGACGTTACTCTGAACCGTGACGCGAGTAGCCTTTACCTCGAGTTGAGAGGCACTGGTGATAGGATTACCGTTGGTGGTTTCTTCGACAACCCTATCTTTCAGGTGGAGCAAGTTGTTTTTTCCGACGGAACTGTGTGGGACTTGGCGAAATTGTTGGCGACATCGTATGTCGGAACGCAAAACGATGACAAAATTTTCGGGAGCGAAACCAATGAGGCGTACTTCGGCTGGGCGGGAAACGATATGATTTCCTCCGCCGGAGGCGACGATACCATTGACGGTGGCCTCGGCAATGATTTGCTCGACGGCGGCACCGGCAACGATGTCTATTTGTTCCGTCGCGGTGCGGGCCAGGACACCATCACCGACTACGATGCCAACGCCGGTAATACTGACACCGTCCGCTTCGACGATGCCACACTGCCTGCTGACGTACTTCTCAGTCGCGACGCCGCGAACTTATATCTTTCCGTCACTGGCACCACCGATAAGATCTCCGTTGAGAACTTCTTCACCGACCCAGCCTATAGCGTTGAGCAAGTCACCTTCGCCAACGGCACTACCTGGGATTTAGCCAAGCTGCAAGCTGTGCCGTATCTGGGTGCAGCCAATGCGGATTATCTTGACGGTAGCGATCAGGGCGAGTCGTTCAACGGGCTGGGCGGCAACGACACTATCTTCGCGCAGGGGGGTAACGACACGCTCGACGGTGGAGATGGCAATGATGCTCTTGACGGCGGCACCGGCAACGATGTCTATTTGTTCCGTCGCGGCGCGGGCCAGGACACTATCACCGACTACGACACCACCGCCGGCAATGCCGATACAGTCCGCTTCGATGATGCCACGCTGCCCGCTGACGTACTTCTAAGTCGCGACGCCGCGAACCTATATCTTTCCGTTACAGGCACCACCGATAGGATCACCGTTGAGAACTTCTTCACCGACCCAGCCTATCGAGTCGAGCAAGTCACCTTCGCCAACGGCACCGCTTGGGACTTGGCGAAGCTGCTCGCCGCGCCCTATCTTGGTAGCGACAGCGCCGATTATCTCGACGGCAGCGAACTGGGCGAATCGTTCAGCGGGCTCGGCGGCAACGACACCATCTTCGCGCAGGGGGGTAACGACACGCTCGACGGTGGAGCGGGGAGCGACGCCCTCGACGGCGGTACCGGCAACGACACCTACCTGTTCCGTCGCGGTTCCGGCCAGGACACCCTCACCGACTACGACACCACCGCCGGCAATTCGGACACCATCCGCTTCGACGATGCTACCTTGTCCACCGACGTGATTCTCTCCCGCGACGCCAGTAACCTGTACCTCACGATTAACGGCACCAGCGACAAGATCACTGTGTCGAGCTGGTTCGACGACCCGGCCAGTCGGGTCGAACAGGTCAAATTCGCCGACGGCACCACCTGGGGCACTTCGGTATTGGCGGCTGCCGCGTTTGGCGGCGCCGATAGTGCCGATACGCTGTACGGCACCACCGGCAACGACAAGCTCTACGGCTTTGGCGGCAACGATGCGCTCTACGGCGATACCGGCGCCGACACCCTCGACGGTGGCACCGGCAACGACACCCTGTCCGGCGATGCGGGCAATGATATTTACCTGTTCGGCAGGGGATACGGGCAGGACGTCGTGACCGAGACCTCCGGCACCGACACGGTGCGCTTCAACGCCGGGATATCGGCGCCGGATGTGCTGGTCTCGCGCGACGCCACCAGCCTCTATTTCAGCCTGACGGGTTCGACCGACCGCCTGACCATCCAGGATTGGCACATCGCCAGCAGTTACCGCATCGAAAAAGTCGAATTCGCCGACGGCACCATCTGGGACAGCGCCGCCATCACCGCCAAGATCAATGCGGCCACCGAAGGGCCGGACGGCTATTGGGGCACTGTCGGCAACGACACCTTCAACGGACTGGGCGGCGACGACCAGTTGTTCGGCAACGACGGCAACGATGCCCTGACCGGCGGCGCAGGCAACGACCTGCTCGACGGCGGTCTAGGTACGGATACCTTGATCGGCGGTACCGGTAACGACACCTACGTGGTGGACGTTGCGACCGACATCGTGACCGAAAACGCCGGCGAGGGCACCGACACCGTGCAAAGCACCATCACCTGGACGCTGGGGGCGAACATCGAAAATCTCACCCTCACCGGCTACACCGCCATTAATGGCACCGGCAACGCCCTCGACAACGTCCTTACCGGCAATACCATGGACAACATTTTGGATGGCGGCACCGGCAACGACACCCTGATCGGGGGCGCGGGCAACGATACCTACGTGCTCGACAACCCCGCCGACGTGGTTGTTGAAAATGCCGCTGAAGGCACGGATACCGTCCAGGCCGGGTTTACCTATACGTTGGGATCGAACCTGGAAAAGCTCACCCTCACCGGCACCGCAGCCATCGACGGCACCGGCAACGAACTCGCCAACACCCTCACCGGCAACGCCGCGGCCAACAAGCTGGTGGGTGGCGCGGGTAACGACAATCTGTCCGGCGCGGCAGGCAACGATACCCTCGACGGCGGCGACGGCAACGACAGCCTGAACGGCGGCGCGGGAACCGACAGCCTAACTGGGGGCGCCGGCAACGACACCTACACGGTGGACAACGTCGGCGACGTGGTGATCGAAAACACCAATGAGGGCACCGACAAGGTCAACAGTTCGATCACCTACACCCTGGGTGCCAACCTTGAAAACCTCACGCTCACCGGCAGCGCGGCCATCAACGCCACCGGCAACGCCCTCGACAACGTCCTCACCGGCAATACCGGCGCGAACGTATTGACCGGTGGGGCGGGTAACGACACCTATGGAGTGGACAACACCGGCGACACCACGGTGGAGAACGCCGGGGAAGGCACCGACACCGTGCAAAGCTCGATCACCTGGGCGCTCGGTGCCAATCTTGAAAACCTCACCCTCACCGGGACTGCCGTCATCAACGGCACCGGCAACGCGCTCGACAACGTGATTACCGGCAATACGGCGGACAACGTACTCGACGGCGGCGCGGGCAACGACACCCTGATCGGCGGGGCGGGCAACGACACTTACCTGCTCGATAACCTGCTCGACCGCGTGACGGAAATCGCCAATGAAGGTACCGACACCGTCCAGGCCGGCTTCAGCTACACCCTCGCTTCCAACCTGGAAAACCTTACCCTCACCGGCACCACCGCCATCGACGGTTTCGGCAACGAACTCGCCAATATCCTCACCGGCAATGCCGCCGCCAATTACCTGTTCGGCGGGCTGGGCGCGGATACCCTGAACGGCGCGGGCGGCAACGACATCCTGCAGGGCGGGGACGACATCGACACCCTGAGCGACACCGCCGGCAAGAACCTCCTCGACGGCGGCGCAGGGGCGGACATCCTCACCGGCGGCACCGGCAACGACCTGCTCATCGGCGGCATCGGCAACGACACCCTCACCACCGGTACGGGGGCCGACGTCATTCTCTTCAACAAGGGCGACGGCAAGGACACCGTGAAAGCCAGCACCGGCGCCGACAACACCCTCTCCCTGGGCGGCGGCATCCAATACGCCGACCTGGCCTTCCGCAAATCCGGCAACAACCTCATCCTCGACACCGGCAACAGCGAAAACATCACCTTGCAGAACTGGTACGCCGCGACCACCAATCACAGTGTGCTGACCCTGCAAGTCATTGCCGACGCCATGGCCGGATTCGATGCCGCGTCCAGCGACCCGCTGCTCAACCAGAAGGTGCAGACCTTCGACTTCGCCGCGCTTGCCACCCGTTTCGACGCGGCACTCGCCGCCACCCCGACGCTGACCAGTTGGAGCCTGTCGAACGCCCTGCTCGACGCCCATCTGGCGGGCAGCGATAGCGCGGCGCTGGGCGGCGACCTCGCCTACCAGTACGGCAAGGCCGGCAGTCTGGGGGGCATCGCCGTCACGGCGGCGCAGAACGTCATCGCCGGGACTGCATTCGGCACTCAGGCGCAGACGCTCCAGCCGCTGGCGGGGTTGCAGGAGGGGATGGTGAAGTTGGCGGCGTAGGCAAGACGGCATCGTTTTCGGCGGCGACCCCACCACGTGGGCGGACGCCATCGTCGAAAACGACACCGGCGTTAGCGGACAAGGCGACCTGCTGGCCGGCGGCGCCGACAACGACACCGTCATCGGCAGCCAGACCGACGACGCCCTGCTGGGCGGCACAGGGCAAGACCAGCTTGCCGGACAGGCCGGAAACGACATTCTTCTGGGGGATTCCGGGCTGGATTTCGTCGTGCCCGCGCTCACCGAATTCGACACCATCATCGCCACCAACAACTGGCCGGTGGGCACCAGCAACGGCTTCCACTCGCCCTACACCACCGCCCCCATGCTTAACCTCCAGTTCCAGAAGATTGACCATGGCGTGGGTGTGACCGATATCGCCGACACTTACACAGGGATGTACCGAAGATCAACGCACAGCCTGCGGAAGATCGGCAGATGCCCACGGCGCACAAGTACGAATGTGTCCGTCGCTATCCAGAATCGCGCAAAATCCATGGATATGGGCAAAAAATAACAAGATTCGAAAAATCCTAAAAAAATATTATCTTGTAAATCAGTCCATTGGTGCGGTACCTGTTAATAGTATCAGGTGTGCTTATCCGGTGCTTTGGGTAGGATGGTCGGGTAACGATTCCCGGCCACGAATTATTTGGATATGACCATGGAACAGCATGTTTTCTTTGCAAGGACATAAATGACTCCAACCCCGTTTTTTCCAGAATAAACATGCAGAAGCAAACAGCAATAGGCAGATGGGTTTCATTTCAACAGAGGCCTGGAAACAGTGGTCTGCCCCCTATTGTTGTCGAATCAACCCCCGCGAGCGGGCCATCAAAGGAGAAATGAAAATGGCATTTGTGAATGAATATGTGTCGGATGAAGATGTAAAGAAATACAACCTCGCGGATGTGCGCAAGGCATGGAATTGCGATATTCCACCGGGGTTTAAATACGTGTGGACATTTGATCGAGAGAGAGATTGCTACTTCATCCTTCTACGGAGCGGTCGGGAGGAGTTTGCAAATCGGGCGCACTGCGTCTTGTATTTTCAAGGGGGGCACTGGGACGTAGAAATATTAAAGGAGCTTGGAGGCAGTCAATCGGCGGCAGAAAATCCCTATCGGATTATATGGGGACTGGTGGAAATCAAAAATTTGCAGGGAGATAGTGTGCCGAGAGAAGAATTCGTTCCCGTACTCAAGGAAGCGTTAACTGCATATGGCTATCGCGGTGTCCATAGTCAGATCGACAACACTATCGTCGAATTTACCTTTTGAGAGGAGAGAACATCATGGCTCTGACTTACCAACAGGCACTGAATGATTTGGCTTCTCTTCGTGTAAGTGGCAACCTCAATGAAGCCACACTGCGTACACTAATTTCCTCCTTGAGTGTTTCAGCAGATGGTGTCGTCACCGTCCTGTATTCCGGCACAGTAAATGGGGTATCGGCAACCGACATTGCTGCCGGATTGAAGAGCGACCCAACCATTCGCGTCATTGATAAGACCGATGCTGCCCGGTTTCTGAATCTTGTTGACAATACTGCATTAACGGATGCGCTTGAACAGGTTTTTGGTCGCGGTGTGGATCCGATGACCCCGGGCACAACCGCCAACGAGTTCATGTTTGGAAAAACCGTAAATGACGTCCGCGTTCAGGCTGGTGCATGGGACATCATTTCAGGGAAGTTCGTGGACGCCACGATCGGCCCGGTCAAGATCATGGCAGAGAACCCACGAACTGCCAGCGTACTCCTGCAAACCGAACTCCCCAAGCTTCTCGCTAAGCTCGAAGCCGGCACCGACATCACCGAAATCAGTGGCGTGTCCCGCGAAAAGCTCTTGACCATGGCGGGAAGTGGCGAGTTACGCAACGCCATTCTGAATTTCGCGATCAGCGAAACCGTACTCACCAAGCCCGGATTGGGCGGCGCGAGCGCCTTCATTGGCGCAACGGAAAGCACACTACCGGGGCTGGTCAAAAACATGGCGAGCACCGCTCCCGGCGAATTGACGCGCATGAACCAACTGCTGGAAGCATACCCGCTCACGCAAAGCGGACTCAAGCTATTGCCCAAGCTGGGGGTAGGCGGATTCATTCTCGGCGGAATATTGACCTCTTTTCAGTCTGGAAATGCCTATGCAGCCGGAAAGCCCGACGAAGCCCTGCATATTCTCGAAGACTTTGCAGCGGAGAACGCCGGATCAACAGCGGCCTCAATCGCAGCGGGGGCGCTAGCGCCCCTCGGTCTCGCCTTGGCTGGCGTTGCAGCCACCACGCCGGTGGGCATGGCCGCCATCCTGGTCGCCTCGGTCGCAGGCGGCTATTTCGGCGGAGAATGGGGCAAAGAGATTACGCACTTGTTCCAGGATCACACGGATGAGAAGAATCGCGATACCGCCCATCGCATGCTCAAGCTGATCTTCGGCGACAACTACGGCCTGCAATCCACTGTCCCGGCGGAACTGACGGCTGGCTCGTTGACGTTCGACGCCACGCTCAGCCGCGATGACATGGTTAGATTCGCCAAAACCGACATCGCTTGGCGCTACGCTCTCAAGGAACTCAACCCCTTTGTCATCTCCGGCGACGCCCTCTACGCCAAGCACAATACGGACGGTTCGCTCGACCTGTACGATCCCGCCACCGGAACCGGCACCCTCACCGACCTCTACCTCGCCGACCGTGCTGCCATGCTGGCCTGGAAGATACAGTACGACGACACCGACAAAGTCTATTCCGCCAGTTGGAGTGCCGACACTGTCGAAGGCAACTGGGATTTCGTGGACATGTCCACCAAACTATCCGGGGGCACGCCACTCACTCTGGCAATCGACGGCACGGGAACTTCCTGGAGCGACCACCAAATCGTCTTCGGCACCAAGGCTGCTGACGTCATCGACGGTAGCGGCGATACCGATCATCTTTACGGGATGGCCGGCAACGACACCCTCACCGGCGGTTCAGGCGACGACTACCTCGAAGGCGGCACCGGCAGCGACACCTACCTCATCAACTCCGGCGACGGCAACGACATCATCCTCGACAGCGACGGGCTGGGCAGCATCGTTTACGACGGCACCGCCCTCGCCGGCGGCAGCAAGATCGGCAGCAACTACTGGCGCGATTCCCGCAACATCAGCTATACCCTGTTGACCACGGGAAGCAGCCAGGAACTCTTGATCGAAGCCGGTTCCGAGCGCATTACCGTCAAGGATTTCACCTCCGGCGAACTCGGCATCAACCTCGCAAACACCACCGCCCCGCTCTCGGACGGTTACACCAGCAACGGCATCATCTACCGAGGCGACCGGGCGCCCACCCAACTCCCCTGGAGCCCCTACCTGCTCTCGCCCTCCTGGCCTTACTCATTCGATTCCAACGGCAACATTTCACGTATCAACGGCAGCAGCATGCCCTATTGGCCCGACAAGGTTTACGACACCGCCGGCGACGACGAAATCTATGCCGGCCACGGTTTCAACGTGATCTACGCCACCAAGGGCGGCAGCAACTACATCGAAACCGGCAACAACGACGACTACATCATCGGCGGT
>JAGXQV010000209.1 GCA_018336195.1 Sulfuricella sp. | reverse complement strand
CCGGCGGGCAGCCGCGCCCCGGCGGCAAGCGGCTGCCAGGCGCCGCCGGCGCGGATCAAGGTTTCGCCCTGGACGCGAATCACTTCGGCAGGCGCGCCGTCCTGGCGCAGCAACGCGATCGGCAAGCGGAGCGGCTTGCCGGGCATCAGGCGCTTGGGGTCGGCAACCCGGTTGAGCTTGCCGATCTTGCGCCAATCGTTGCGCTTGGCGAGATAAGCGCGCGATACCCCGATCAGGGTATCGCCCGGCTGCACCGGGTATTGCCAGTCGTCGCCCGCCGATGCGGCGAGGGCGGAACAGGCGGGAAGAAAAAACAACAGCGGCAGGCAGGTTGGGATTCTCATGATGACCTCAATCGGAAGGTTTAGGGCGCTTCTGGAAATTCACTTTTGCGAGATGAAGCGCAAGGAGCCGCGCAGCGAACGACGAGACATATCAGATAGATAGGCGAGGAGTGAGCGGGCACGCGACGCCGCGATTCGCCCGCAAAATGAATTTATAGAAGTGCCCTTTAGTCATTGCCGCTGTTGATCAGCATAGGCGCTGTAAAGGCAAAGCCGGCGGCGCGCGCCGTCTTGATGGGCAACTCGAAGCCCAATTCGCTTTCGCTCTTGCGCCGCAGACGAGTCATCATCGAATCGATACGGCGATTGTCGAAATAAGTATAACTATGGCCCAGCGCAGTCACGATTTCCTCGCGGGAAACCAGCGCCCCGCGCGCTTCGGCAAGCTTCAGGACGAAGCGGTATTCGGTGGCGGTGAGTTCCATCGATTGACCGGCAGGCGCGGTAATGCACCACTCGGTTGAATCGAGCAGCCATTCGTCGTCCGCGCTCGCCGCTGCCGTCCCGAGGCGCTGGAGCGGCGCGATGCGCCGGTAGAGACTGTCGACGTTCGCCGCCAGTTCGGTCAAATCGACCGGCTTGACCAGGTACACGTCGGCGCCGCTTTTCAAGCCCTGCACCCGGCTATCCACCTGGTCGCGCGCGGTGAGCATGATGATGCCCAAGGGCTGGGCGGTGTGCAGGCGCGCCGCGATGGAATAGCCGTCTTCGCCGGGCAGGCCGACGTCGAGTACCACGATGTCGCAAGCCCGGCCCTGCAAATGGCGGTCGAGCGCGGCGCCGTCGCCCACCCCGGCGGCGGCGTACCCGCTCATCTTGAGGAAAGACACGATTTCCTCGCGCAGTTCCTGTTCATCCTCGACAACCACGATGCGTATCATCTTGCTCAACCCCGCCGGAAAAAGCCCCCCAAAAGCGCAATAGCGCGCCGCGCATCAAAAATTACCGCGCCATTTTACTAACACCTATTAAATTGAGGAATAAGCGAATCCTGACGAATTCTCACGGCATTCAGTGGCAGGCGTATTACCGCCGGGCGGCGAGCGGTCTGGTCGCTGTTCATGCCGCGCGCCTTGGGGTTGAAATCCGGATCGCGCCACTGCACCGCCGCCAATCGACGGCAGTGCGTTTCCGTTACGCCACTGCCCGTTCCAGCCCGAACGCCTCGCGCAGTACCTGCGGCAGCTCGTCTTTGCCTATCTCGCGGGTTTCGGCCACGCCGCGGGTTACGGTTTTCAGGCGGTTGCCCAAGAGAATGGCGCGCCCCTCGGGGTTGTGCAGGACGACCAAGAGCTTCTGGACGAAGATGGCGTCGGGGTGGGTGGAATTGAGGTAATTGGCGGGCATGAAGTCGATCCATTCCTGATACGACAAATCGAACGCGTACTGGTTGGCCCATTCGCCGTCCACCCGGGCTTGCAGCAGATATTCGCGCTCGTTGGGGCGGCTCAGCCGATAGGTATCGTGATCCTGTGCCACCTCTCCGTGATGATCGAGGCGCAAGGGCGCGCGGATGCCGTAGCTGCCGAAACCCAGGTCGATGAGCCAGTGCGTGCCGTCGAGTTCGGCGACCAAGGCCATGTGGGTGCGGGGGCGGCGCATCGGGTAGAACATCGGGCGGGCAGCAACCATGCGGTAAGGAACACCGAGGGCTTCGAGGGCCATGGCGAACAGGCCGTTGACCTCGTAGCAATAGCCGCCGCGCCGCTGGCCGACGATCTTCGCGACGATCTCCTCGGGCACCAGCGAGACGACCTTGCCGGCCTGCACGTCGAGATTTTCGAAGGGGACGCTGAACAACTGGCAACGCATCAACGCCTCCGCCGTGGCGAGGTCGGCGCGGGCGTCACCATCGTAGCCGATGCGGGCGAAGTAATCGGGCAGATTGAAGTTTTCGGCTTTCATAGAGGACTCGGCGATTTGAGAGAAGGGAGTGGAAAGCACCGCGCAAAGCGCCTTCCACCACTAAATGCTAAACGTTGAGTGCTAAGTGTTGAGTGTTGAGTTGTGGAATGCGCTTTGCGCATGTTTTTTCATTGACCGCACAACGTGCGACTTTCACTAAACACTAAACACTAAAAACTAAACACTGCCTTTCTCACACCCGGAACTGCCCGACCATGCGCTGCAGTTCGCCGGCGATGTGGGAAACCTCTTCCGCGCCGGAACCCATCTCGCGGATGTTGACCGAATTCTCGCTGGACATCTGGGCAATTTCTTCCATGTTGCGCTTGACCGCGTCGGTTTCCGAGGTTTGCGCAATCGTGCTGGTGACGATGCGGGTGACCCGCTCTTCCACCTGCCCGGCGGCATCGACGATCTGGCGCAGGGCTTCCCCGGCCTCGCGGTTGAAATCGGCGCCGGATTCGACTTCCTTTTTCACGCCGCTCATCGAACCCACCGCCGCCACGGTTGCGCTGCGGATGCGCTCGATCACCCCGGAAATTTCGCTGGTACTCGACGAGGTGCGCTCCGCCAGCTTGCGCACTTCGTCAGCCACTACCGCGAAGCCGCGTCCCTGTTCGCCGGCGCGCGCCGCTTCGATGGCGGCGTTGAGGGCGAGCAGGTTGGTCTGGTCGGCGATTTCCTTGATGACCACGGTAATGTCGCCGATTTTCTGGATCGAGTCGCCCAGCGCCGCCACCTGGTCGGCGGAAGCGTTGGTGGCGGACACTACCTGCTGGGAAACCGCGGTGCTGCGCTGCATATTGGCATTGCCGTTGTGGGCGCAGGTACGGTTCTGGCTTACCGCGGCGGCGGCATCCCGTGCGGCATCGGCAATTTCATGGATCGCCGCGTCCATCCGCTCCATCGCCTCGGTGGCCTGGGCAATCCGTTCGTTGCGCCCGTGACCGCGCGACATGACGAGTTGGACGTTGTCGGCAAAGCGCGCCGAGGAATTCGCCATCTTGTCGGCTACGTTCTTGACCCCGGCGATGATACCGCGCAACTGCGCCAGGGCGTTTTCCAGGGACTGGGCCATTTCGCCAAGCTCGTCGTTGCGCCCGGCAAGCGGCTTGACGCTGAAGTCGCCCTGCGCCACCTGCTTGAGGGTGTCTTTCAAGGACTGTACGCCGCGATGAATGTCCGAAGAAACGAACAAAATCGCCACCAGCATCACCAGCACGCTCGCCGCGAACACCCCGAGGCCGAGATAAATCAGCTTCTTACCGCCGGCCAGACTGTCTTCGTAGGCGGCCTTTACTGCCGCCTGCTGGCTGGTCATCAACTGGGCGATGGGCTTCAGCAAACCGCCCTGAAATGCCGGCCACTCGTCTTCCAGCAAGCTGGCGATGATCTTCTTGTCTTCGGCGGAATAAGCGCCATCCAGTTTGTTCAAAAAGTCCGGGAGGACTCCGAGCTGCTTGTCGATCTTGGCGATCTGCTCGGTCGCATCCTTGCCGAAGGAATTATTGCGGGTCTTATCCTTGAACAGCGTCCATTGCACGGGAAGACTTTCACGCGCTTCCTTGATCTGGAGCTTGGAACTGTTGCTGGGCATCTGGTCGAGCAAGACGCCGGCCATCCGGAAGCGAATTTCCTTGAGGCTGCGGTCCATGTCCTGCAAGGCGGAAGAAGGCTCCACCTGGTGCTCGTATACCCCCGCCAGCGCTTCGCTGCCGCGGTTGACGCTGTACACATTGACGCCGGCAAGAATCAGCGAAACGACCGCGGCCAGCAGCCCCCCCAAAAACATTTTGGCTTTGATGGTGTTCATTATTCTGAATTCTTCCCCAATTTTATTATGTAATCCGGTACGGCAGGCACACGCCGGCCGCACCGGTGATTAGCGGATCGCCAGCTTACTCGGTCGGGAAACCCTTGGCCTTCCATTCCGGAAAACCGCCACGGAACCAGTAGACTTTCTTGTAGCCGGCCTTGATCGCCGCCACCGCGCCCTTGTAGCTCTTCCAGCATTCTGCGCCGTTGCACTGGGTGATGATTGCGGCATTCTTGTCGGCGGGTAGCTTGGCGACATCGAAGTTATCCTGGCCGGCATCGAAATCGGCGCTCTTGGCGCTCTTTTCCTTGTAGGGCACGTTGGTTGCGCCCTTGATGTGGGCCTCCGCGTATTCGTTGGCGACGCGGGTATCGATCATTTTCGCGCCGCCGTCCATCAACGCCTTGGCCTTGGCGGCATCGACCACTTCCGCGCCTTTCAGGGTTGCCGGGGTTTCATTGGCAAAAGCCGGGGCGCTGGCGACAAAAGCACAGCCGAATACGGCGGGCAACAGCAGGTTGCGCAACAGGGTTGAAAATTTCATGGTGTCAGTCTCCTTTGGCGAGTTGATTATTGCGGACGGGTAGTGCCAAGCGAAGATTACTCCCCCCGCCAGCCCACATCAAGATTAGGGACATCACCCGGCAAAGCCGCCGGGCGGAGTATAATGCCCGCCAACCAACCCGAACCACGGACACCTGCCATGCAACTGCCCATCGCCCTCCTGGAAAAATACAGCAAAGCCGGCCCCCGCTACACTTCGTACCCGACCGCGCCCTATTTCAGCGAAAGTTTCGGCGAGGCCGACTGGCTGGCGGAAATCCAGTCCACCCAGAATCTCGGGCGCGACCTGTCGCTATACGTGCACATCCCCTTTTGCGACACGCTGTGCTACTACTGCGGCTGCAACATGGTGGCGACCAAGAAATACGACAAGGCCACCGAATACCTCGATCACTTGTTCCGCGAAATCGACCAGATCGCCGCGCTGACCAACCCGGCCCGCACCGCCCGGCAATTCCACTGGGGCGGCGGCACACCCACCTATCTGCGCCCCGACGACATCCGCCGCCTTTACGCGCACATCGCCGGCAAGTTCACGATTGCGCCCGACGCCGAAATCAGTTGCGAAGTCGATCCCCGCGAACTCACCCGCGAACACGTCAAAGCGCTCCGCGAGTCCGGCTTCAACCGCGTCAGCCTGGGCGTACAGGATCTCGATGAGAAAGTACAGAAAGCCGTCAACCGCGTGCAACCGGAAAGCCTGATCCGCGAAGTATTCGGCTGGATGCGCGAAGAAGGCTTCGCCAGCATCAACCTCGATTTGATGGTCGGCCTGCCCCACCAGACCGTGGAGACTTTTGCCGTCACCCTCGACAAGATCGTCGCCCTCGCCCCGGATCGCCTGGCGGTGTTCAACTACGCCCACGTGCCGTGGATGAAGAAGCATCAAACCTTGATCGACGAAACCGCCCTACCCAAGCTGCCCGAGCGGCTGGCCCTGCAACAGCTCATCATGGACAAGCTGCACGGCGCCGGCTACGTGTACATCGGCATGGACCACTACGCGCGCCCCGACGACGAACTGGTCAAGGCACGCCAGACCAAGACCCTGTACCGCAACTTCCAGGGCTACACCACCCACAAGAATTGCGACATCTACGCCTTCGGCGCTTCCTCGATCAGCCAGACCGACGAGGTGTTCGTGCAGAACGTCAAGAAGCTCTCCGAGTATTACGCCCTGGTCGAAACCGGCAAGCTGCCCACCGAGCGCGGCCTGCGCGTCACCCATGAGGACAAACTGCGCCGCGACGCCATCACCCGCATCATGTGCGACCTGGAACTCGACAAGGCGGCTTTCGGTGCGCAATGGGGCATTGACTTCGACCGGCATTTCGCCGACGCACTGCCGGAACTCGCCGACATGGCGGCGGACGGCCTGGTCACGCTCACCCCTGGCAAAATCGCCGTCACCGACATGGGACGGATATTCCTGCGCAACATCGCCATGCCTTTCGACGCCTACCTCAAGCAGGCGGCGGACGCCAAACCGAGGTTTTCCAAGACGCTGTAATGTTGGAGGCGCGCCCTGAAATCCGGGGCAAGCCGGTTGGCGTCCGGCCCGTTGAAAGAGCCGAATTGTAATACACGCTGCCGGCGCGTATTATTAAATCATGAATACCTTGACCATCAAAATCCCGCCTCAGCTTGAGGCCGAAATTCTTCAAGCCAGTGCGCAAGAGCATCTGAGCAAGTCCGAGTTGGTGCGGCGAGCGTTGGATTTCTATCTGCGGCAACGCAAGTCGGCGACTCCCTTCGTCTCGGCGCTCGATCAGGCGGGTGATCTGGTTGGCTGCTTTGCCGGCGGGCCGACGGATTTATCATCCAACCCGGATCATTTGGCTTCTTTCGGGCGGGTTTAGTCCGTGCATTTGATTCTGGATACCGGCCCGTGGGTTGCCTTGCACTGCCGGGACGACAATCACCACGAATGGGCTGCGGCGCAGTTTGCCCAGTCCCCCGGCCCGTTTCTGACCTGTGAAGCGGTCGTCGCCGAAACCTGCTTTCTGCTTGCCAGCGCCGGATTCGATCCGGCCAAGGCATTGGCCTTGATCGAGCGTGGCGTGGTGCGGGTGGCGATGTCGCTGGGTGAAGAAGTTGCCGCCGTAAGCGCCTTGTTTCAGCGTTATGACAATGTCCCTGCATCTTTGGCCGATGCCTGCCTGATTCGGCTCGCCGAGTTGAACGAGCCATGCCGCGTTCTGACCCTGGACAGCGATTTTCATATCTACCGCCGTCACGGACGAAAAGTCATTTCCCTGGTGACGCCCTTCCCATAACCTTGCGTCCCATCGTTGGCAGCCGGCAAACGTGCCCCCGTTGAGTAACGCCCGGACGACCCACCTCCCTCCTTGCAAAAACGCCTCCTCCCCGCTAGTCAAGGCACGGGAGGCGGAGTATATTTGCCGCAATGCAGACGTCATAAAACAGCAATAACAACGGAGGGGGTATGACAGCAAACACTATCGTTTTGCAGGATATTCAGGAAGGCCTGAAAAACGAAGAATTCTGCTATTACTACCAACCCAAGATATCCCTGGTGACCGGCAAGCCATGCGGGGCGGAAGCCTTGCTGCGCTGGAATCGACGCAACGGGACGGTAACCGGCCCCGGCGAATTCATTCCACTGGCCGAGCAGACCGGTTTCGTCACCGACATCGCCTGTGCGATGTTCCCCAAGCTGATCGCCGACATGCTGCTCATCAACGATCTCGACGACTCGCTGATCATCTCCTTCAACCTCACCTCGATGGATTTCGAGAAGCCCGACATCAGCACGATGATCCGCGACGCCGTGCTGGGCCACAAGGTCAACCCCAAGCGCCTGCAAATCGAACTCACCGAGGCCACCATCCTCCACAACGACAACCCGGTGGTGAAGGAGCGCCTCCACTCACTGGTGGAGATGGGCGTGACCCTGGCGATGGACGATTTCGGCACCGGCTATTCCTCCATCGACACCCTCAGCCAGTGGCCATTCGCGGTGGTTAAGATCGACCGGGGACTGGTACAGCGGATGCAGGAGAATCCCAAATCCACCACCATCGTCCAGGCCAGCATCCGCATGGCCCACAAGCTCGGCATCAGCATCGTCGCCGAGGGGATCGAAAGCTCGGAGGTCTATGATTTCCTGATGCAATCGGGGTGCACCGAGGCGCAGGGATTCTGGATGGGCAGGCCGCTACCGATGGCGGAATTCCTCGCCTTCATCAGGAAGGAACAGCGCTGGTCGGGGATGCCCATCGGACTGATCCACATCGCCCAGCTCGACCACATCCACTGGCGCAAATCGCTGATCGACCAGATCGTCCGCAACACTTTCGAGGAACAGCAGCCCAACCAGGTGAAAACCTTCTCGGTCGAGTTGGACCACACCCAATGCAAGCTGGGGCGCTGGTATTACGGGCACGGCCAGGAATTCCAGGGGCTTCCCGCGTTCGACCTGCTCGAAGAGCCGCATCGCCGCCTTCACGCCTTGGGGCGCGAGTTGATCGAGGCGGCCCAGCGCAACGTACCGCACAACGAAATCGCCGCCTTGCTGCGCACCCTCACCAAGGAATCCAGCAACGTGTTGAGCATGTTGCAGGAACTGGAAAATCAGGCGGTGGTCTTCTGAGCGAGCCATGCGGGACGCGGTTCGCACCTCACCGCGCTATTTGGGTTGGAAACGTTGCGTCAGCGCCTGCACCAGCAAGGCCTTGCCGTTATCCTTGAATTGCTTGAACAACACGCCGATACGGAAGCCGTGCTGGCTGTTCAGCGACAAATGCACCACCCGCGCGGAAATTTCCAGGTCTACGCCATGCCCATCTTTAGTCATCGCGGGAATTTCGAGGTGCAACAGGAAAGTGGTATTTTCCGGCTGTCCGTAGTCGCAATAGATGCCGGCACCTGCCGGCGACAACTCGTAGGTTTCACCGAAATGGAACGGTTTCCCGGCGCCCTCGGGAA
This sequence comes from Sulfuricella sp., assembly GCA_018336195.1. GTDB lineage: Bacteria > Pseudomonadota > Gammaproteobacteria > Burkholderiales > Sulfuricellaceae > JAGXQV01. Next base: position 7,230 of record JAGXQV010000209.1, on the reverse strand, counting down.
AAATCGCCACGCGCCAATGCACCGGGAAGCGCAACTCGTTTCGTTGGTCTGCCATGGGAAAAACCTTTCAAGGTTTTCCGCTTCCCGGCAGAACTGAAAGCTCACCGAAAATCGGAGGAAAACGTCACCTGATCCACCACACCTTCCTCGGATTTCGCCGGTTCGCCGACGGAAGCATGGGCGGGAGAAAGCTGATGCAATTCCCCTTTGGCGCCATATACCGCTACGGCGTCGCCTGGCGGCGCTGCATGTTCTGCCTGCATCCAGTCGGGGCTGTAAGCAGCATGATAAACCAGCGCGGAAGGTGAACCGCCGGGATGCGAAGGGCGGGAAGAAAGCTCCCGGCCCCGGGAAACAGGCTGGGAGTAGGGATTAGGTGACTGCAATCCGGAAATCGTGGCCATCGCTTTGGTTCCTCAAGAAAAGTTGCCATTACCCCTTTAAGGCGCAATTAGAGTCTAGTACAAAGCATCCGAAAACTCTCAGTTTTTTCCTTCCCGTTTAAGCAGTTAACACACGCAACGCCCTTTCCCGCACAACCCCAACTGGGCTTCGGTCAGGCTCATGGTCGAACGCACGGTTTCCTTCGTGGCGTCGAACAGCACCATGAACCGCGCGATTTCGCTCCAGTCGTTGCAATAGCGCCATTCCCACACCAATTCGTCGCGTCTTGGGAAATACACCGTCCACCCCGCCGCCGATGGCCCCAACTGGCGCTCCACCTGTGCCTTACTCATGCCCTCCCGTACCTTGGCGAAGCTCTCCGTCGCAAGGACGTTGGCGATGCGCACCAACCTGCCGTCCGGGCCGAGAAACACCATGTAGGTATGCATCCCCATCGGCCCATGCGGATAAGCGAACTGCAGGGCGCCATCGGGGTCCTGCCAGCGCCGCGCCGGCTCGCCCATGGCTTGCACCACATCGGCGAGTTGCGCCTTGCCCGGCGCCAGGCCGCGACCGTCGTAGGAGGCGCAACCGGCGAGCAGCAGTGCCATGAATAGTGGGATGGTAGTTTTCATACGGATTCGACCTTCTCATCATATAAGCGTTCCCGATACCGATACCGCGCATTCCCCCGCCCCAATGCGGAGCGGATTGACCGTACACTATTCTCCGCCATTTTTCCCGATACTCCAGTCATTTACCCGGTCAATCCGTTGGAGCAATCGCCCTGCGAGGGCTATAATCGGCCAATCCATTTTGTCCAGGTTAGATCATGGGATATCAGCCACCTGCCCACATCCTCGAAGTCCTGCAAAAAATCGAATACCAGGAAGCGCTGGAGCAAGACGATCCGCGCTATGTGGATACGCGCGAAGCGCGCGGCAGCCGGCAGACGCTCAACCGGCTGGCGCGCAAGTTCGGCCTGGACTTGGGCGACGGGCGTTTCTTTCCGGCGACGCAAAGGCATGTCCTGTTTTTCGGGCACACCGGCAGCGGCAAGACCACCGAACTGCGGCATTACGCCAAACATCTCGGCGGCCCCGGCCGCTACCTGGTGGTCGAGGTCGACATCACCAACGAACTCGACCTGCACAACCTGCAATACGCCGACACCCTGATGGCGATGGCCAAGGCGTTGCTAGAAAGCCTGGAAAAGAGCGGGATCGAACTCGCACCGGATGCCTTGAAGAAACTCGAAGAGTGGTTTTGCGAGCGCGTGCTGAATTCGGAAGAGGCACAGGAATTCTCCGCCAAGTTCGAAAGCGGCGCCAAGGTCAAAGGTGGCCTGCCGTTCCTGATCGACCTGTTCTCCAAGTTCACCGTCGCCTTCAAGACCAACGCCACCTACAAGGATTCGATGCGGCGCACCATCCGCAACACTTTCCGGGAATTCGCACAAGCCTTCAACGGCCTGCTGGGCCAGGCCGAGGGCGCACTGGAGGCGGCGAACAAGGCCAAGCGCGTGCTGTTCGTGGTGGATGGCACCGACAAACTGCGCGGCGAGGACACCCGCGCCTTTTTCGTGCAGGACGCAGAGCAATTACTCGCCATCGACGCCCACGTCGTTTATACCGCCCCGCTCAGCCTGAAATACGAGGGCAACCTGACCAGCAAGCTCGACGCCGACCTGGTGCTGCCGATGGTCAAGCTCTACGAGCGCGACGGCGCGCGCTGCGACGCCGGCTGGAAGGCCATGCGCGCTATTCTTTTGAAGCGCGCCCACCACACCCTGTTTGCCGGAGAGCCGGAAATCGAGCGCATCGTCGAACATTGCGGCGGCCACCCCCGCGAAATGCTGCGCCTGCTCAAGCTGTGCTGCGAATTCGCCGAAGGCGAGCGCATCGACGCGGCAACGGTGGAAGCGGCGATCAAGCAACTCGCCTCCGAATACCGGCGGTTTCTGGAACCGGATGACTACACCCTGCTCGCCAAAATCGACCGCGACCCGGTGCATGGCGGCAACGACGAGCGCACCCGTAAGCTCCTTTACGACCTCGCCCTCCTCGAATACAACGACGGCAGTTGGCGGCGCAGCCATCCGGTGGTACACGGGCTGGAAGGCTATGTCCGGGCCGTCGACGAGCAAGATCGCGCCGAAAAAGAAAGTAAGCTGGAACGCAATCAGAAACTTCTGGATAAGTTCATTAACCAGCGGTAGGGGTAGGGCGGGTGAAGCGTAGTGCCCCCGTCAAACAACAATACGGATAATCTTCAACATGATGGGCGTGCTATCGCTTCACCCATCTACATTTTCGCCCGGCCCTATCACGGTAACTCAAAATGACCGACAAACCGACCGTGACCAACGACTCCGCCTTCCAATTCAACCACGCGCGCCATCTCGCCGCGCTCGATCTGCGCCCCCAGCATGTTCCCGACTTCCAGCGACTGGTCAAGGACTTGCGCTTCGGCAGCCGCTTCCAGTTGCTGATTTGCGAATACAGCAACGCAACCTATCGCGACGCGCTGATCGAGCGCCTCGATGCGGTGCTGACCGGTGAGGGGCTTGCCCCGGCCCAACTCAGGCTGACTCCCGAAACCCACCCCGATTTCGCCGCCGCCGAGGCCGATCTCCGGCAGCTTGCCGCGCAACACCCGGCCATCCACGTACTAGGCGGCGAAAGCTGGTTTGACGACACCCGCTGGCAAACCTTCAACGTCCGCCGCGAAGCCGTGGCGCGCGACGTGCCGGCGCGCCTGCTGCTGTGGCTGCGCAGCGAACCGCTGGGCCGCCTGGCGCGGCTCGCCCCCGACCTGTGGGCATGGCGCGCCGGGGTGTTTTCCTTCACGGTGGAAGACGCGCCCGTGCCGACGGACATCACCCCGCAACGCGGCCCCATCGACACCCGCTCGCTGGCCGAACGTAGCCAACGCATCGCCACCCTGCGCGCCTATCTCGATAGCGAACCACCACCTCCCGATGACATCCGCCTACCCCTGCTCGACGAAATGGCCGAACTGTACCGTAGCCTTGGCAAACTCGAAGAATCGCTACGCATCCGTGAGCAGGAGGAATTGCCAGCCTTCGAGAAGCTTGGCGACCTGCGCTCGGCGGCGGTGACCCGAGGACAGATCGCCGACATCCTGGTGGCACGCGGCGAACTCGATACCGCGCTGCGCATCCATGAGCAGGAAGTGCTGCCGGTCTTCGAAAAACTCGGCAACCTGCGTGAAGCGGCAGTGACCCGCAGCAAAATCGCCGACATCCTGCGAGTTCGCGGCGAACTCGATACCGCGCTACGCATCCTCGAACAGGAGGTGCTACCGGTCTTTGAAAAGCTCGGCGACGTGCACTCGGCAACGGTGGCACGCGGCAAAATCGCCAACATCCTGCAAGCTCGCGGCGAACTCGATGCCGCGCTACGCATCCGCGAGCAGGAGGTACTGCCGGTCTATGAAAAACTCGGCGACCTGCGCTCAGCGGCGGTGGCACGCAGCAAAATCGCCGACATCCTCCAGTCGCGCGGTGAACTCGCCGCAGCGCTACGTCTCCATGAGCAGGAAGTCTTGCCGGTGCTGGAAAAACTCGGCGACCGGATCAGTGCCGATAAAATCAAGGAAAGAATTTCCACGCTCAAAGCACTTCTTGCCGCCCCACCCCAAGGCTGAAGCCGCGTTCCGCCACCGGCCATGCTCTTCCAGCTTCTCCGCCTCGCTTTCAAGAATGCCTTCCGCCACAAGCTGCGCACCGGGCTGACGGTGCTCGGTCTGACCGTGGCGATTCTCTCCTTCGGCCTGTTGCGCACCGTGGTGGATGCCTGGCACGCCGGGGTCGATGCCGCTTCCGATTCGCGCCTGATTACCCGCAACAGCGTGTCGCTGGTGTTTTTCCTGCCGCTCCATTACGCCGACAAGGTGCGCCAGGTGCCGGGTGTGCACGAGGTCGGCTACGCCACCTGGTTCGGCGGGATTTACATCGAGGAGAAGAATTTCTTCCCCAACTTCGCCATCGACGGCGAGCATTTCCTCAATCTCTATCCGGAATTCGTGATTGCCGAAGAAGAGCGCAAAGCCTTCCTGCGCGACAAGCAGGGCGCGGTGGTGGGGCGCAAGCTCGCCAAGCGTTTCGGCTGGAAGGTCGGCGACGTGGTGCCGCTACGCGGGACGATCTTTCCCGGCACCTGGAGCTTCGTGGTGCGCGCCATTTACGACGGCGCCAAACCCAACACCGACACCAGCCAGTTCATGTTCCACTGGAGTTTGCTCGACGACACCGTGCGCAAGTCCATGCCGCGTCGCGGCGGCTACGTCGGCTGGCTGATGGTGGGCATCGACAACCCGCAGGATTCGGCGCAGGTGGCGCGGAACATCGACCGGGTTTTCAAGAATTCCCTGGCGGAAACCCTCACCGAGACCGAAAAAGCCTTCCAGCAGGGCTTCGTGGCGATGACCGGGGCCATCGTAATGGCGATAGAAGTGGTGTCGTTCGTGGTGATCGCCATCATCATGGCGGTGATGGCCAACACCATGATAATGGCGGCGCGCGAACGCAGCGGCGAATACGCCACCCTCAAGGCGCTGGGCTTCGGACCGGGGTTCCTGGCCGCGCTGATCTTTGCCGAATCCCTGGCGATCTGCGCGCTCGGCGGCGCCTTTGGCGTGGCCCTGACTTTTCCCGTGGCCCGCGCTTTCGCCAAGGAAATGGAAGCCTTCCTCCCGGTATTTCTGGTTTCCGACACCACCATCGCCATGCAATGGCTGGCCGCGCTCGCCATCGCCTGCGCCGCAGCGGCGATCCCCGCCTGGCGCGCGGCGCGGGTCAAAATCGTGGACGGGTTGCGGAGCGTGGGGTGAAAAGGGCAGTGTTTAGTTTTGAGTGTTTAGTGTTGAGTTTCGGAATGCGCTTCGCGCATGATTACCCCATCCCGTTGCACCAAGCGCGACACCCACAAACCAAACACTAAACACTTAACACTAAACACTAAACACTAAACACTTAACCCTGCCTTCCCCATGACCCTTTCCTATATCTTCCGCAACCTCTGGGCGCGCCGCCTCACCACCTTGCTCACTGCGGGCGGGATGGCGCTGGTGGTGTATGTGTTCGCCACAGTGCTGATGCTGGAGGCGGGCTTGCGCGAAACGCTTCAGGAAACCGGCGCGCCGGACAATGTGGTGGTGATCCGCAAATCCTCGCAGACCGAGGTGCAAAGCGGCGTGGAGCGCAGTCAGGCAGCGATCGTCGAAAGCCGCGGGGAAATCGCCTACGACGGGCTGGGGCAGCGCATGGTCAGCAAGGAACTGGTGGTGCTCATCACGCTCCTCAAGAGCGCCGACAAGGCGCCCGCCAATGTGGTGATACGCGGCACCACCGCGCAAGGTCTGGCGCTGCGCCCCCAGGCGAAATTGCTGGCGGGACGCCTGTTCCGCGCAGGCACAGCGGAAATCGTGGTGGGGCGCGCCATCGCCGAACGTTTCAGCGGCGTGGGGTTGGGCGAGCGCCTCAAATTCGGGCAACGGGAATGGACCATCGTCGGGGTGATCGACGCCGGGCGCACCGGCTTCAATTCGGAGATTTGGGGCGATGCCGACCAGATGCGCCAGGCTTTTCGCCGCCCTGTGTATTCCTCGGTGACCTTCCGCCTTGCCGACACGGGAAGTTTCGACAAGCTCAAGCAGGAACTGGAAAGCGACCCGCGCCTGACTATCGAAGCCAAGCGCGAAACCGTGTATTACGCGGAGCAATCGGAAGTGATGGCGAAATTCATCCGCATCCTGGGGATGGTGTTGTCGGTGATTTTCTCGCTGGGGGCGATTATCGGCGCGATGATCACCATGTACGCCTCGGTCGCCAGCCGCACCGCCGAAATCGGCACTCTGCGCGCCCTGGGCTTCCCCCGCCGCCGCATCCTCGCCGCCTTTCTGATCGAAGCGGTGCTGCTAGGACTCGCCGGCGGCGCGGCGGGCCTCGCGCTGGCGTCAACCATGCAATTCCTCACGCTCTCCACCATGAACTGGCAGACCTTCTCCGAACTGGCCTTCAGCTTCACCCTCACCCCCGCCATCGTCGTCCAGTCGCTGGCCTTCGCCGTGCTGATGGGCTTGTTGGGCGGGTTCCTGCCGGCGCTACGGGCGGCGCGGTTGAATATCGTGGAGGCGTTGCGGGCGGCGTAAAATCCAAGACACTGCCCGGAAAGCAGCGCCCCGCCTTTCTCTTGGCGCACATCGTCACCCCGCGCCCATCTCCGCGAGAGTAAACACTAACAAGGCAAAAGAGCCACCTGCGATGCAGCCGCATGATGCAATTGCATCATTGCCGTTTACGCTGATCTTGTTGAGAATGGCTTGCGGAATGTGTCGGGCGGGTAACCGGGCTGGAGATGCCTGTTCCACGGCCCCCGAGAAACACGTTCAACACGTTGATAAATATCTGCATTTACAGAAAATAATATTTGCACAACCAGGGGCGACTTTCTTGACGCACCAAGGGTATATTGCCATCATTCTGCCACGCAGCTCATACACCATCCGCCGAAGCGGGTGGAATGAGGCTTCCTCCCCAAGCTGATCTCAAAGTCGGCGAAGCGCGGCAGCGCACAACGACACCCAATTATAGAAGTCCCCGGTAGGCACTGTCCGCCCAGACTCCCTTGCCGCCCGTGTCGGCATCACGCAACACGGTCTCGAAGGTCTGGCTGTCATGCACGCTGGCGGGGGTGGTGGCGTGCGCGGCGATGAGCTTGGTGTCCTTGTCCACGTTGATGTGGTTCTTGTAGCCGTAGTGGTTCTGTCCGCCTTTCTTCGTCCAGCGCGCGTCGGTGTCCTTGTGCGCGAGTTTGGCGGGGG
>JAGXQV010000208.1 GCA_018336195.1 Sulfuricella sp. | reverse complement strand
AACCAAGCAGGGGACACCGTTTACTGGTCCGCAAAGTCCCGTTTGCAAGCGGGCAAAGCCTATGCAAAAGGCCCCCATCTTTCTTACCTCATGAAAAAGAAAGATTACGACGGTCGGCGATATAGCGACGCCGAACTTGACCAAGCCTCCCGTTTATTACGTCTCGAATTACGACTAGGGCGTGAATTCTTCCTACGTGCTGAACCCTGGTACACCTTTACCAAATCATATCTTGTTAACCTTTGGGAAAATTACTTCGGGCGCATGCTCGGGGGGTGTGAAGTGAAAACCGACAACGAACTACTTGAAAACTGTATATCTGCTGCCCCCACTCCCGGCCAGGGACGTTCTGCTTATGCCTTATGGTGCCTCATTAAATCCGAAGGCTGGGAAAGAGCCCAAAACATAACAAGCAGGCCAACGTGGTACAGGAACCTAAAAATCCTTCGCGCTTCCGGTCTAGGTGATGCCGACTTTTCCGCCGGTAACGTTGTCCATCTTCGTCGTAAGATTATTGAAGTTACCTTAGCCAAAAGCTGGGCTGATCTAAGGAATGTCGCATGAAAACCCTTTATGAAGATTATGACGAATGGCGCAATGACCTTGATGCCGCGCATGCGATTTACCAGGACATCAAACAAGAGCAGCAAGAGCAGGATCACGCCTATTATGAAGCTTCAAATGAAATGTGGGTCAGGCTGAACGAGGCCTGGGAGAATTACGAAAGGATAGAAGCGTCCTATCACCAGTCTTTTACTGCGTTTTAACAGGTATACAAGGCCGAAGAAATGTGTATGCGCCGGGAGGTCTGAAATGTTAGACATAAATGTTGAGGGGACGAGTCTTGACAAGGAGTGCATGGAGGTGGATGTCAACGGATGGAGGAACTGGAGTTCACCAGAGGGCGTTATAGCCGAGTTGCGTGAAAACATTACGGAGTTAGAAGGGGTTAACGAGGGACTGGTTTCAGCAATGTCGGATATTGAGATGGAGATGCAGTATGTACGCCATTTGATTGATATTGGCGAGTCGTCCATTTCTGCTGTTGAAGCATTTGATTATGATGGTGCTTGTGAGGAGGGCGCGGAAGATGACGCTCTATAATATGATGACGCGGTTTTGCAACAAGAAGAGCCCGATGGTTATTATTAAGATGGCTGCATAATGCAAACTGAAAGCCCTGAGTACGGGCGCAATTATTAACAACGACAAGGTGAATATTATGATTCGTGTACATTTCCCTACTGACCAATTCCGCACCATGAAAAAGAAAGACGGTAGCGGCTCCTTTTACATTCAAACCGGCTATGTTTTTGAACTCGACGAACAAGGCAATGAACGGGCTTACCCAACCCCCGCTGATTTCTTCCTTAACCGGGATGACCGGGGCAATCCCCTTAGTTACCGGGCCGGTCATTATTTTGTTTCTCCATTTCAACTGACCGTTCGTGATGGCCGGTTGCAGCTTTCAGGTTTCGCCCCCCTGTTGCCGCTGTCTCAGCTTCAGGACACTTTGAAAGCCGCTCTTGCTCGCGCTCAACCGCACCTGCAAATCAAGGCGGCGGCGTAATTTTATGGCCAGCCCGATTCTTCAACCGGTATTAACGGCCTTAACGGGTCTCGCGGTCGATGTTGCCTCGGTGGGTGGGTTGGTCTTGGTCCCTTACGCGGTTAGTAAGGGCGTTGATTATATGGCTGATGTAATTTCCAATCGGCGTCGGCTGACAGAGGTCAACAATTTTGTTGCTCCTGATTTCGATGCCGATTTGCAGGTTTCGGATTTGTGCCCCTCTTGTCACGAACCAAAACCAATCGATGATTTACTTTGTGAGGATTGTTCGCGGTCCTTGTAATTTCTGGCGTATTGCCGAAACGGCTCCCCGGTCCGCTTACCGGGTTTAATGAGGTTGTTACCATGCGTAAGCTTCTTTTGTCTCTTGTGATGCTGGCCCCCGTTTCGGTCTTCGCCGCTGTACCGGCCGGGGTCACCACCGCGCTCACTGATGCGTCCGCTGATGTTACGACTATTGGGGGCGTTATCCTCCTGGTGGTCGTTGCGGCCGCCGTCATTTCCTTCCTTCGTCGCGTCATTCACTGATGATCGGCTGCGCTAGGTCTGGCGGCGTGATGTATGTCAGGCCCAGCGTGTGTCAGTCTGGGGAGTCATCTTATTTGTTGACTCCCCAGACCATAACCATGTCCGATATTAGTCAAATCACTTGGTTGATTGTTATGGTTTGGGCTGTGGCTTGGGCTATTCGCATGGTCATTAATACCGTTTGGACCTCCCGGAACCTTGGGGGCCGACATGACGCTGGGGATTGACTTGTATGCGCTCGCTTACCTGCTGGCTGTGCTTGGGGCTGCTTGGATTCTGTTTCGTTAATCCCGCAACCTGTTACGGTTACGAGCCCTTAACAAATTGGAAACCCTCCGCATATTCCCCGCCTGGAACGCAACGGCTCGAACTGGAACGAGCACCCCCTTATGACCCCTCCCGGCCTGCTTCAAATCAGCCTTACAATCCCGTAACTCGCCCCCCGGTTATTGACGAACCCAATAGCGTTAAAGTCCCGTTACGTTTCCCCGCGAATGATCCGCGATTCCCTAACGAGCCAGAAATCCGGCTACCGAAGCCTTCGCCTAACATTATCCCGCTTATCCCCCCCTGGTTGCCGCCCGCTGCTGGCATTCCTTTGTTCCTGTGGCCCAATGAGCCGGGAAATGGTGAATTGCAACCGAATCAGGTTTACGGCCCTCAACCGACTGACTGCGCGGCGGCGCTTTCTGCTCGATCGCATGCCTCCGGGTGCTTTGAAGGTGGTGGGCAACCTTGCGGCTCCGGTGGCTGCGAGGGCGGGGGCTGCTGGGTTTCGTGCGGGACTATGGTTTCCGGTTCCGGTGGATTGAAATGTACATCTGAGATTTGTGGATTCGTTCCTGAGGGAAGTATTCCTCCTGGTCATAAACCCCCGATATTTGACTGTAATTCCGAAACAGGTGATTGTGTTTTGCGTCTGCCTTGGGACGGATGGACCCCGCCTTCCGACTTACCCCCTGACGAAGCAAACAAGCCCTTTCAGTACCCTATCCCTGATGAGGTCTGGCCTGACCCGATTCCCGAGATAGATTTACCTGCCCCTCAAACCTCGCCGGGAGTGCCTATTCCCCAGCCCGATGGCGGCACGATTCAAGATGATTGGCGCCGTGAATTCACTCAGCCGGACCCCGTTAACAATCCCGACCAGATAGAGGTTCGGGACACACCCATTCGGCGCACCACGTCGCCCCCGCAATTAGACCCGCAAGGAAATCCGATCCCTGGATCTCAAACCACGACGGTAACAACAGGGCCATCGGTTGCGCCCTCCATCCAGACCCCGGCAGAGGAAATGCCCGATCAATGCCGGGATCATCCCGAAACGTTGGGTTGTGCGACCCAGGGCCAATTACCCGAAACCCCTGTCCTCCAGAATTACGCGCCTCAGCTCGACTTTTCGCCCTCTTCCGTCTCCTCGTCCTGTCCTGCTCCTGTTTCCTTTACCGCCTTGGGTCATTCTTTTCAAATCCCTTACGATCTTCTTTGTGGGTTTGCTACCGCCATTCGTCCTTTTGTTATATCCATGGCCCTGATCTCCGCGTTAGCGATTGTTTTCATGTAACTGGGGGTTTTTATGATTCTGTTTGCTCCTTTGCTTGCCGGTGTTTTCCAGTATGCCGCCATGCGCTTTGTGTTCTCTCTCGGCATCGGATATATATCTTATGCTGCCTTATCGGCAATCGGCGGCTCGATAATCAGCCAGTTGAATGCCGCATCTGGTAGCCTGACCGGCGCGCCCGGTCAGATAGCCAATATGGCCGGTTTTGGTTCTGCGGTTTCCATTTTAATTTCTGCTTATACCGTTCGCATTGCGTTAAAGGCCGTGACTAAGATTGGAGTGCTGCCCAGATGATAACCCTAATAACTGGCGCTCCCGGTTCGGGCAAAACCCTGCAAGTTGTCGCCGAGCTTCTCAAGCGGGACACATCCAGGCCGTTACTTGTTACGGGCATCCCTACCCTTAATATTCCACACGATACTTTGACTGACCCTCTTGAATGGCATGAGGTTGTTCCTGATGGTGCGCTGATCGTGGTCGATGAGTGTCAAACCTATTGGCGCCCTCGGTCGTCCGGCCTCACGCCTCCCGCTTCTATTCAGGCGCTTGAGACTCACCGCCATAGAGGGCTCGATTTCATTCTGATTACTCAATCTCCTATGTTGATTGATCCGAATATCCGGCGGCTTGTTACTCGTCACGTTCATGTCCATCAAACATTTGCCGGCCGGTGGCGCACGGAATGGGCCGAGTGCCAAAACGATCCCTCACGCCTCGGTTCTGGCATTAGATCCCGTTACGTTTTATCCAGAGACGCTATGAGCGCTTATAAGAGCGCCGAGATTCACCACAAGCCCAAGTTTAAAATTCCTGTTCAGTTGTATATTTTGCCCTTCTTGGCCCTCAGCATTATTTTGGGAGTTTGGTATGGGTATACGCGCATTAGTAATAATGCCGTTGCGGATATAGAATCCGCGCCGATTCCTGCCGTGACTGCGGACCTTGCAAGCGGGGGAATGGGTCAGTCTAAGCGGCAGAATTTACCTGCCGACTTCGAGCCCAGGGTTAAAGCCCGGCCCGAATCCGCTCCCGCTTATGATGAAATTCGCGTTGTTGCAGCTATGCCTAATCTCGCCGGTTGCATTGCCAGTAAAACCAGGTGCGTTTGTTACACGCACCAGGGAACCCCATATCCTGCCGCTGATAGCATTTGCCGGTACCGCGTTTTCACCCGAGATTTTGATCCCTATTACCGCAAGCCCGAAAACGCCAAGGACAAGGATGTTGCATCTAATAACAAAGTTAAATTATCCCCGTCTTCGTCTATCGATTCTTTCGAGTATCCGATCCCGGAAGCGCCTGCTTCCTGGCCGAAAGGCAATTCCCAGTTTCAAACCCTTCCCCAAAAGCTTTGATGACCCAACCGCACCCGTGCGGGCCGTAGGCCCGTGCGGGGTGCGGGTGGGCACTGGCCTCATCGTTACAGTAACGATTTATTCAAAACCCCCTTGAATTTTATTTGTTATGCGTTACGATATAGTTACGTTAAACAAAAACGAGGTTGAGAATGAAACACCCCTCTGACTCGTCAACGGTTGACTTCTTCGGGAAGCGCGGCAGGATCGCAACAGGTAACGCTATGTCAAATGCGGAGAGACAGGCCGCTTACCGTGCCAGGAAACGCGCCCAGGGTCTCAAGCCCCGCGTTACTTGGCAGTCTGACTCCAGTCCTGTTGCGGTTGACGCCAGTGTTTCACATGAGACACATAACGAAAATGCCAGCGTTAATGACGCCTTGCGTGGGCAGCTTTCGTTACTTCAAACGCAGTTTGAAGCGTTACGCGAAACGTTACAGCAGGAAAAAACACGTAACGAACATTTGCTTTCCGAACTCAAGTCTGAACGCAAGAGAGTGGCCGGCCTGAAAGGGCAGATTGCCAAACTCAAGTAGTCACAGTTTTTAATCCGTTAGGAGTAACGCAAATGGCCGATAATATTGAAAACTTGACGCTTGAATTGCTTAAGCGCATTCAGGCCGAGCAATCCGCCTCAAGGGATCGTGATAATGAAATTCTGTCAAGGCTTTCATACATCGAAAGCGGCTTGTCACGCATTTCCCGCGATCAGTCACTTAATTATTCGGAAATCGTGGATGACCGGCACATCGTTGATAAGATGCGGGACCGCATCAATCGTATCGAGCGCCGTCTCGATATCTGTGATGATGCGCCCTGATGTGGAAGCGTGACACGTAACACCTGCAATACCCCTCACCGGCCGCATGGATGCGGCCGGTAATGCAAGCCAAGCGGGCAGTTAACCGGATGTGGCAGCGCAATCCTTGGCGCTTGTCGTCACCTGATGCTGTAGCTGTTTCCCATGCAAAACCCTCCCTGCGTCCATCTCCGGCCTGTTGCGATGCAAAGCCCCGTAGGTTCTGGGGGCCAGTGCATGGAGCAGGGCAAAATACGTCTGTAAGCCTTCAAGTTCGCAAAACCTGAAATGGTTGCCGCATGGCGTCCAAATGTATTCCCCATGGATGAAAAACCCTTTCCAGACTGGCCCGATCGCCTCAAGGCATCCGCCGCGAAGAATGAGCGCTTCCCGCACGTAGTGCGGCATATTGACCCGCCACGCCCGAGCCGCCCCCGGCTGGCGGCCAAGCCAATCGGCGACCTCACCCGGCGCTAAAGGGGTGCGCTGCCTTAACTCGTCGAAACTTTCGCGTCGTAGGTGCCAGATCGTGGGGTAGACATTCATGGAAGGCCTCTTTTTGTTACCAGTAACATCTTTGCCGGCGATTGATCATTAAGCGCAATTCACACCCAGGGAAAAACATGGACCACATTAAATTCCCAAAGAGGGCAACATCTCTTGCAGCAATGTTGAAAACGCCTTTTGCTATTTTTCCAATACCTTGAAACACGTCAAAAATCGTGCCTGTGAGCGGTTTTGTATAATAGGCATTATGCGCAAT
>JAGXQV010000207.1 GCA_018336195.1 Sulfuricella sp. | reverse complement strand
CCCGCCTGTCGGCGGCCCCGGATTGCGCTGCGCTCCATCCGGGCTACGAAACTGAATCAAAAAGGAACCCTATGAACACCCAACTCGAACTACTCCGCTATGCTTGGCGCAACATTCTGCGCAACCGGCGTCGTTCCCTGGCGACGGTGATTGTCGCGGCACTCGGTGCGGCGGCGGTGATGATTGCCGGCGGTTTTGCGCTATACACCTACGATTCGCTGCGCGAGGGGTCGGCGCGCGAATTCGGCCATTTCAGCGTGGCGCATCGCGATTTTTTCCAGCGTGACGAGGAAACGCCGCTGCAATACGGGCTGACCGATTACCGGGCGCTGATTGCCGCGTTGGAAAAAGACCCGCGCGTGACGCGGGTGCTGCCGCGCCTGAATTTTTCCGGGTTGATTTCCAACGGTGACAAATCCCTGGTGTTCATGGGCCTGGGCGCCGATGCGCGCGGCGAGGGCGCCGCGCGCGGGGTGTTCCTCAAGCTTGCCGAGGGCGAGCTGTTCGGCGGTGCCGAGCCGGGCGCGCCGCGGGTGGTGCTCGGCGCGGCGCTGGCGAAAAGCCTCAAGGCCCGCCCCGGCGCCGCGCTCACCCTGCTCGCCGCCACCAGCGAAGGCAGCATGAACGCCATCGACGTGGAAGTCGCGGGGGTCGTCACCACCGGCTGGCCGGAGATCGACAAGCGCCTCGTCTACGCGCCCCTCGCGGCGGTGCAAAAACTGCTGGCGACCGCCAAGGTCAGCACCCTGGCGGTGTATCTCGACGACACCGAATCCACCTCCGCCGCGCTGGGCGAGTGGCGCGCCCGCGATGCCGGCCACGAATTCAAGCCGTGGTGGGAGCAGGCGTTCTACTACGCCTCGGTGCGCGCCCTGTACAACCGCATCTTCGGCCTGCTGGGGATCATCATCGCGGTGCTGGTGTTCTTCTCGGTCGCCAATACCTTGTCGATGGCGGTGGTCGAGCGCACCCGCGAAATCGGCACGCTGCGCGCCCTGGGCGCCCTGCCCGGCGAGATCGTCGCGCAATTCGCCCGCGAAGGCGCGTTGATCGGCGCTCTCGGCGCGCTCATCGGCATGGCGCTGGCGGCGCTGGTCACGCTCGCCCTGCTCGGGATGGATCTCCAGATGCCGCCTCCGCCGGGGCGCTCCGAAGGCTATCCGCTCAAGGTTTACGCCGATCCGGCCATTTACGCGGCCACCGCCGCCCTCATCGCGACGCTGTGCGTCGCGGCAGCCTGGTTCGTCAGCCGCAAGGCTGCTGCCAAACCTATCGTGGAGGCATTGGGACATGTTTAAGGACAGGACTGAGGGGCAAGGACTGAGGACTGAGGTGGGGTGTCTCTTCACGAACGCCTTGCGCCGGAAATTGCGGGGGATGGCAAGGATTGCAGCATCCTTACTCAGTCCTCAGTCCCCAGCCCTCAGTCCTGCACTTCTCCTCATCGGGCTGATCTTCGGCAGCTTGGCCCACGCCGATGCCGAAGTCGCCGCGCTCCTCAAAAAGGCCGATGCCTTTCGGCTTCCCGCCCAAGCGGTGCGGGTCGAGACGCTGGTGGAGCTGTACCGCGACGGCGCGCTCGACAAGGAGCGCCGCTACACCGTCTACGTCAAGCCGGGGCGGCGCTCGCTGGTGCTGATGAAATCGCCGCTGGAAGCCGGCCAGAAGGTGTTGATGCTGGCCGAGCAGTTCTGGCTGTTGATGCCCGATACCCAGCGTCCGTTCCGCATCACCGCCAGCCAGAAACTGTTGGGCGAGGCGGCTGTCGGCGACGTGGCGAGCATGGCCTGGGGCGAGGATTACGACGGCCAGGTGGTCGGCGAGACGGAAATCGACGGCCATCGCTGCCTGCATCTCGACCTCGCAGCGACCCGCCCCGGCACGACCTACGCCCGCGTCGAACTGTATCTCGATAAAGCCGACAAGCAGCCGCGCAAGGCCGATCTTTACGTCAATTCCGGCAAGCGCGCCAAGGAGGCGCGTTTCGAAATCAATCGCGTGGACGGCCAACTGCGCGTCACGTCCATGACCCTCCACGACGACATCCAGACCAACCGCCGCACCGTGGTGCATTACCAGTCCATCACCCCCAAGGACACGCCCGACGCATTTTTCAACCCGGCGGCGCTGGTGCGCAATAGCTTGGCGGGGTGGTGATGAAGGGCTTTCCCGGATTCCGCTACGCTTCATCCGGGCTACTCCTGCTCGCCTTGAATGCCGCCGCCGGCGACTTTAACGCCACCCTTGCGCTTGCCCCGGAATGGCGCGGCGCGGCGACCGGCAGCGCGTATTACGTGGCGCCGCCGCTGGTCGCGCCGCAGCATCGCGCCCTGCGTAGCGACCTGGAACTGCGTTACCGCGACGGCGGACTGGATGCCCAAGCGACCTTGCGCAACGCGGCACGCGAGGGTGCAATCCCGCAGCAGCGCGGCATTCTCAACCAGCTTTATTACGACGGCGAAATTGCGCCGGGCAGCGGCTACACGGTGGGCAAGAAAGTCCTGGCGTGGGGCGTCGGCTTTGGCTTTCGCCCGCTCGATGTGGTCCAGCACGAAAACCGCCGCCTGCTCAATCCCCCACCGCAGGAAGGCGTGCCGCTGCTGGCTTGGCAGCGCTATTCCGGGGCGACTTCGCTGACGGTGGTGTGGCGCAATCCGGGCTACGGGGCCGCCGATAACGACCGCGACGATCCGGGTATCGCTGCCAACGGCTATGCGCTGCTCGGCGGCAACGATTTTCATGGCGTCGCCCGGGCCTCGCGCCGCCATCGCCTGGAGGCCGGGCTGGGCTTTGCGCGTGCGGTCGGCGAGGAATGGTCGTTGTATGCGGCGGCCCTCTACCAGCAGCGCGGCTGGCGCACCCTCGACGCCCTGGCCGAGAATCCCGGCGCGCTGCTCGCCGCCACCGATCCGCTGCGGGAAAGCAACGCCGGGCCGGGCTTCAAGGGCGTCGCCGGCGCGCAGTGGACGGGCGCTTCCGGCTTTGGCGTGCTGCTCGAAGGATGGTACGACCACGAAGCCTGGACACGCGCCGACTGGCAGCGCCTCGACACCCTGACGGCCAGCCGGCGCGCCCTGGCAGGTAAGATGCCGGCGGAATGGATCAACGCCAATCTGGCCTGGTCGAGCCGGGCTTTCACGCTGCCCAACCTGTTGCGCGAGAATCTCCTGCTGCGTATTTCCTACGATGCGGAAAACTGGAAAACCTATCTGGAATGGCTTTCCACCCCCCGCGACGGCGGGCTGGTGACGAGCATCGGCGCGGCCTGGCAGGGCGCCAGCCAGCGCGTCGGCTTCGGTCTGCGCCGTCTCGGCGGCGCCGCCGATTCGGCTTATGCCCATTCCCCGCAATCCAGCATGGCGTTCGTGGAGTGGCGCTACGCGCTGTAACCGCTGTAGGCCGGGCTTTAGCCCGGCATGTCGGGTTGAAACCCGACCTACAACCCTATCCAGGCGCCAATCCGGGCTTAGGATAATTCCAAGGAGTAAAATCCACACCATGACGCCCCCCGCCCACCCCGACAGTCCACGCCGTTTCGTTCAGGAAGCGCTTTTCGTCGTGTTCGGCAATAGCGCCATTGCGCTGTTCCTGGCGGCGGTCAATGTGCAGAACTTTCGCGTCGATTTTATTTATTCGCAATGCCTCGGGCTGGCGATTTTTCTCACCATTCGCGGCCTGTGCATGCTGCGCCGCCGTACCAAGCCGGGGCTGCTGGAAACGGCGCTGGGCATCCCGCTCGGCGGTTTCGTCGGATTCGCGCTCGCTACCTGGAGCAACGGTCTGACGCTCGCCGAGGTGATGGAGAACTATCCTCAGGCAGCGGAGATTTCCGCCGCCGGGGCGGTGTTCTTCGGGGCCATCGCCGCTTATTATTTTTATGCGCACAGCCGTCTCGTCGAAGCGGAGGCCGAGGCGCGCAACGAGCGCCTGCGCCGCATGGAGCACGAGGCGCTCGCCGCGCGTGCCGAATTGCGCCTGCTGCAAGCCCAGATCGAGCCGCATTTCCTGTTCAACACGCTCTCCAACGCGGTGGGCCTGATCGACGAGAATCCCGCCGCTGCCCGCACGCTACTGCTCGACCTCAGCGCCTTGCTGCGGGTGGCGCTCAAACGCAGCAATCGCGAAGACACCTCGCTTGCCGAAGAACTGGATTTTACCCGCGCCTACCTGGGGATCATGGCTCTGCGCATGGGCGAGCGGCTCCAGTGGCGCATCGACGCCGCCCCGGAGATCGGGGACATCCGCGTGCCGCCGCTGTTGCTCCAGCCACTCGTGGAAAACGCCCTCCGCCACGGCCTGGAAGCCAAGCCGGCAGGCGGCGCACTGCTCGTCACCTGCCGGCGCAACGGCACAAGCCTGGAAATCGCCGTGACCGACAACGGCCTGGGGTTGGGCGCAACCTGCGCCGGCCACGGCATCGGCCTCGCCAACGTGCGCGCCCGGTTGGCGTCTCGCTACGGTGCTGCGGCGACGCTGCAACTGCGGGAAAGTCCCAGCGGCGGGGTGGCGGCGATATTGGTCATTCCCTTGGAGAAACCCTCATGCGCCTCCTGATCGCCGACGACGAAGCGCCGCTACGGTCATGGCTGCGCCGCCTGCTGGCGGAAGCCGCGCCGGATGCCGTGATCGTCGCCGAGTGCGGCGACGGCAGCAGCGCCTTGGCGGAAATCGAACGGCTGCGCCCCGACGCGGCGTTTCTCGATATCCGCATGCCGGGGCTGTCCGGCCTGGAGGTGGCGGCGCGCCTCGACGTGTCGTGCCGGGTGGTGTTCGTCACCGCTTACGATGAATTCGCCATCGAGGCCTTCGAGCGGGCCGCTCTCGATTACCTGCTCAAGCCGGTGACGGCGGCGCGCCTGGCGAAAACCCTGCAACGCCTGCGTGCCGCCGTGCCGGCGCCCGACGCCACGGCCCGCCTGGCCCGCGAACTGCTGGCGCAATTGAATGCCCGCCCCGCCGTCGAAACACTGCGCTGGCTGCGCGTCGGCGCGGGCGACACGGTACGCCTGCTTGCCGTGGAAGAGGTCGATAGCTTCGAAGCCGCCGACAAATACACGCTGGTGCGCGCCGGAGCCGGCGAATGGCTGATCCGCACCACGCTCAAGGAACTGGAAAGCCGTCTCGACCCGCAAGCCTTCTGGCGCATTCATCGCGGCGTGATGGTGCGGGTCGCCGCCATCGCCCAGGTTCGGCATGACCTGATGGGTAAATTGTGGGTGGAATTCCACAGCGGCGGCAAGGTGCAGCCGGTAAGCCGGGCGTATGCCCATTTGTTCCGCCAGATGTAGGGGGTAGTCTTGGGGAGACGAGCAAATGAGCGCCGGATTTCGTCATCCGGTCGGGCGACGTGTCTTGCCAATATTGAACCCCGGATTCAAAAAACGCTGCCACCGGTACCTTCCGGCTTGCCGAACCCGGATGGGGCGAGGGTCCGGCACATTCAACCCGGCCCGAAACGCCCCCTATTTCGACAAATGATTGCCATCAGGCATTCGGATCTCACCACGACCCAAGATATTGGTTTCGATATTCGGAGGGCTGCTCAGTAGAGTGATATCCCCACTCCCTTCGACCGACAGGTTTGCTTCCTCGCTCGGCCCAAGTGTGATGTCTCCCGAGCCGATGACCTTAACGGTTGCACGCGGGTGCTCAAGCAGGCTGAGGTCGATGTCTCCTGAACCCAGGGTGCTCGCAGTCACATGTTGCACACGCCCTGCGGACTTGATGTCTCCGCTGCCGTCGAGTTCCAGACACAGTGAGGGTTGAGACAGGTTAAGCAGGCGTAAGTCGGCGCTGCCAAAAACTGACCAGGTTTCAATAGCCGGGCCTTCTAAATCGAGACGAAGGTGGTGGTTGTGGAATAAGCGCCACTTGAAGCGACCGTGCAATTCTTGGCCGTCAAGGCGCACGTGTTCGATCAGCCACGCGGGGCCATGCAATACCGCTCTGGCCTTTTCGGCAGGCCGCCAAGACACCTCAGCGGGCAGTCGGATAGCCATCCGCGCACTGGGAATCCATGCGAGTTCACGCTGGGTCGTCTCGTCGCCGCTTGGTCGGCGCTGTCCTGCGTCCGCCCAGAGGCGCTTTACCGCACCCAGCAATCCACGGCCCTCGTGGCGCAGGTCGGCAACGTGTTCTTGCCCCAGCCATACGGGATCGCCCAGCGCTGCCGCTGTGGCCTCCTCACTGCGGCCATTCGCGGTGGATTCGTCGAAATGGTTGCGATAGTCGGCAAGGATTTCGTCGATCTCAGCCGGCGTAAGGCCTTGCAAGGCGCTACGGATTTTCCGCAAAAACGCTTCTTTATTCATGGGTGACTCCGAGGATGGAATTGACTGAGGCAATGAAGTGCTGCCACTCGTGTTTCTGCGCAAAGAGAGACGACAAGCCCGCCTCCGTAAGTCGGTAATACTTTCGCGACGGCCCGCTCGCGGATTCCTGCTGGTAGGTTTCGACCAATCCGTCGGCCTGAAGCCTGCGCATCAGCGGGTAGATTGTTCCTTCGCCCATATCGACTGCTTGCGCAAGATTTCGCGCGAGGTCATAGGCATAGCTATCCCCCTTGGCGAGCAAGGCGAGGACGCAGAGGTCAAGTACGCCTTTTTTTAGCTGAGTTGAGATTTGATCGGCCATGGCCCGCTTCGCTATGTTCAAGTGCGGTATAGCTTATAACAAGCTATCTTGCATTGCAAGCTACATGACGGAAAATTGTTTGTGCGGCGCCGCGTAGCGAGGCTTAAACCCAATGCTGTTAAGTTAAAAGAAAATCCGTTCGTCCTGAGCTTGTCGAAGGGCGCAGGACGCTGGCTTCCCCGTTATCGACATAGAGGTGCACGTGGTCGCCGCGCGGCCCCGGATCGGACGCATACTCGACCTTGGTGGGTTTCATGGCACTCACCTTGGCGCCGTCGGCGGGGGATTTGATGGTAGCGTATGGGTCGGCGGCCAGGGTGGACTGGGCGATGGCGGCGCAGGTCCTGGCTGCGCCGCCTGCTGGCAGAAGCCGCGCCGGATGCAGTGATCGTCGCCGAGTGCGGCGACGGCAGCAGCGCCTTGGCGGAAATCGAACGGCTGCGCCCCGACGCGGCGTTTCTCGATATCCGCATGCCGGGGCTGTCCGGC
This sequence comes from Sulfuricella sp., assembly GCA_018336195.1. Lineage (GTDB taxonomy): Bacteria > Pseudomonadota > Gammaproteobacteria > Burkholderiales > Sulfuricellaceae > JAGXQV01. The sequence goes on along the minus strand of JAGXQV010000207.1, from coordinate 366 downwards.
CTGGAGGTGGCGGCGCGCCTGGCGAAAACCCTGCAACGCCTGCGTGCCGCCGTGCCGGCGTTCGACGCCACGGCCCGCCTGGCCCGCGAACCGCTGGCGCAATTGAATGCCCGCCCCGCCGTCGAAACACTGCGCTGGCTGCGCGCCGGAGCCGGCGAATGGCTGATCCGCACCGCGCTCAAGGAACTGGAAAGCCGTCTCGACCCGCAAGCCTTCTGGCGCATTCATCGCGGCGTGATGGTGCGGGTCGCCGCCATCGCCCAGGTTCGGCATGACCTGATGGGTAAATTGTGGGTGGAATTCCACAGCGGCGGCAAGGTGCAGCCGGTAAGCCGGGCGTATGCCCATTTGTTCCGCCAGATGTAG
>JAGXQV010000206.1 GCA_018336195.1 Sulfuricella sp. | reverse complement strand
CCCCCCCCGCCGCCGCCCGTCCCCCTTATCGGACTCGTCCTGAGTTGTCCGTCCCTTGTCGTGTCGGGCAGCAGCGTCAGTTGTTCCGCCACTGGCCGCTACAACGATGGCAGCACGCATACGGTTTCCTCCGCGACATTGAGCGTGAGCGACGCCACCGTCGCGAGCGTCAGCGGCAGCGTGCTGACCGCCAAGACGGTGGGTACCAATACCCCGCTTACCGTCACCGCCAGCTACACCGAGAACGGCGTCACCCAGACGGCGAGTTGGGTGCTGATGGTTTCGGTTAAATCGGCGGTTGCCCAGCTCGCCAATCTGCTGATCGGCGGCAGCGATTCCGTCGATGCCGGGAAAACCGAGACTTACAGCGCCGATGCAATCTATGCCGACGGCTCGACCAAGCCCCAGAGCGACATCACCTGGACGGTTACCGGTTCAGCGGCAAGCGTCGACGATAACGGGGCGCTGACCGCGCTGGCCACGCAGGCCACGGATACCACGGTGACGCTCAATGCCAGTTACACGGAAAACGGGGTGACCAAGACCGCCAAGAAAAGCGTGGCGATCAAGGGGTTGGTCACCGCATCCGTGTGCGCGGGGAGCGGCACCAATCTTTCCGCCATTACCATTTCGGTGAAAACGGTCAAGAAACTCATCGATTCGCTGGTCGTCGACTATTGCCTGAAGAGCTACGATTCCGCGGCCAAGTTCGACCTCTACTTTGCGGTGTTTTTACCGGACCGCACCCTGATATTCCTGCAATCCCCCACGCTGTTCGGCACGCCGGGTTTTACCGTCTGGGACGGCAAATCCACCCCCAAGCCCTATCTCGCCAACACCCTGCTTCCCGACAAGTCCGGCACGGTGTTCCAGATGATGGCGCTGCCGTTGGAACTGCAGACCGGCATCTACACCTTCTACGCCATTCCGGTGTCGGCCGGCAAGGACATGTTCAATGGCTTCAACTGGGTCGGCACCCTGGCACAAGACAGCGTGACGGTCACCAAGTAGCCTCCCCTTCACCACCCGCCTCCCAGCCCTTTCACCAGCGCCACGCTGGCGGTGAGGCGGCGGGTGAGGATGTCGGCGGCGCTACGCTCGCTGGCCAGCGCCGCGGCCTGGGCAGTAACCACGTTGAGGTAGCTGACCGTGCCGGCCTGGTACTGGTTGAGCGCCAGTTTCTCGGCCTGGCGGGCGGCCTTGACGGCGGCGTCCTGTTCCCGCGCTTCCTGTTCGAGGAGGCGCAGCGCGGCGAGTTGATCCTCGACTTCCTGAAACCCGCTCAGCACGGTTTGCCGGTAGCTCGCGACGCTGGCGTCGTAGGCGGCCAGCGCCTGCTCGCTCTGGGCGCGGCGCAGGCCGGCGTCGAACAGGCTTTGGGCGAGGCTGGGGCCGAGCGACCAGTAGCGGCTGGGCAGGGTGAACCAGTTGCTCAGGCGGTCGCTCTGGAATCCGCCCGTGGCACTCAAGGTCAAAATCGGGAAAAACGCCGCGCTGGCGGCGCCGTAGCTGGCGTTGGCCGCCATCACCCGCCGTTCCGCAGCGGCGATGTCGGGGCGGCGCTCCAGCAACGCGGAGGGCAATCCGGGCGGGACGGCTAGGAGCCGGGGCAGGAATTCCTCGCTACGCAGGGTGAAATCTCCGGGCGCCGTGCCGACCAGCAGGGCAATGGCGTGTTCGAGCTGGGCACGCTGGATGCCGAGGTCGATGGTCTGGGCGCGGGTGGTCTGGTACTGGGCCTCGGCCTGGGCCACGTCAAGCCCGGTGGCGATTCCCGCGGCATAGCGGTTGCGGGTGAGTTGCAGGGATTTTTCGTAGGCCGCCGCGGTTTCTTCGAGAAGCCGGGCCTGGCGCTCGTTCATCCGCAGCAGGAAATAATTCTGCGCCAGCAGGGCGTGGGCGCTGAGCCGCGCCGCTTCGAGGTCGGCGGCGCTGGCGGCGGCGCTGGCTTCGCCGGCTTCCGCGAGGCGCTGCACCCTCCCCCACACGTCGACTTCCCAGCTTGCCGCCACGCCCAGGCTACGCGAATTGACCGGCCCGCTGCCGACCGCGCCGCTCTTCGCCGCCTGATTGCCGGCGGCTTCGTTGCGGGAGGCGGAAAGCGTCGCGGAAAGCGCGGGAAACAGTCCGGCCCGCGCGCTCTGCGAGGCGGCCAAGGCCTGGCGGTACTGGGCTTCGGCTATGTGCAGGGTATGGTTGGAGATCTCCACCTGGTCTTGCAGGGTATTGAGGGTGACGTCGCCGAACACTTCCCACCATTTGCCGCGCGGCTGATGATCGCGCGGCTCGCCGGCCTTCCACGGGCCGGCCTCCTTGTAGGCCGCCGGGGTTTCCAGATCGGGGCGCCGGTAGTCGGGGCCGCTGGAGCAGGCGGCGAGGAAAGGCAGCACGAGTGCCGTAGCCTGGATGAAGCGTTGCGAAATCCAGGGTCGCCGGTAGGCGGAGCGGTGCTTGACGATTTCACCTTCGATTGCGCCCTTCCGGGCGCTCCCGGATTCCGCTCGCGCTTCATCCAGGCTACAACTGGGGGAGAGCGCCGCAGCGAAGAAATTCAGAAAAAGAGTTGTCACGGATTTCAGGGAATCTCGCCGCATCGTCAAACCTCCTGCACGGCGGGCCGGCGCAAACGGCCGGCCCGCAGGCTTCCGCACCAGATGCGGAAGCGATCCAGATAAAGATAAACCACCGGGGTGGTGTAAAGGGTAAGCAACTGGCTGACCATCAGCCCGCCGACGATGGCGATCCCCAGCGGCTGGCGCAACTCCGAACCTTCGCCGCCGCCGATGGCAAGCGGCAGCGCGCCGAGCATGGCGGCCATGGTGGTCATGATGATCGGGCGGAAACGCAGCAGGCACGCCTGGAAGATCGCTTCCTCGGGGGGGATGCCCTGCTTGCGCTCGGCGTCGATGGCGAAATCGACCATCATGATGGCGTTTTTCTTGACGATACCGATCAGCAGGATCACCCCGATCAGCGCCATGATGGTGAACTCGCTCTTGAACACCAGCAGCGCGAGAATCGCGCCGACCCCTGCCGAGGGCAGGGTGGAAAGGATGGTGAGGGGATGCACGGTGCTCTCGTAGAGCATCCCCAACACGATGTACACCGCGATCAGCGCCGCCAGGATCAGCCACGGCTGCGAATCCAGGGATGCCTGGAAGGCCTTGGCGGTGCTCTGGAAACTGCCGCGGATGGTGGTCGGCACGCCGATGCGCAACATGGTGTCGTTGATGATTTTCACGGCATCGCCCAAGCTGACGCCGGAGGGCAGGTTGAAGGAAATGGTGGTCGCCGCGAACTGTCCCTGATGGTTGACCGACAGCGAGGTCTGGGTCGGTTCGTAGCGGCTGAAGGCGGACAGCGGGATCATCTGCCCGGCCGGATTGCGCACCTGGATGTCGTCGAGTGAGCGCGGACGCTGCCAGTATTGCGGCGCGACTTCCATCACCACCCGGTACTGGTTGAGTTCCGAATAGATGGTCGAAACCTGGCGCTGGCCGAAGGCATCGTAGAGGGTCGCGTCGATCAGGCGCACCGTCAGGCCCAGCTTGGCGGCGGCAGGGCGATCGATCACCAGGGTGGTCTGCAACCCCTTGTTCTGCTGGTCGGTATTCACGTCGGCGAGTTCCGGCACATCCGCCAGGGCGCGCTGGATACGCGGTGTCCAGGCCATCAGTTCGTTGAGGTCGTCGCCTTGCAGGGTGTACTGGTACTGGGCGTTGGCCGAGCGGCCACCCATGCGGATGTCCTGGGCTGCCTGCAGGTACAGGTTGGCGCCCGGTTCCTTGGACAGTTTGCCGCGCAGGCGGGCGATCACCTGGTCCGCGGAGACCTTGCGCTCGACGAGCGGCTTGAGGGTAATGAACATGAAGCCGCCATTGCGCTGGCCGCCGCCGGTGAAGCCCGAGACGTTGGCCACCGCCGGGTCGGACTGGACGATCTCGACGAAATCGGCAAGCTTGCCGCGCATGGACTGGAAGGAAATGCTCTGGTCGGCCTGGATGTTGCCCATGATGCGCCCGGTATCCTGCTGCGGGAAAAAGCCCTTGGGCACGATGGAATACAGGTAGAAATTGAAGCCCACCGTAACGGCCAGCACCAGCATGGTGAAGCGCGAGTGACGCAAGGCCCAGGCGAGGCTGTGGCGGTAGCCGTCATGGAGGCGTTCGAAAGCGCGACCGGCAAGGCGCGACAGGCGATTCTCATTTTTTTGTAGGTTGGGGTGAGCATCGCGAACCCCAACATCCCCTCCGGAATCGTTGGGGTTGGGGTTCGCGTCCTCACCCCAACCTACGGATTTTTCCGGGGAGCCGCCGCGAGCCTTCAACAACCGAGAACACAGCATCGGCGTGGCGGTCAGCGAGACCACCAGCGAAATCAGCACCGCCACCGAGAGGGTCACGGCGAATTCGCGGAACAGCCGCCCGATGATGCCGCCCATCAGGAGGATCGGCAAGAACACCGCGACCAGCGACAGGCTCATCGACAGCACCGTGAAGCCCACCTCCTGCGCGCCCTGCAAGGCGGCCTGATGCGGCGCCATGCCTTCTTCCAGATGACGCGAGATGTTCTCCAGCACTACGATGGCGTCGTCCACCACGAAGCCGGTGGCGATGGTGAGCGCCATCAGCGACAGGTTGTCGATGCTGTAACCGGCCAGGTACATGAAGCTGAAGGTACCGATCAGCGACACCGGCACCGCCATCGCCGGAATCAGGGTGGCGCGCAGATTGCGCAGGAACAGGAACACCACCAGGATCACCAGTACCACCGAAACCGCCAGGGTCATCTCCACATCGCGCAGCGAGGCGCGGATGGTCGGGGTGCGGTCCATCATCACGTCGAGGTCGATGGCGCTGGGAATCGAGGCGCGCAGCACCGGCAGCAACTCCTGCACCCGATCCACGGTTTCGATGATGTTGGCCCCCGGCTGGCGATACAGGATCAGCATGATCGCCGGCTTGCCGTTGGCCAGCCCCGCGTTGCGCACGTCCTGCACCGAATCGGCCACTTCGGCCACGTCCGCCAGGCGCACCGCCGCGCCGTTGCGGTAGGCGACGATCAGCGGCAGATATTGCGCGGCTTTCTTGGCCTGGTCGTCGGCGCCGATCTGCCAGTGGTACCCGCCCTCCTCCACCGCGCCCTTGGGGCGGTTGGCGTTGGCGGCAAAGAGCGCGGTACGTACCTCTTCCAGGCCGATGGCGTACTTGTTGAGGGCGGTCGGATTCAACTCCACCCGCACCGCCGGCAGCGAACCGCCGCCCACGTTGACCTGGCCGATGCCCTTCACCTGCGAGAGCTTCTGTCCGAGGACGGTTGAGGCGGCGTCGTACATCTGGCCGCGGTCCATGGTCGGGGATGTCAGCGCCAGGATCATGATCGGCGCATCGGCGGGATTCACCTTGCGGTAGGTGGGATTGCTCGGCAGGCTGGGCAGTTGGGCGCGCGCCGCGTTGATGGCGGCCTGCACGTCGCGCGCTGCGCCGTCGATGCCGCGGTCGAGGTCGAATTGCAGGGTCACCCGCGTGTTGCCGAGCGAACTGGACGAGGTCATCTCGGTCACCCCGGCGATGCGCCCCAACTGGCGCTCCAGCGGCGTCGCCACGGTGGCCGCCATGGTTTCCGGGCTGGCGCCGGGCAGCGAAGCCTGCACCGCGATGGTCGGGAAATCCACCTGCGGCAAAGGCGCCACCGGCAGCAAGGGAAAGGCGAACAGCCCCGCCAGCAGCAGCCCCAGAGTCAGCAGCGTGGTCGCGACCGGGCGATGGATGAAGGGGGCGGAGATGTTCATGGGGTCAACCGATGAGATAGGGCAATTCGCAGCGAACGCATACCCTTTGGTTCATCCGCCTAGATAACCTGGACAAGATCGGAATAGCCGCCCAGCACACCATCGCCGGTCAGCAGTCGCATCGGCTCGGCGATTGCCTGGGCAACGATCATCCGGTCAAAGGGATCGCGATGGATAGGAGGTAACGCCGCCAGTGTCTCGCCATGAACGCCATACAGCGGCAACTCGAAAAAACCGCTGTCCACTGCGGCCCGCCGCGCTTCGTGAATATCCAACTCCAGTTTGCCGATACCCGCCTTGATGGCGATTTCCCACCAGGAAACGGCGCTGACGTAAACCTCGGCGGCAATGATCAGGTCGCGGACACCGGCTATTTTTGGATCGTCATTCAACGTCCAGATCAGCACGTTGGTGTCGAGTAGCAGGCGCATCAGTCCTTACCCTCGAAGGCCGCCTGAATATCGTCGGGCAGCGGCGCATCGAAGTCGTCGGCCATTTTTATCTTGCCTTTCATCAGGCCAATCCGGTTGGGCGCTCGCTCGGTCTCATTTGCGGCAACCAGCTTGGCCTCCGCCTTGCCATAAGCGCCGATCAAAATGGTTTCTCCGGCCGCTGCACGTTTAACCAGATTGGACAGACTGCTTTTTGCTTGATGCATCGAAACAACTTCCATGATATTCAACCCTCCGACAAAGCTTCACAAAGTCAGCTTAGCTAAGACCCAGTCCGATAGCAAGACACACACATCAACTCAACACTAAACACTCAAAACTAAACACTGCTCTTCTTCACCCGCCGCGCCAACCGGTCAAACGCCAGATAAATCACCGGGGTGGTGAACAGCGTCAGCACCTGTGAGAGCAGCAACCCGCCCACCATGGTGACGCCCAGCGGCTGGCGCAACTCGGCGCCCATGCCGCTGCCCAGCATCAGCGGCAGCGCTGAAAACAGCGCGGCGAGGGTGGTCATCAGGATCGGGCGGAAGCGCAGCAGGCACGCCTGGAAGATCGCCTCGCGCGGGGTCTTGCCTTCCTTGCGCTCGGCGTCGAGGGCGAAGTCGATCATCATGATGGCGTTTTTCTTGACGATGCCGATCAGCAGGATGATGCCGATGATGGCGACGATCCCCAGGTCGTAGTGCGCCGCCATCAGGGCAAGCAGCGCGCCGACCCCGGCGGAGGGCAGCGTGGAAAGGATGGTGACGGGATGAATATAGCTCTCGTAAAGCACCCCCAGCACGATGTACATGGTGGCGATGGCGGCGAGCAGCAGGAACACCTGGTTGGCGAGCGAGCCGCGGAACGCCAGCGCGGCGCCCTGGAAGCTGGTCTGCACGCTGGCCGGCATGGCGATTTCCTTTTCCGCTGCTTCGATGGCCTGCACCGCCTCGCTCAGCGCCGCGCCGGGAGCCAGGTTGAAGGAAATGGTGGCCGCCGGGAACTGGCCGATGTGGTTGATCGCGAGTTGCGCCGGCTTTTCGACGATGTGGGCCAGCGTGCCGAGCGGCACCTGGGCGCCGCTCGCGGCGGTGACGTAGACGTGGTTGAGCGCCTCCGGCCCCTGCTGGAATTCCGGTTGCACTTCCATGACCACCCGGTATTGGTTGGTCTGGGTAAAGATCGTCGACACCAGGCGCTGGCCGAAAGCGTTGTAAAGCGCGTTGTCGATGGCCGCCGGGGTGATGCCGAGGCGCCCGGCGGTATCGCGGTCGATTTCGACGAAGGCTTGCAGGCCGTGGTTCTGCAGGTCGCTCGCCACGTCGGCGAGTTGCGGCAGGCGCCCCAGGCGTTCCACCAGCTTGGGCACCCATTCCGCGAGTTCGCGGGAATCGGTGTCCTGCACGGCGAACTGGTACTGGGTGCGGCTGATGCGGTTCTCGATGGTGAGATCCTGCACCGATTGCAGGTAGAGGGTGATGCCATGCACCTTTTCCAGCTTGGGTTGCAGGCGGCGCATCACCGCCGCCGCGCCGTCGCGCTGCTCGCGCGGTTTGAGGTTGATGAGCAGGCGCCCGCTGTTGAGGGTGGCATTGGTACCGTCCACCCCGATGAAGGACGACAGGCTTTCCACCGCCGGGTCTTGCAGGATCACTTCGGCCAGCGCCTGCTGGCGCTCCGCCATGGCGCCGAACGACACCGTCTGCGACGCTTCGGATATGCCCTGGATCAGCCCGGTGTCCTGTGCCGGGAAAAACCCCTTGGGAATATAAATATACAGGCCGATGGTCAACACCAGGGTGGCGACGGCGACCAGCAGCGTGGCGCCCTGGCGCTCCAGCACCCATTCCAGCATCCTGCCGTATTGGGCGATCATTGCTTCGAACAGCTTTCCGCTGGCGCGGTAGAAACGCCCCTGGCGTTCCTCGGGCGTGTGGCGCAGCAGGCGCGCACACAGCATGGGGGTGAGGGTCAGCGACACCACCGCCGAAATCAGGATGGCGACCGCCAGGGTGATGGCGAATTCGCGGAACAGCCGCCCCACCACGTCGCCCATGAAGAGCAAGGGAATCAGCACGGCGATCAGCGAAAAGGTCAGCGAGATGATGGTGAAGCCGATCTGCTCCGCGCCTTTCAGCGCCGCCTGCATGGGCGATTCGCCTTCCTCGATGTAGCGCGAGATGTTCTCGATCATCACGATGGCGTCGTCCACCACGAAGCCGGTGGCGATGGTGAGCGACATCAGGGTCAGGTTGTTGACGCTGAACCCCGCCAGGTACATCACCCCGAAGGTGCCGACCAGCGACAGCGGCACAGCGACGCTGGGAATCAGGGTCGCCGACACGCTGCGCAGGAACAGGAAAATCACCATCACCACCAGGGCGATTGCCAGCAGCAGTTCGAACTGGATGTCCCGCACCGAGGCGCGGATGGTCACGGTGCGATCGGTGAGGACGCTCATCTCCACGGCGGCGGGCAGCGCTTCGTGCAATTGCGGGAGGAGGCGCTTGACGCGATCCACCACCTCGATGACGTTGGCGCCCGGCTGGCGCTGGATGTTGAGGATCACCGCCGGGGTCGCGTTGCGCCACGCGGCGAGGCGCACGTTCTCGGCATCCTCGATGGTTTCCGCCACGTCGGACAGACGAATCGGCGCGCCGTTGCGGTAGGCGATTAGCAGCGGCCCGTATTCGGCGGCGGATTTAATCTGGTCGTTGGCGTCGATGGTGTAGGCACGGCGCGGTCCGTCGAAACTGCCCTTGGCTTGGTTGACGTTGGCGTTGCCCAGCGCGGTGCGCAAATCGTCGAGCGATAGGCCATATGCCGCGAGCGCCTTGGGATTGGCGCGCACCCGTACCGCGGGGCGCTGCCCGCCGCTGATGCTCACCAGCCCGACACCGGGCAATTGCGAAATCTTCTGCGCCAGACGGGTATCGGCGAGGTCTTCCACCTTGTAGAGCGGCAGGGTCTTGGAAGTCAGGGCGAGGGTGAGAATCGGCGCGTCGGCGGGATTCACCTTGCTGTAGATGGGCGGCGCGGGCAGGTCGGTGGGGAGCAGATTCCCGGCGGCGTTGATGGCGGCCTGGACGCTCTGTTCGGCAATGTCGAGGGTGAGGTCGAGGGTGAATTGCAGGGTAATCACCGACGCGCCGCCGGAACTCGCCGACGACATCTGGTTCAAGCCCGGCATCTGGCCGAACTGGCGCTCCAGCGGCGCGGTGATCGAGGAAGTCATCACCTCCGGGCTGGCGCCGGGGTAGAGGGTCACCACCTGGATGGTCGGGTAATCGACTTCCGGCAGCGCCGACAGGGGCAGCATCCGGTACGCCAGGATGCCGGCCAGGAGGATCGCCACCATCAGCAGCGAAGTCGCCACCGGGCGCAGGATGAAGAGGCGGGAGGGGTTCATGGTCGCCCTTTACTCGCCGCGCTTTTGCCTTGGCCCGCCTTGTCCACCGCCCGGCTTGCCCTTGCGCGCCGCGTCCTTGCCCGCGCCGTTCTTGCTGCGGTCGATGATTTCGATCTTAGCGCCTTCGCGCAGCTTGTCCACGCCGTCGATCACCACTTGTTCGCCAGGCTGCAAGCCTTCCTCGATGGCGATGCTTTCGCCGTCGGCGGGTCCGAGCTTGACCGGGCGCACGGTGACGGTCTTGTCCTGCTGCACCACGTACACGAAGGTGCCCGGCACGCCGCGCTGAATCGCCGCGGTCGGCGCCAGCACCACATCCTTGCGGGTGTCGGAAAGCATCCGCGCATTCACGAACTGGTTGGGGAACAGCGCGGCGTCGTCATTGGGGAAAACCGCCTTGAGGCGGATGGTGCCGGTGGCGGTATCGATCTGGTTATCGGTGGTGAGCAGCTTGCCGGCGGCGAGCTTGATTTTCTGCTCGCGATCGAAGGCCTCCACCGGCAGCGCGGCGCCGCCCTGGATACGCTTCATCAGCTTGGGCAAGCTGTCCTCGGGAAGGGTGAAGACCACGGTGGCCGGCTGCAATTGGGCGATCACCACCAGCCCGTTGGCATCGGAGGCGCGCACGATGTTGCCGGGATCGACCTGGCGCAAGCCGACCCGCCCGGAGAACGGCGCGGTGATGCGGGTATACACGAGTTGCAGCTTGGCGTTGTCGATCTGGCCCTGGTCGGTCTTCACCGCGCCTTCGTATTGGCGCACCAGGGCTTCCTGGGTATCGAGTTGTTGGCGGGCGATGGAATCCTGCGCCACCAGGGTGCGGTAACGTTCCGCGTCGATACGGGCGTTCTGCAACAGCGCCTGGTCGCGCGCCATCTGGCCTTCCGCCTGGGTAAGCTGGACCTGGAAGGGACGCGGGTCGATTTCCGCGAGCAGGGTGCCGGCCTTGACCATCTGGCCTTCCTGGAAATACACCTGCATCAACTGCCCATCGACCCGCGCGCGCACCGTCACCACGTTGCGCGGCACCACCGTGCCGAGACCGTTCAGGTAAACCCCGATGTCGCCCTTGCCAATCGGCGCCGCCACCACCGGGATCACCTTGCCGGCGCCATCCCGTTTTTTGCCGTTACCCCCCTCCGCCGCCGGCCCTGCCGGGTTATGCGTGTAATACCATGCGCCGCCCCCGCCCAGCGCGGCAATCAGCAACAGCAGCGGCCCAATACGGCGGCGTTTCGGAGTAGTCGGGGTTTCGTTCATTTTGGCGTTTCCGGCAAAAAATCTGGCAATGGGATCAGGGCAACGCGGGATTTTACTTGCTCGCAATGCTTCCTGCCGTATTCGTTTGTAACGGCGTGTAACGCTGCTTAATCTTTGCGCTCCAGGGACTGCCGCACCAACTGGATGTGTTCGCGCAGGGTATACAGGTAATGGGCGTAGGCCACCGGCACCGGCCGGTTGTTGGCGCGGCTTTCCATGGCATCGAGGCGCGCCAGGTACTCGGCGTGGCGTGGCGCTTCGTATTTCTCGCGGATCTCGTTCTCCAACAGGGAAAGTTCGCCGTACCAGCGATAAATCCGCGAGGTGACGCGCCATTGATAAAGCGCCGGAATCGCCTTGAGGATGGGAAACAAGGCGAGCAGCGGCAGGATCATCACGAAGATGCGGTCCACCAGGGTCGCCGCCCAGAACGGCAGGTAGCGCTGCAGGAAAGACGGGCCGGACTTGTAATAGCGTTCCGCATCCTTGCTGAGCGCCAGGGTGGGATCCTTGGGCGCCGGGAATTCACGAGCGACCTGGAACATCCCCGCTTCGCCGTGCACCTCCGAAGCAGCCAGCATCAACAGGCTGACCAGCGCCGGATGGATGTCGTCGCGCACCGCCAGGTTGGCGGTGGCGGCGATCAGCGCGACGTCCTGGGCGGGTACGTCCTGCACCAGATCGACGGCACCGCGCGGCAGCGTCACTTTGGAGAGGAAGGGAAAACGCTTCACGTAAGCCCCGGCCTGGGCGAAACTCATCAAGCGCACCCCGTCCAACTCCAGCAGTTTTTTCACCACCGCCGAATCCATCCCGGCGATCACCAACACGGCATCCGCCTGGCTCTGGCGCAACGCCGCTACCGCCGCATCGCCGGAGATCGGCAAGAGACGCTCGGCAGCCCCGTCCAGGCCGTTGGCCGCCAGCACCTGCATCGCCAGCTTGCGCGCGCCGCTACCTTCCGCACCGACGGCCAGACGCTTGCCCTGCAACTGGGCGATGCGGTCGAGCACGTTGCGGTCGCGATAGAACACCCATAGCGGTTCGTAATACATACTGCCCAGCGACATCAACCCCGCCCCTTCGACAGCCGAAACCGTACCGCCCTGGATGAAGCCGAGCGTCACGCCGGAATGTTCGTCCTTGAGGCGTTGCAAGTTCTCCAGCGAACCCGACGAAGGGCGCAATTCCAGGGTGATGCCGTTACGCTTGAGGATTTCCTGGTAGCGTTTGGCATAACCATGGTAAGCCCCGCCTTCCGCGCCAGTGGTCATCACGATGGTTTTCGGCGGCGCCGGCTGGACGAACAGGGAAGCCGCCCAAAACAGCGCGGCGACCAGGGCCAGCGCCGGCAGCCCGATAGCCAGGATTTCCTTGCGGGAGTAATTGGAAAAAGGATTTTTCATAAGCGAATCATGCGAAAAACGAAAAAATTGAAGGAATCCGGTGATCCCTGCCGGGATTGTACCGCACCGACCGATTTCCCGGATTCGCCTTTCCGCACCGGGCGCGCCCCAACCCGGCATTGAACTGACTAGGGGAGATATGTATAATGCGCGGCTTCGGGTCGTTAGCTCAGCGGTAGAGCACTGCCTTCACACGGCAGGGGTCAGTGGTTCGATCCCACTACGACCCACCATTACAACTATCTGATGTGATGGTGGAATCAGGAAATTCCTGATTTCTGTCCTCCCGAATTGGAGCCGTCTTGCCACATTATTGCCACAACGAGTGGCAGTTGGGGCTACGATGGCAACGATTCGACAAAGAAAATCCTCCAAGAAGTACGAAGTACAAATCCGCCGAGATGGCTGGCCTAATCTCACGCGCACTTTCACCAAAGCAGCCGATGCACGCGCTTGGGCTGCGGTTATGGAATCGGAAATAGAGCGGGGCGTATTCATCGATCGCACCGAAGCCGAAAAGAATACGCTCGGCGACCTACTTCAACGTTACCTGACCGAAGTTTCCAGCCAGAAAAAAGGGCACGATAGCGAGCGCTATCGCCTAGTTTCGCTGCAACGCGACCCGATCACCAAGATCAAGGTGGCCGGCCTGTCCGGGAAATTGATGGCCGAATGGCGCGACAAACGCCTCAAGGAAGTCTCCGGCTCAACGGTCAACCGGGATCTCAACCTGATTTCCCACGTCATCAACGTCGCGCGGAAGGAATGGGGCATCCATGTGGAAAACCCGATTTCGATGATCCGGCGCCCGCCGGAAAATCGGGCGCGTAATCGACGCCTCGCTGCCGGCGAGGAAGAACGCCTGCTGGCGGAGCTGGAGCTATCCGTCCGGTCGGATCGTGGCACTTACGAGGCGGGCGGCACGCATAACCCCTGGATGCGCCCCCTGGTAATTCTTGCCCTGGAAAGCGCGATGCGCCGCAGCGAGTTGCTGGCACTTCGCTGGTCAGATGTTTTTCTTGCCGATCGCTACGTCAGGCTACACGACACCAAGAATGGCGAGCCACGCGATGTACCGCTTTCGACACGCGCTTACGCGGTACTGAGCAGCCTTCCCCGTCATATCTCAGGCAAGGTATTTCCCGTTACTGGCGACGCGGTGAAGAAGGCTTTTACGCGCGCTGTCGCGCGTGCCGGCCTGGGCGATTTCCACTTCCACGATCTCAGGCATGAAGCCACCAGCAGGATCGCTGAGAAGCTGGAAAACGTCCTGGAGCTATCGGCTGTTACTGGTCACAAAACGTTGACGATGCTCAAGCGCTACTACCATCCACGAGCCAAAGACTTGGCCCGGAAGCTTGGATAGCATTTGGGAAGCGAACTCTTTCTAGGAGTTTCCCACAGCTTCCCCAGCCTCTAGCACTATGGAGGATGCGGGCCGGGCAGCGCTACGCTTGGCTATGGAAAACTCCTAGAAAGAGGAGCGATACGATAGCGCTTGCCATTAGCGATGGAAATCACAGGAGAGAAAAATATCCAAAAAGACAATGGGTCGCAGGATGCCTGATCGCTCTCCCCTAGACAGGGATAATCTCTAGACCTTTCCCGGTTTTAGATTGACATCCAGGAAAATAAAATAGCTTTAAAACAATGCATTGCAACAAGCCCGGTTTGTCGTTTGGAAGCGGAAAGAATCTCTAGACCTTTTGTGAATTCGGGTGTTCGTAAAAGTCACCGGTATTTAGCCGCGATGGAATCTTCATCTCTCAACGTTTCTTCTGCGACGGACTGCTCATACTCATTTACCGCAGCTTTGAAAAAAGAGTAGATATCCTCGATTGATTCGCCAACACCAACCGACTCAAAGCCTTCGTCTTCCTTATCCAGCGGCACGTCGCCGATAAGTACGGCTTTCGCATATTCCGGGGAGCACGCGGGATCGGCCACCGTACCGGCCTGCAGGATGTCGGCCAGGCTTTTGCCACGTTCCAGAAAGGTTTTCAGGTCGTAGATGTCACGCGAGCGCACCCGCTGATGAATGATATAAGACTTCATGGCGAACAAGCCTTCTTCACCCATGATACGGAAGGATGTGCCGGCGTCGTCTACGCGAGGAAGCGAATCGAAATACCGATAGGCTGTGTCTGAACGGGCAAAGAACGTGACCTTGACGCCACCGATCGCATAGTCCTGAGCGCGGGCCAGCAGATCCCGGCCATTGATTTTTTCAAATACGATTTGCTGGTGCGGCGTCGCGAGCGCCGCACTGAACCCCGCCTGCTGAATCCTACGGACAATGGCGGAAACAACTTCCTTGTTCATGAAGTCGCCAAACGTCCAGAAATCGAGGTCTTCGCTATGCCGGTGGCCGATCTGCAGCGCAAGGGCCGTTCCGCCAATCAGGGTGAAATCATGCAGCAAATCATCAGCCGCAAGGTGATCAAATACCCGGCGCGTCGCATCGGGAAGGCTGTCGAGCTTGAGCACGGGCAAATCCTTTCTTGATATTGTCGAACATGCGCGAGAGAGATGGGCTACTCGCAATGCCATCCGGTAAAGTGGAGAACGAATGCTCGACTACACCAAGACCGAAATGAGCACACACGCGGCAGATGTCTGGATAGATGCCACGTTCCAGCACATTGAGAATCAGCGCCTCATCACTGATGGCTGGATTTGACCAGTCGTAGGGAAAGGAAAGGCCAATCTGTGCGCTCTTACGTTTAGTTTGGCTCATGGTGTCTTAATCTCTATGTCAAGGATGGCTTCCTGGATAGCTCAATTCTACCTCGCGTTTCCGTTTTCGGAAGCACAGTTCCAAAAACGGAAGCATTACCCCCTGAATCACCCAATCCGCTTCCGTTATCGAGAGGTGGCGCCGGGAATTCGGACAGGTCGTTAAGTGATAGTCTTGCTCAACCCAAGCCGTGGAGACCACGGCGCATTAGGAGCAAGCACATGAAAAGGACGAGAAGGAATCACGCACCAGGATTCAAGGCCAAGGTGGCCCTAGCGGCGATCAAAGGCGACAAGACGCTGGCAGAATTGGCTGAGCAGTTTGACGTTCATCCGAACCAGATTTCCGAATGGAAGCAGCAGTTGCAGGAATCGGCAGCAGACGTGTTTGGCGGAACGCCCA
>JAGXQV010000205.1 GCA_018336195.1 Sulfuricella sp. | reverse complement strand
GGGCGGTGATCGCGGCCCGCCATTGCGCGCAAAAAAACCCGGACAACTGGTATCGCACCATCGACCGCATTACGCCAGCGCTGGCGGCGCGCCCCAAGCTGCTGATCCCCGACATCAAGGGCGAGGCGCATGTCGTCTATGAGGACGGCGGGCTGTATCCGCACCACAATCTCTATTACGTCACCTCCGACGAATGGGATTTGAGGGCGTTGCAGGCGGTGCTGCTGTCGTCGGTCACGCGC
Source organism: Sulfuricella sp. (assembly GCA_018336195.1). GTDB lineage: Bacteria > Pseudomonadota > Gammaproteobacteria > Burkholderiales > Sulfuricellaceae > JAGXQV01. The sequence continues at coordinate 26,568 of JAGXQV010000205.1, read as the reverse complement.
CTGTTCATGGCGACCTATTCGACCAAAATGCGCGGCGGGTATCTGCGCTTTCAGGCGCAATATCTGCGCCGCATCCGCATCCCGCAATGGGCGGCGGTTGCGCCGGACTTGCGGGCGGAACTGGCGGAAGCTGCAATTCAACGGGATTTTCGGGCCTGTGACCGCGCGGTATTCAAACTGTTCGCGCTCAGCGCGGAAGAACGATCCGCCCTGGGCGGTAATGGGGAGTAATGGCATGGCCCTCGATCTCGTCGATTACGAAAACAAGGCCCGCGAGGCCGTAAAAGCTTTCTGGGGCAACCGCGAGGCGGCCCGGCAAAAACAGCTTGAATCCGGGAAAGCCGATCAGGGCGAGCGCGCCGGGGTTACCGCCGGCAAGAATATGGACGGGTTCCTCGCGCTGCTGCTCGATGTGGTGCGGGCCAATGGGCTTGCCGATGCGGAGATACATCGAAAGCGGGCGATGCTGACGTTGCCCGGATACTTCCGTCCGACCAAGCTGTGGGATATTCTGGTCATCCATAAGGGCGAGTTGATCGCGGCCATCGAACTGAAAAGCCAGGTCGGCTCCTTCGGCAACAACTTCAACAATCGTACCGAGGAAGCCATCGGCACCGCCCACGACCTGTGGACGGCCTACCGCGAGGAGGCCTTCGGCAAGCAGTCGCGCCCTTTCGTGGGCTGGCTGATGATGGTTGAGGACGCCCCGAAATCCCGTTGCGCGGTCAGGGATGCGTCGCCGCACTTTGCGGTTTTTAGCGAGTTCAAGGGGGCGTCCTACCTTGTCCGCTACGACTTGCTCTGCCAGAAACTGGTCAAGGAGCAGCTTTATACCACCACAGCGCTCATCGCCTCGCCGCGTGGCGCCGTCGAATCCGGCGAGTATTCCGAAATGTCGGCGATGACTGGCCTCGGTGGATTTGTAGCGGCTTTGGCGGGTCATGTCGCTGCCGCCGCAGCCAGACTTGGGTGAGTAACATGCCCCAAAACACCGCAGGTGCTCTTACAATGTCATCAATTTCAAGCTCGCCTGGCGACTAAATAACGATAACAACTCGAATTCATTCGGGATAATTGGCGGGTGTTGCCACCATTGGGGCTCAAACAGGGGAAGGTATGAGCACGCACGAAACCGATCTTCAGGATCATTCCGAGTCAATCGCCATCATCGGGACTTTTTGCCGTTTTCCCGGTGCCGATAATGCCGAGGCGTTCTGGCGCAACCTCGCCGGGGGCGTGGAATCCATCAGCACTTTCAGCGACGCGGAATTGCTCGCCGCCGGGGTGTCCCCGGAACTGCTGGCGAACCCGAATTACGTGAAAGCACAGGGCGTGCTGGCGGATGTTGCCGGGTTCGATGCGGCCTTCTTCGGGTTGTCGCCCTCCGAGGCCGAGATCATCGACCCGCAGCACCGGATTTTCCTGGAAGGGGCGTGGGCGGCGCTGGAGGATGCGGGCTACGATCCCGAGCAGTACGACGGGCGGGTCGGGGTATTCGCCGGTTCCGGGCTGAACAGCTACCTGCTCCACTGCCTGACGACCAATCCCGAGGCGGTGCGGGCCAAGGGCGATTACCTGCTGCTGGTGTCGAGCGACAAGGATTTCATGCCGACTCGCGCTTCCTACAAGCTCAACCTGACCGGCCCCAGCATCGCGGTTTCCACCGCCTGTTCCACCTCGCTGGTGGCGGTGCATCTGGCCTGCCAGAGCCTGCTTTCCTACCAGACCGACACGGCCTTGGCGGGCGGCGCGGCGATCCAGGTGCCGCATCGCGTCGGCTATCTTTACGAGGAAGGCGGCACCCAGTCCCCCGACGGGCATTGCCGGGCTTTCGACGCCCACTCCGGCGGGCTGGTGGGCGGCAGCGGCGCCGGCATCGTGGTGCTGAAACGCCTGGAAGACGCGCTGGCCGACGGCGACGCGATCCTGGCCGTCATCAAGGGTACGGCGGTCAATAACGACGGCTCGTTCAAGGCGGGCTACACCTCGCCGAGCGTGACCGGGCAGGCGGAAGTCATCGCCGAAGCGCAGGCACTGGCCGGCGTGCATCCCGAATCCATCGGCTACATCGAAGCCCACGGCACCGGCACCAAGCTCGGCGACCCCATCGAAATCGCCGCGCTCACCCAGGCGTTTCGCGGCAAGACCCAAAAGAAGCAGTTTTGCCGGATCGGCTCGGCGAAAACCAACCTCGGCCATCTCGACGTGGCGGCGGGCATTGCCGGCCTGATCAAAACCGCGTTGGCGCTGAAACACCGCCAGATTCCCCCCAGCCTGCATTTCAGTGCGCCGAACCCGGAAATCGACTTCGCCACCAGCCCGTTTCTGGTCAATGCCGCGCTGACCGATTGGCCGGCGGGCAACACCCCGCGCCGTGCCGGGGTAAGCTCTTTCGGCATCGGCGGAACCAATGCCCATTTGATTCTCGAAGAAGCGCCTGCCGCTCCCGCAACGCGGCCAGCGGCACGCGGCGCGCAATTGCTGGTGCTCTCCGCCAAGACCGAAAGCGCGCTGGCGCAGGCCGGCCGCAATCTGGCGGCATTCTTGCGCGAGCATCCCGATGCCCCGTTGGGCGACGTGGCTTTCACTCTGGCGCAGGGGCGCAAGGCGTTCGATTTCCGGCGTGGCGTGGTGGCGCGTGACGCTCATTCGGCAGCGGCATTGCTGGAGAGCGCCGAGTCCTCGCGCAGCCACCCTGAGGCCGGTGTGGTGTTCATGTTCCCCGGCCAGGGCAGCCAGTATCCGGGCATGGGCGCGGGGCTGTACCGGGACGAGCCGCTGTTCCGCAACGTGGTGGACCGTTGCGCCGCACACCTCAAGCCGCTGCTCAATCGCGACATCCGCGAATTCCTGGTGGCGGGAAGCACGGCGGAGAGCGACATTGCCCGCACCGACCTGGCCCAGCCGCTGCTGTTCGTCGTCGAATACGCGCTGGCGGAATTGTGGATGTCGTGGGGAGTGCAACCCGTCGAGATGATCGGCCACAGCATCGGCGAATACGTTGCGGCCTGCCTGGCCGGGGTGTTCTCGCTGGAAGATGCACTGACCCTCGTCGCGCGGCGCGGCGCCTTGATGCAGGCGATGCCGCCCGGCGCCATGCTCGCGGTGCCGCTGACCGAAGCGGAAGTCCTGGCGTCGCTGGAAGACGGCGTGGCGCTGGCCGCCGTCAACGCTCCGGCGCGCTGCGTGGTGGCAGGCGATGCGGCAGCGTTGGGGCGCTACCGCGAACGCCTGGAGCAGCGCGGCGTGGAATGCCGGCCCCTGCATACCTCGCACGCCTTTCATTCCCCGGCGATGGAAGGGATGCTCGGCGAATTCACCCGCGAGCTGGAAAAAATCTCCCTCCACGCGCCGCAACGGTCCTTCGTTTCCAACCTCACCGGCAAACGCATCACCGCCCAGGAAGCCACTGACCCGGCCTATTGGGCGCGCCACCTGCGCCATTGCGTGCGCTTCGCCGCCGGACTGGCCGTCGCGCGCGAGCGTCCGGGCCGGCTATTGCTGGAAGTCGGGCCGGGGCGGACCTTGTGTACCTTCGCCGCGCTCGCCGCAGCGGGCGGCAAAGCGGCGTTCCCGTCGCTGCGCCATCCGCAAGGCGAGGAAGCGGACGGCGAATTCATCCTGCAATCCCTCGGCAAGCTGTGGAGCGCCGGGGCGAGGGTCGATTGGGCCGCATTGCAGGGGCCGGGCCGGCGGCGGATGGCGCTGCCCACCTACCCGTTCGAGCACCAGCGCTATTGGATCGAGCCTTCCTCGTTAGCGGTGGCGCCGACCGCTACGGCGCGCAAGGCCGATCCGCAGGAGTGGTTCTACGTGCCCTCGTGGCGCCGTCTGCCGGCCCTGACCGGCGCCGAGATGACCCTCCCGGCAGGCCCGGTGCTGCTGTTCAGCGACGAATGCGGCCTGGGCGAACAACTCCTGTCGCGTCTCGAAGGCCGCGATGTGGTGGTAGTGCGCCAAGGCGCGGGATTTCAGCGCGTAGCCGCGAAACAGTATTTGCTCGAACCCGGCAACCGCGAAGGCTACGAATCCCTGATCGCCGAACTGGCGCCAGCGGCGCTGTTTCCCGCCGTGGTCATTCACCTGTGGACGCTGGGGACTGAGCCGGGCAATGCCGTCGAACGGGCGGATGCGGTTCTGGAAAAAGGCTTCTACAGCTTGGTGTACCTGGTGCAGGCGCTGGAGTCGCATAGCGCCCTGGCGGCGGGCGGCGTGACGCTGGCGGCGGTCACCAACAACCTCTGCGACGTGACCGGCGAGGAAAACCTGTCCCCCGAAAAAGCCACGATCCTGGGGCCGCTGCGGGTGATTCCCCTGGAACACCCGCATATCCACTGCAAGGGCATCGAATTCCCGTTGCCGGAAGGGCGCATTTCCGCAGAACTGGCGGACCGGGTATGGGCGGAAATCCGCTGCACCGAGCATAGCGCCAAGAACCAGCGGGTGGTCGCCCTGCGCGGGGCGCACCGCTGGGCGCAACATTTCGAGCCTAAGCGCATGGTGGGCGAGGGAAATCGCCCGGCCCGTCTGCGCGAGGAAGGGGTGTACCTGATTGCCGGGGGGCTGGGCGGCATCGGCCTGGAACTGGCGCGGGAACTGGCCCAGTCGTGCCGCGCCAGGCTGGCGCTGGTGGGGGCGACCGCGCTGCCGGCGCGCGACGAGTGGCAAGCTTATTTGGCGGCTGCGGCGACCGAGACGGAATCCGAGCAACTCACCAGTCTGGCGGGCATAGCTGTGGCGCACCTGGAGGCGGACATCGACGCCGAACTGGGCATCAAGGGCATCGAAACCTACACCGGTTTCGCCCGTCAGGCCGATGAACTGTGCGCGCTCTACCTGTACCACTATTTCCGCGACAGCGGCCTGGACATGTCGCCGGGACGCCGTTACACGCGCCTGGAACTACGCGAGCACCTTGGCATCCTTCCCAAGTTCTGGAAGTTCTTCAACTACTTCCTCAAGGTGCTGGGGCAAGACGAGATCGTCGCCCTCGACGGAGACAGCGTGACCATGCTGAAAGCCCCGCAGGAAATGGCCGACCCTGCCGGCCTGCGGCAGAAAATGGAGGCCGAATATCCGGCCTTCAAGCCGATGTTCGCGGTGTTCGAACACTGCATGAAGCACTACCCCCAGGCGCTCAGCGGCGAGATCGAGGCGGTCGGGGTGCTGTTCCCGGAAGGCGGCGGCAGCCTGTGGGAAGCAAGCACCAAGGAAATCCCCGAGCACACCCGCCACCGGCTCTACACCGCCCTGGCGCGCGACATCATCCTCGACCTGATCGCCCGCGATCCGGGCCGCAAGTTGCGCATCCTGGAAATCGGCGCCGGCTCGGGCATTTTCACCAAAGTCCTGCTGCCCGCGCTGAAGGGCAAGAACGTCGAATACACCTTCACCGACATCGGCAAATCCTTCGTGCTCGACGCCGAGCGCCAGGCCCAGGCCGACGGCCACGATTTCATGAAATTCGGCCTGCTGGATATCGCCAAAGACCCCGCCGCGCAGGGCTATGAACCGGGCAGCTACGATATCGTGGTGGAACTCGATGCCGTGCATGCCACCCGCGACATGACGGAAACCCTGGGCCAGGTGAAAAAGCTCCTGGCGCCCGGCGGGATGCTGATGTTCGTCGAATCCGCCGTCACCCAGCGCTGGATGAATCTGCCTCTCGGCCTGCTGGAAGGCTGGTGGTATTTCGCGGACGAAGACCTGCGCCAGGATTCGCCGCTGCTCACCCTCGATACCTGGGAAAGGCTGCTGCGCCGCGAGGGCTTCCGCGCGCAGGCTTATCCCGCCGACCCATTGAGACGCGCCAGCGCCGACAGCGGACTGATTATCGCCGAACTGCCCGGCGAGCAGTCGGGTGCCGGCAAGATCGCGGAAAAAATCCGCAGCATTTTGGAGCTGGAACGCCTCGGCGCGCAAACCCTGGCGATCGCCGCCGACGTTGCCGACCGTGCCGCCATGCAGATGGCCATCGCCCTCACTGAGGAACGCTTCGGCCCGTTGCACGGCTTCCTGCAAACCGCCGCCGCCGAGAATCGCGGGCCGATCCTGACCAAGGCGAAAAACCCCGAGCGCAACGAATTCCTCCCGAAAATCCACGGCACCCTGCTGATGGACGAATTGCTCGCCGGGAAGAACCTCGATTTCATCCTGCTCTCGTCGTCGCACAGCGCGTTCGACGTGGGGCTGGGCGACGTGGAATATTGCGCCTCCAACTCCTTCGTCGATGCCTACGCCAACCTCAAGGCGCGCCAGACCGGCACCCCGGTGATCGCCGTCAACTGGGAGCGCTGGCGCAGCGTAGGGATGGCGCGCGCCTATGAGCAGATGATGAAACGCCGCACCGGCGCGGCGCCGGAGGGCGGAATGTCGGCGCAGGAAGGCCGCGAAGCGTTCCGCCGCATCCTCGCAGAAGACCCGCTGCCCGCCCAGGTGGTGATCTCGATTTGCGATTTCAACGAAAAAATTGCCGGCGCCGACGGCTTTTCCCTCGCCGCAACCCGCAGCGTCTCGGCCAGCGCCGAAGCCATGCACGCCCGTCCGGCCATGGCGACTTCCTACCTCGCCCCGGAAAACGACACCCAGACCGCCATCGCCAAAATCTGGGAAGAAGTCCTGGGCATCCGCCAGGTGGGCATCCGCGACAGTTTTTACGACTTGGGCGGCGACTCGCTGATCGCCGTGAAAGTGGTGTCGCGCCTGCGCGAAGCGCTGGAAATCGAGATGAACGTCAATACCTTCTTCGAGCGCCCCACCGTGGAAGCCCTGGCCGAACGGGTCGAAGCGATGCGCTGGGCGTCGCGCACGCCGCTGCTAGAAACCGGTGAGGACGAAGAGGAGGGGACGCTGTGAGCGGGATACGAGTAGGAAATTGGCACATGCGGGTTGTCGATTTGGGCGATGGCCGGAATGTTTATGTGGCATAATCCGGCACCAAACACATTCAAAATGTGAGAGTTAAGTGTCCCCATCCCATTCCGCACTCAATGCCCTGCTCAACGATATGCTCCGATCTGGCGACGTCGTGCTGCGGGCGCGGGCGGAGAATTTTCGCATGGAAGAGCGGGTAAGCCGAGAGCGGCAGACGCACTATGAAACCCAGCATGGGCCAGCCAGCGCCACCTATGATGCTTGGCTGGAAAGCCACCAGGACTACCTGCAAGGTCTCGTTTACACCGAACTGCCCGAAACTTTTCTTTCGGTGAATGCGGATGCCGCCCTCCCGGCGGCGGTAACGTCCGAACTCGGCGCAGGGCAGGAACTGATCCGTGTCGAATCGCTGGATTATGCCCTGGGAGATACCAAGGTTGGCTCGCTGGCGGATTTGGAAAACAGCCTGGCCGTCTACAACAACCAGCGCCCCGATCCGAATATCAACGCAGGCGAAGCCAAGGCACTTCTCCAGGAGGTATGCCGTTCGCTCAACCAAAATCCGAATGCCGTCCGTCCGCGTTTCGCCGCCTTCGCCCAGGAGCTGGCGGAGGATATCGACGGCCCCGATTGGCCGCTGCGCTTGCGTGACCGCCTCGGCTTGGCGCACCTGCCGCCTACTAAAGCTTTCGGCCCCTACCCGGTGGTGCTGATGCGCTACACGGTGGGGGAGGTCGCGGCTCATGCCCGCAATCTCGCCGCAAACTACCCGCTCGCCGTGCCCACGGTGCTGGATGCCGAGCCTTACGAAATCTTCCATCCCTCGCTGCGGCAACAGAATTACGGGCGGACTTTGAACCTGGCTGGCGCCGGCGATTGCGACCGGCTCGCCTCCGAGGTACTACACTTGAGGATGGACTACTCCCCCAAGCACATCTGGAAAGTAGGCGCCATCACCGCGCGGGCGGACACCTCGCCACAGCGTTTGGCAAAGTTGCGCGGCGACCACCTCGCCTGCCTGCAACTACTCAGCAACCGCGACGATTTCGGAATCCTATGAACGCCATCCCGGACATTACCCCGCCCCGCCATCCCTGGCTGGATCGCCTCGCTACCGAACCGGAGCGGGCGACGGACAGCCTGCTGCGCGGCGTCGCCCACCTGCCCGGCCTGCAACGGGCCAGCCCCAGCGAAGCGTTGCTGGCACTGCTGGGCGACCTGCCGGCGGAGGCCGCAGAATGGGGATTGTTCGACCATGCCTTGCTGGCCTGGCTTCAGACACGACGCCAAGAAGCCGACGGCCTGCTCGGTCGACCGGGGGGCGTGGAACGCTTTATACGCGAGACCGGCGAGGCTTTCCGGGCCGCTTGGCGGATGAACCTTCCGCAAAGCTGCGCCTGGATACGCGCCGAAATGTTCGACCTGCTGCGCTGGGCGGACGGCTTCAGTCTCGACGCCACGTTCGACCTGGGGCGCGCGCTGCTCACCGCCGCCGCCCACGTCCAGCAAGGCAGCGAATACCGCTTCCTGTGGCTGCGCATCTGCGAGGAGGCTGCCGCCCCCCGCCTACGCCACCGCCTCGACGCCGCCCTGCTGGGCCTCGCCCGGACGCCCGGCACGCCGCCACCCTCCCATGACCTCATCGTCGGGCTGGCCCGCTGGGGCGCCCGGTTGCCGCAGGACGACAGCGCCAGGAGCGACATGGTGCGGGAGTGGCGCGCCCTCAAGGCCGCTTTCCCCCGCCAGCCGGGCTTTTGGCGCGGGCAATGGGAAGCGGTTCTGGACGACCCCCGCATCGGCGCCCACCCCTTCGCCAGCTGGCTACGCGAAGCCGATACGGCACTGCAAGCCAAAACCGGACAAGCGCGCCGGACGCCGCAGTTGCCCAAAGACATCAAGGGCACCATCGAGGAAATGGATCGGGAATGCCGCGCTCAGGGACTGACACCGCCGCTCTGGGCGAAAATGGAGACCTTGCTCAACCAGGTGGAACGCTACGCCGACGCCACCGGCGAAAGCTACAACCTGGTCACCAGTTGCACCAATATCGCCAAGATCATTCTGGATCAGGCTCCGGGCCACGCCCTTACCCTGACCCGCCGCGCTCTGCTCTGGGCGCCCTCCGATGGGCACGCCTGGAGCACCCGCGCCACCGCCCTCGACCGCCTGGGCCGCCCCGACCTTGCAGAGGCGGTGTTGTGGGAGGCGTTGCGCCGCGTTCCGTCCAATGGTGTTCTATGCACCGACTTGGCGCTGGCCTGGGTCGGGCGCGGCGGCTTGGCCGAGGCGGAGACGCTGCTGCGCAAGGCCACCGCCCTTGATTCCGATGATGGCCCCACCTACGTCGAGCTGGCACGGGTGCTGTGGTTGTGCGGCCAAGCTGACGATGCCCTGTCCCTGCTGCGCGACTTCCTTGCCCGCACCGCTACTGCAATTGCTCTCTACACTCTCGGCTGCCTGCTGGTTGCCGAAGGACGAGGCGAGGAGGCCGCCGACGTTCTGGAACAATATCGCCGCGCTTACAGCATGGACCAACGGGCCAAGACACTCCAACGCCTCATCGCCGCCGGCCCGTCCGGCCAGGAAGAGTCCAGGGAGCACCTGCGCGAGGCGCGGCAACGCGGCGTTGCGACCCCGAGCGTTGCCTGGGACGCGGAGAGCGCCGGGCAGGCGCTGGCGGCGGAACAGGCCGGTTTCCCCCGGTTGGCGAAGATCGAACGGGTCGCACAAGCCGATCTGCTGTTCCGGCTCGGCACAGAGCGCCGCGCCGATGCGCTGCGGCTGGTGGACGAAGCCCTGGCTGACCCCGCCGACGCCTATGCCCAGGTGGTGAAAGGTCTGGCGTCGTCCGAGTACCGCAGCGATATGATCGGGCGGACGGGCCGCTTTGCGGGCTCGCTAGCGGTGCGCCTGGCGCTTGCCCCGGACGACGTGTCCACCGACCACTGGCACGATTTGCTCCAGCGCTTCCCGGAGGGCCGGCACCTGACCCATCTGGTCCAACTGGCGCGCGGGGAAACGAGCGACGCCGTGCAGGCCGGGCTTGCCGCGTGGTGCCGTGAGCCCACCCACTGGGACAACGGCTGGGACAAGTACCTCAAGGAAACCCTGCGCCGCCATCTGGACGGCCAGGACAACCCGGTCACCCTCGCCGCCCTGGCTCACGACGCCCTGACCCAGGCCGTGGATGTGGGCCTGGACGCTGTCCCGTTGGCTGCCTGAAGACGCCGGCCCTTCGCGCTACGGTACAGGGCGGAATCAAGCTTACGCTAGCGCTCCGGGCGGACTGGTCTCGGAGGCCCGCACGACCGAGGTTAGGATGAACAAAATCGAAAACCTGTTCCTGCGCCTGAAGCGGCTTAACGTCTCCCTGTGGCTCGACGAGGAGACCGGCGAGCTGCGTTTCAAGGCTCCCAAAGGCGCGCTGGACGATATATTGCGCGAGGAGATGAAGGCCGCCAAGGACGACATCCGCCGTTTCCTTGAGGAGATGAAAGGCGACCGGCAACGCGCCGATACCTCGCTCGTTACAGCGCCGCGCGACGCCGCGTTGCCGCTGTCTTTCGCCCAGCAGCGCCTGTGGTTCCTTTACAGGATGGAGGGGCGTAGCGCTGCCTACAATATCCCGGCGTGCCGGCGTATTGTCGGCAAGCTGGATGCCGGGTTGCTGGAGCGTAGCCTCAATGAGGTGGTGCGCCGCCATGAAATCCTGCGCACCCGTTTCGCGGTGCGCGGCGATGAAGCGGAACAGGTGATTGCGCCGTCGCTGTGGATACCGGTGCCGCTGCTCGACCTGTCTATCCTCGACAAAGCCGCGCAGGAAGCCGGGGTGGCAAGCCATGTCGCCGCCGAAACCGGGCATTGCTTCGACCTGGAAACTGGGCCGCTGCTGCGCCTCAGCCTGGTGCGCCTGTCCGCCGAAGAACACGTGCTGACGCTGGTGATCCACCACATTGTCGGCGACGGCTGGTCGATGGCGATTTTCATCGGCGAGCTGACGGCGGCGTACCGTGCCTTTGCCGCCGGGAGCGCTCCCGACTTGCCCGAACTGGCCGTCCAGTACGCCGATTTCGCGGTGTGGCAACGGCGCTGGTTCGACGAGGGCGGGATGGCGCGCCAACTGGCTTACTGGAAAGACCAGTTGGCGGGCGTGCCGCAATTGCTGGAACTGCCCGCCGACCGGCCCCGTCCGCCGACCCAGAGCTATCGGGGGGGCGTGGAGTTCTTCTCGATCAATGGCGAGCTGAAACGCCGCCTGGACGCGCTGTGCAAGCAGGAAAACGCCAGCCTCTTCATGGGCCTGTGCGCGGCTTTCAACGCTTTGATCCAGCGCTATACCGGGCGCGACGATATCGTCACCGGCACCCACACCGCCGGGCGCACCCGCCAGGAGCAGGAGGCGCTGATCGGATTTTTCATCAATACCCTGCCGCTGCGCGTTGATCTTTCCGGCGCGCCGTCGTTCCGCGAGGTGCTGCGCCGCACCGCGCGTACCGCGCTGGATGCCTTCAGTCATCAGGATGTGCCGTTCGAAAAACTGGTGGAACTGGTGCAGCCGGAACGCAACATGAGCCACGCGCCGCTGGTGCAGGTGATGTGCGTGTTGCAGAACATGCCGGTGGGCCAATCCGACTTGGCCGGGCTGAGCGTCGAGACCATCCCGCTGGAGCGGGCGACTTCCAAGTTCGACTTGAGCCTGTTGATGGAAGAGGGCGAGGCGGGCGTGGCCTGCGAGCTGGAGTTCAACGGCGACCTCTTCGAGCGCGAGCGGATCCAGCGCATGGCGGGGCATTTCACGATCTTGCTGGAAGCGCTGGTGGACCAGCCGGATGCCGGCATCGCGGCGTGCTCGCTGCTTTCCCCGGCGGAACGGCACACTATTCTGGAAGGGTTTTCCCAGCCGATTCGGGCTTACCAACCGTTGGCAATCACCGGCAATATCGTCGCGGCTTTCGAAGCGCAAGTTGCCCGGCGCGGCGATGGCGTGGCGGTGGCGCACGACGGCGCGGTTCTTTCCTACCGGGAATTGAACGCCCGCGCCAACCGGCTGGCGCGCCACCTCCAGGAACAAGGCGTGGCGCGGGAATCGGTGGTGGCGCTGTGCCTCGACAACGCGCCGCAGATGATTGTGGCGATGTTGGCCATCCTCAAAGCGGGCGGCTGTTATCTGCCGCTGGAGCCGGATTATCCCGACGAGCGCATCGCCTTTTTGCTGCGCGACGCGGCGGTGGCCCAGGTGGTGACGCAACCGGTTTACCGCGAGCGGTTCGCCCGGATCGGCGCGGGCGGCGTGATCCTCGTCGATGCGGAGAATCCGGCGCTCGCCCGCCACCCTGATGCCAATCTGAATGAAGTCATCGCCCCGGACCAGCTCGCCTATCTGATCTACACCTCCGGTTCCACCGGCGAGCCGAAGGGCGTGATGATCGAGCACCATTCCGTCCTCAACCTGGTGGAAGGACTGGCCGACACGGTGTATCGCGGCGTCAACCAACCGTTGCGGGTGGCGCTGTTGGCGTCGATTGTTTTCGATGCCTCGGTGCAGCAGATATTCGGCGCGCTGTTGCAGGGCCACGCCCTGCATCTGGTGAATAAAACCTGGAAACAGGACGGCGCGCGGCTGATCGCCTTCCTGCGCGACAACGCCATCGAGGTCTGCGACGGCACGCCGACCCTGCTGGCGGTGATGATGGAGGCGGGACTGGCCGACACCCGCCAAACCGGTCTGGCGCGGCTGATCATCGGCGGCGAGGCGCTACCGCGCCAGCTCGCGCAAAAAGTGGCGGACTGCGGCTTTGCGCTGACCAATGTTTACGGCCCCACCGAATGCTGCGTCGATACCACTGCCTATGCCGTGGAGAATGGCTCTGCTATTGGCTCTCCGGGCGGTAGCGTACCCATCGGGCGGCCTCTGGGACGGTGTCGCGCCTACCTCCTCGACGGCCTGGGCAACCCCGTGCCGCTGGGCGTGGACGGCGAGCTGTATCTCTCCGGCGCGGGCCTGTTCCGGGGCTATGTGAATCGCCCTGATTTGACCGCCGGCCGGCGCCTGCCCAACCCGTTCGCGGACGGCGCGGACGTTTATAGCCACATGTATCGCAGCGGGGATATCTGCCACTGGCTGGCGGACGGCAACATCGCCTTCGTCGGGCGCAACGACGACCAAGTGAAAATCCGTGGCTACCGCATCGAGCCGGGCGAAATCGAAGCGCATCTCGCCGCCCATCCGCTGGTCAGGGAAGCGGCGGTGCTGGCGCAGGCCAACGCGCAAGGCGCGATGGAACTGGCGGCCTATCTGACCCTGAAAGGCGAACTCGACGTTCCCGCCCTGCACGCCTATCTCAAGGAGCGGATGCCGGAATACATGGTGCCCGCCGCGTTCTACGTGCTGCCGGCCATGCCGGTGAACAAGAGCGGCAAGATCGACCGCAAGGCGCTTGTTGCCGGCGCCACGCCGCGCGCCTCGCTGGCACGCGGCGAGCGCCACGTAGCGCCGCGCAACGAGCGGGAACGCCTGTTGTGCGCGATGTTCGGGGCCATCCTCAACGTCGAGGCGGTAGGCATCCGCGACAACTTCTTCTTCCTCGGCGGCGATTCGATCAAGGCGCTGCAAATCGCCGCGCGCCTGCACCGGGAAAACTGGGTGCTGGAAATCCGCAACCTGTTCCTCCATCCCAACGTCGAAGAACTGGCGCCCACCCTGCGCGAGGTGAAAGCGAGCGTCGCCCGAAAAACCGAATTCACCGGCACCGTCCCGCTGACCGCCGTGCAGCGCGGGTTCTTCGCGGTGTACGGCGACACCCGCCGCCATTTCAACCAGTCGGTGCTGCTGTGCGCCGCGCAACGGCTCGACGCGGCTGCCCTGGCCGCCGCGCTGCAAGCCGTAGTGGCGCGCCACGACGCGCTGCGCCTGCGTTTTGTCGAACGGGAAGGGTGCTACGTTCAGGAATACGGCACACCCGCGCTCGGCTTCGAAACAGCGGAATGTCCGCCTGGTGCGGCGCCGCAGCAATTCCTCGCGGATCGAAGCGCCGCGTTGCAGCGCCGGGTGGACCCGGCAGGCGCGACGGTGCAGGCCGGGCTATACCGCCTGCCCGACGGCGACCGGCTGTTCATCGCCATCCATCACCTGGTGGTCGATACCGTATCGTGGCGTGCCCTTTTCGACGACCTCGACGCCGCCTACCGCCAAGCCGCCGCCGGGCAAACCCCGGCCCTGCCGCCCGCGCCGCCGTCCTTCGGCGAATGGGCGGAAGCCGTCCGGGATTACGCCAACGGCGCCGCGCTCAAACACCTCGATTACTGGAAAACTATCGACGCGGCGGACGTTCCCGAACTGCCCCTCGACTTCGCGGGGCCGACATGCACCCACGGCGACTGCGCCACCCGCAGCGTGCGGCTTAGCCCGGCCATCACCGCGCTGCTCCTGACCGAGGCCCACGAGGCCTACAACACCGGCATCGACGACCTGCTGCTGGCCGCCTTCGCCCGCTGCCTGCGCAAATGGCGCGGCGTGGCGCAAACCCTGGTGATGCTCGAAGGCCACGGCAGGGAACAGGCCGTCGCAGACATCGGCATCGGCGCCACGGTGGGCTGGTTCACCAGCCTATACCCGTTGCTGCTCGGCGCAGGCGCCGACGAAGCGCCGGGCCGCCAGATCAAACGCATCAAGGAAAAACTGCGGCGCATCCCCGACAAGGGCGTCGGCTACGGGATATTGCGCTACGTCACCGACCCGCACCGCCTGGGTGGCCACGAATTCCGCGCCGCGCCGAAAATCAGCTTCAACTACCTCGGGCGCTTCGACGCCGAAGTCGGCACGGGAACATTCGCGCTCTCGACGGAGGCCACCAGCCCCAACATCGACCCCGCCGCCCCCCAGCCCTTCCTCCTCGAAATGGTCGGCATGGTCCTCGGCGACACCCTGGAAATCACCGCTGGTTACAGCACCCGGCATTTCCGCGAAGAATCCATCGCGCAAATGCTCGACCTCTACCGCAGCGAATTAATGTTCCTCGTCGATTACGCCGCCACCCGCGAAGAACGCGAACTGACCCCCGCCGACATCGACTACACCGGCTTCGACCAGCAGGCGCTGGACGAGTTTGTCGAGAGTTGCGCGGGGATGGCGTGATGGCGGGTCTTCTTCTGAGAAGCTCGCCTTTATGTGTATGCACAATTATTCCTTGATTACCGCTATTGATGTGCATACACTAATTGAATGAAAGTCACATTCGATCAGACCAAGGATGTAGCCAACATTGCCAAGCATGGCGTTTCACTGGCTGATGCGGCAAGGCTGGAGTGGGACGAGTTACTGGCCAAGCCCGATAATCGGGCTGACTATGGCGAAGTTCGGATGATCGGGTTTGCACCAGTCCATGATCGGCTTTTCTGTGTGGTATTCACGGATCGAGATGGTGAACGCCGCATAATCAGCCTGCGGAAAGCAAACGATAGAGAGGTAAGGAACTATGCAAATCAAGACTAAATCGGGGCGGGTTCTTACCCTGCCGACACCAGCAGAAAATGCCGCTATCAATGCCGGCATTGCGGCTGACCCTGATACCTACGAGTTACCTGATGCAGCGTTTAAGCAGTTACGGCGAGTGGGCAGGCCGGTGGCGGCAGTTCCCAAGGAACGAATCACGATACGCCTGTCGCATGATGTCGTGGCGCAATTCCGGGCTAGCGGTAAAGGCTGGCAAACAAGAGTGGATGCGGCACTTAAGGACTGGCTGAAAAACCATCCGGCTTGCAGTTAAGCGCAACGGATAACTTCGGAATGTATCCTGGCGGCCAATATTTGCAGCACGCGTTGGTTTTACGATAGGGGCGAGAGCCTTTACGTTCGATATTCGCCGACATCGACTACACCGGCTTCGACCAACAAGCGCTGGATGAGTTTGTCGAGCGTTGCGCGGGGGTGGCGTGATGGCGGGCAGGTTGGCGGTGAGCACAGCGAACTCCGACGCGCCGGTGTCGGGTGCCGCTGTCTTGCCCGATCTTGCCAGGGAAGGTTGTCTACATTGACATTTCCCATAATGGGAAATACTATTAAATTCCGCTTATGGGGAAGGGTTTCTCTACGTGCGTATATTGAATTTGCCCTTTCTCGAAGAGTTTACGCGACTCCACGCTGATGTCAGGGGGCAGTTGGATGCGTGGCGCGATGAGGTTGGGCGGGAAGTATGGCAAACCCCGCAGGACATAAAGCGGCGTTATAAATCAGCCGATTTTCTGGCGGACAATCGGGTTATTTTCAATATCAAGGGAAATTCCTATCGGTTGGTGGTTCAGGTTCGGTATCGAGGCGGGATAGTCGTAATCGAATGGGTTGGCACCCACGCCCAATACAGCAAAAAACAGTTTTAGCGCATTAAGAAAAGCCGGGAGAAGCACAATGAATATCAAGGTCATCAAATCCAGCAGCGACTACGAGCAAGCAATGATGCGCCTCTCCGCATTGATGGCACTCGCCCCGAACGAGGGAAGCACGGAAGAAGACGAGCTGGAACTTCTGGCGCTGGTAATTGAAGATTATGAACATAAAATTGTCCCCCCCGTGGCGCCCGATCCCGTGGAGGTCATTCTCTTTCGCATGGATCAAATGCAGCTTGGGCGCAAGGATTTGGAACCGTACATCGGTTCTATCTCCAAGGTTTCCGAAGTGCTGTCCGGCAAACGTCCGCTATCTCTTTCCATGATACGCCGCCTGCATAAGGGGCTGGACATCCCGGCAGAGGTGCTTATCGGCGGCGCGGGGAAAGACCGGTCAATATTGGGCGCTGAACCGGAAATGGAATATGCAAAGTTTCCCCTGAAAGAAATGCTTGCTCGCGGATGTTTTGGCGAATTCAAAGGGAACGCCCAGCGGCTAAAGGATTATGCCGAAGATTTGGTCGTCAATTTCATGTGTGGCCTCTTGCCTAAACAATCCGCCCCGGCATTCCTGCGTGCCCCGTTGCACCAGCGTGGTACGCGGGAAATGGACGGCCATGCTCTGCTGGCCTGGCGACTATGCGCAACCCAAAATGCCCGCTCCCATCCCGCCCTTCGCAAGTACAAGAAAGGCGTCGTCACGGAAAAATGGATGAAAGACCTCGCCCGTCTTTCGGCGTTTGAAGACGGCCCAAAACTGGCTCGCGAACAACTTGGAATGGCAGGGATTGCCCTGGTCATTGAGCCACCCTTCAAGGGTACTTATCTCGATGGAGCGGCCATGCTTGACGAAGGGCGCCCCATTGTCGCTCTGACTTTGCGCCATGATCGACTGGACAATTTCTGGTTTGTGCTGATGCACGAACTCGCCCACGTCGCCAGACACCTTGATGAAGCCCATCCGCTTTTTACTGACAATCTGGATAGTCCCTACGAAAATGATCGCCAGGAGCGCGAAGCGGATGCCTTGGCCGGCGAAGCCCTTATCCCGCAAAGCGCCTGGGAAAAATCTTCAGCCCGCACCAGCCACCTATCCAGGGACGTGGTGGCCCTCGCGGAAAATCTGGGCATCCATCCCGCCATAGTCGCAGGTCGCGTTCGGCACGAAACCGGAAATTACCGCATCCTCGCCAAAACCATCGGCCACGGCCTCGTCAGCCGACATTTCTCGTAAGACTGTTTCCGCGCCTGTAAGCCGCAGATGCGCGTGAATATACTTGCCTTTGCCCGGAGTTGATGGTTTCCATTGCCGCAGGCGGTGATTTGCCCGCATGGCGAGTTGCTTGATTTTGCGAGCTATCACGTTTTTGAAATTTAAACAAGCTGTGAAAAGTAACAGGGTGGCAAGCGGAAGGATTATCGGCATAATCCGGGTGTGGCTCTAAAGAATAAAAATCTAGTTCGACTCCATGGATTTGCCGTGCCGAGAGGGGGGGGGTATGAATAGTCAAAGAAATGCGAACAAAGTGAGGAAACCATCAATTTTCGTCGGATTGCTGATCGTTTTTTCTGGGGGATTTTTTATTCTTGCATCCCTACAGATGCGGCAGGTTGGGGCTGCTGTTGGGGCATTTCTGTTTTTTTTCTTTTTTTGGGCGGTGCTTCACTCCCAGTCGGTTGAGTCCGGGCAGGTCGCGGCACCATCCAAAGAAAAATGGTATTTTGGAATTGTTGTCCTCATGGGCGCCGTTGCTGCTGTATTTGCTGGACTCCTGGGGCTTTTTCTGGCTATACAGGGGGATTATGGCGAGTCGCTTCGCACTTTAGGACCATGTGCTGTGCTTGCGTCGATTAGCTGGAAATTTCGGGATAGGCTGTGGAAACTGGTGCCCTTCAGTGGAGACCTCGTCGGGGGGCGTAATTATCCGCACGGTGTTACAGGGTAGGGAAAAGCAGGTGCGCCTTGGAACAAACTGAGCAGCATTTTTATCTACCCAAGGAACCCTAAGCAAAGGGTGGGTGGCTTTATTCCCCAGTTCGTACCATGCATTGACGAATTGCTGGCGTTTTTGCAACCGGGTGTTCACGGATGGCTGCGGCGATTCGCGACCAAGTAAGCTAAGCTCCTTGGCACAACCTCGAAGCCTGAGCAAACAATGAAGTTGTTCCGGGTTGGAATTTGCCAAAGCTGGATTTCATTGTTTTATTGCAACAGTTGGCTTTAGAAGCTGTTTTATAAATTGCCGGCGTACTTGGAATATCCATCCGGTATGCTGGGTAGGCGTGGCTTCAGCCGCGCAATGACCGATACGGTGCGACTAAAGTCCCACCTACAAGCACGGCTACAGAACGTGCCTTTTCGTAGCGAGGCTTAACAATAATTTCGAGGAAGGGGAGCAGGATGATGGCTTTGGGAAATCGTTGCGATGCTTGTCAGGCCATTCGGCCTTTTCCTCCCGTTTTCAGGTAGCCGAATATGGATATCTTTCAGCGTCGGGAGTCGGAAGTTCGTTCTTATTGCCGTTCGTTTCCGGTGCTTTTTTCCGGGGCGAAGGGTTCCTTTTTGTTCGATGAGCAGGGCAACCGCTATCTGGATTTTCTGAGCGGTGCCGGTTCGCTGAACTACGGTCACAACAATCCCGCCATCAAGCAGGCGGTCATCGAGTATTTGCAAGGCGACAACATCCTGCATAGCCTCGATCTCTCCACGGTGGCGAAGAAGCGCTTCCTGGAGCGTTTCAGTTCGGTGGTTCTGGAGCCGCGCGGCATGGACTACAAGGTCCAGTTCACCGGGCCGACCGGGGCGAACGCGGTGGAGGCGGCGCTGAAGCTGGCGCGTCTGGTAAAGAGGCGTTCCAACGTGATCGCTTTTACCAACGGTTACCACGGTTTGAGTTCGGGGGCGCTGGCAGTGACGGGGAATTCGTTTTACCGCAGCGAGGCGTTCATACACCGCAACAACGTTTCTTTCCTGCCTTTCGATGGCTATTTCGGCGGGGATGTCGATACGGTGGCCTATCTGCGGCGCTTCCTCGGCGATTCGGGGAGCGGGGTGGATTTGCCGGCGGCGGTGATTCTGGAGACCATCCAGGCCGAGGGCGGGGTGAATGTGGCGAGCCTGTTGTGGCTGCGCGACATGGCGGCGCTGTGCAAGGAATTCGACATCCTCCTGATCGTCGACGACATCCAGGTCGGCAACGGGCGGACGGGCAGCTTCTTCAGCTTCGAGGAGGCGGGAATCGCCCCGGACATGATCGTCCTTTCCAAGTCGATAGGGGGAATCGGTCTGCCCATCGCGCTGGTGCTGCTCAAGCCGGAACACGACGTGTGGAAGCCGGGCGAGCATACCGGCACCTTCCGCGGCAACAACCTGGCTTTCGTCGCCGCCACCGAGGCGCTGAGTTATTGGGAAAACGCCGCGCTGGCGCAGGAGGTGCGGAGAAAAGGCCTGCTGCTGCGCGACCGTCTGGAGGACATTCGCGCGGGGAACCCGGCGCTGATAACCGGGGTGCGGGGAAAAGGGCTGATTTACGGGCTGGAATTCGCCGCCGAGGCGGTCTGCAAGGCGGTATCCGGCGAGGCTTTCGCCCGTCAACTGGTAATCGAGCGCTGCGGCCCCAAGGACAACGTGCTGAAATTCCTTCCCCCGCTGACCATCGCGGAAGAAGACCTGCTGCACGGGGTCGCGGTCGTGGCGGAGAGTGTCGCATCGGTCGGGGTCAAGAGCGCCTCATGAGGCCGCGACTGCTGGGCCTGGAACTGGAGTTGTTGCTGACCCGGGACGGTGTGCCGCTGCTTCCCGCCGAGTGGCGTGACATCGTGGAGAGGGCCGTGGCGCGCGGCTGTCCGCGCATCGACGAGGCTTACACCGGCTTTCCCCTGGGGGCAATGTGTGCGAAAGGCCAGTTTGTTCTCGACAACAACTGCGCGGTGGTGGAGTTGGTGACGCTGCCCCATCCGTCTCTGGAGGAAACCCTCGGCAATCTGCGCGACCTGCTGGATTTTTTTCAGTCGATTGCGCCGGGCGTGACGCTGAACTGGACTTCCCAGTTCGGCGAGCCGATAGAGGAGGAATATTGGCGGCGCACGCCGACCAGCGGCTTGTACGCCATCGTGCGCAAGGAACAATGGAAGCATTGGTCGATGATGAATTCGATGGCGTTTCAGCCGGCCATCGACCTCTATCCGGACGAGATTGCCCCGGTGCTGCGGGTGTTGTACCTTAGCTCGCCGGCCTTCATCTGCGCTTTCGAAGGCAACAAGCGCTGGGGCGCGGAACATTCGCCGCGCCTCCACCTGTGGCGCGGGATGATCCCCGGCGGCGCGGCGCGCATCGGGATTCCGCAACGCGAAATCGCCAGCCTCGCCGATTACGTCGAGAACTTGCTGGAACTGCCGGCTTTTATCCTCTCGGACAAGTACAAGAAAGGCCACCTGACCTATTTCGGGAGTGCCGCGGAAGCGCCCAGCGCCGCTGCGGCGATGTTCGGGGAAGTGACGGCGCAGCGCATTCGCGGCCTGACCGGTTCAGCCGATCCGCGCCAGGCGGAAATGCAGATCGAGACGGCGCCGGTACGGGCAACCCTGGCGGATTTTTACGGGCTGTCGCTGCCTTTCTGGAACGCCCGCCTGGTTTTCGAGACGGGTGACAAGAGGCACGCGGAAAGCCCGGCGGACATCGTGAAGGCCATCGAAGCGGCACCGAAGCGCTACGTGGAGATACGCCACATCGGCACCCCGCGCGACATCGAGGAACTCGAACGTTATTATCGGAGCTTCATCAAGCTGGTGGAAAATGCCGTGGCGCTCGATGAACGGATCAGCGCGGTGATGCGCTGGGATGAGGTGGAAGCGGAAAGCCGGTTGGCGATCCGCGACGGAAAACCGGGCGAAAAGAGCCGCGAGGTTCTTGCCGTATTACAGGATTTTGGAGTTTTACAGGGAGAGTATCCATGACGGTCTATGTGATAGGCGGCGACCATTACGACGCGCAAATGGGCGTCAAGATGCTGGCCCAGCGGGGAATCGCCGCAATGCCGCTCGCCATTACCGATTCCCCTGAGGAGTACATGCTGCGGGCGCAGGACCATCCCGCCCTGCAAGAGCACGTCTTCACCAAGATCGCCGGGGTGTCCGCCAGAGTCTTTCTGGTGTTTTGCAACACCCTGTCGTTTTCGATGGACTGGGAGATGCTATCCGCACGGGCCGGCGTGCCGATCGTCAACCTCAAGACCGCGTACCGGGAATTGGTTGCCGATTTCAAGAGCGTCGGGGTGATCGCGATCCACGAGCATACCCTCCACAATATCCGCCGGTTCTTCGACCGCGAGCACGGCAAGCTCGAAACCATCGGCTTCTCGATGATGCCCCTGGTGGAAAGCGTCGAAATCGGGGCCGCCCACATCAACGCGGTGCTGGGCCAACTGGTGGGGGTCAGCGCCGGCCTGGGCGCCGAAGCCTTTATCTTCGGCTGCACGCATTTCGAGGATTGCGTGGTGGAAAATTCGCCGATCCAGATCGTCTATCCGGGGAAAAAGCTTCTCGATTACGTGATTGAAAAGGGCTATGTGTGAGGCTTGCGTCATGGAACGCCGCCAAGGTTTTAAATCGATTTCGCTATTACCCCTGAGCAAGTGAAAAAACTCAAAAACAACGTCAAGAATCTCTACGTTCTTTCGCCGATGCAGGCGGGGATGCTGTTCCACTTCCTCAAGGACGAGAATACCCAGGCCTACGTGCAGCAGATTTCCTGGCAAATCGAGGGGCATCTCGATTTTGCGCTGTTCGAGGCGGCGTGGAACGAGCTGATCCGCCGCCACGACATCCTGCGCACGCTGTTCGTTTATCGCAATGTCGATGAGCCGTTGCAGGTGGTGCTGGAAGAGCGCCGGCTGGTCGCGGAGGTGGTGGACATCGGCGATCTGGGCGGCGCCGAACAGGCGGCTTTTCGCCGCGACTTCAAGCAGCGCGAGCGCGAGCGGCCTTTTGCGCTGGATCGCGAGATCCTGATCCGGGTGCGGATCCTGGTGCTCGGCCCGCAACGCTGCGAGGTGGTGCTGACCCATCATCACATCATCATGGACGGCTGGTCGCTGGGCAATCTGGTCAAGGAGTCGCTCGACATCTACGGTAGCCTGGCGCGCGGGGAACCGCCTCCACCGGGGAACGCCCGTCCTTACCGCGATTACATCCGCTGGCTGCAAGCGCGCGACGAGCCGGCCTCGGCGGCATTCTGGAAAGACTACGTAGCGGGCTACGAGGCGCCGGCCAGCGCGCCGCAAACGCCCCGCGCCGAGGTGGAAAAAGGCGCGCCGCAGGGCATCCATCTGGAAATGCCCCAGCCCCTGGTCGAGCGCCTGGCGCGCCTCGGCCTGGCCCACGGCGCGACGCTCAATACGGTCCTACAGGCGCTGTGGGGGGTATTGCTGTGCCGCTACAACAACACCCCGGACGTGATTTTCGGCGCGGTGGTGTCGGGCCGCCCGCAGGATTTGCCGGGCGTCGAGAGCATGGCGGGGATCTTCATCAACACCATCCCGGTGCGGGTGCGCCTGCGCGACGCCATGAGCGTGGGCGAGTTGCTGGCGGCCATGCAGGAGGAGGCTTTGCACTGCGAGCGCCACCACACTTTTCCGCTGGCGCGGATTCAGGCCGAAACGCCGCTGCGCGAACGCCTGCTGGGGTCGCTGTTCGTCATGGAAAACTATCCCCTCGACGACCTCTTCGAGGAAGGCGCGCTGCTGCCGGGCACGCAATTTCGCGTCACCGCGATGGAAACCCACGAGGAAACCCATTTCGATTTCGGCATCCGTTTTCTTCCCGACGCGGGGATGAAGATCAAGATCGGCTTCAACCCGGCGTTGTATGCCGAGGCGCAGATGCAGCGCCTGGGCGGGCATTTGCTGCGCGCCGCCGGGCAATTCGCCGAGCTGGGCGGCGCCGCGCCGGTGGACCGGATCGACATCCTCACGCCGGCTGAACGCGCGCAAATCCTCGGTGAATTCAACGCGACGGCGCTGGATTTCCCCCGCGACAAAACCCTCGCCGAACTGTTCGCCGAGCAGGTCCGCAAACAACCCGACGCCCCGGCGCTCACTTGCGGGGAGAGTCGTCTCACCTACGCCCAACTCGACCGCCGCGCCGAGGCCGTGGCGGCGCGGCTGCGCGGGGATTTCGCGATCCGTCCCGACGAGCGGGTCGGGTTGCTGCTGGAGCGCAGCGAATGGGTGGTGGTGGGCATCCTCGCGGTGTTGAAAGCCGGCGGCGCTTACGTCCCGATGGAGAGCGGCTTTCCGGTAGAGCGGCAGCGCTACATCCTCGCCGACAGCGCCTGCCGGGTCTTGCTCTGCGATGATTTCACGGCGCAGCAGGCCGCCGGGCACGCCCCCCTGGCGGCTTTGAATGTGATGGCAATAGGCCGGGAAGCAGCGCCAGTGGCCGATCTACAGCCATCCGCCGCACGCCCGGAACATCTTGCTTACGTGATCTACACTTCCGGCTCCACCGGCGAACCCAAGGGCGTGATGATAGAGCAGCGTTCGGTGGCGAACCTGGTCGCGGCGATGAACCGCGAACTGTATTCGCGCTACCCGCGCCGCCTCAACGTGGCGCTGATCACCACCCACGTTTTCGACGGCTCGGTGCAGCAGATTTTCTCCGCGCTGCTGCTCGGTCATCACCTCTTCATCATGGGCGACGAGATCAAGCGCGACACCCGCCGGTTCAGCGAATTCTGCCTCGCCAACCGCATCGACGTGGCGGGCTGCATCCCCAATTTCCTGGCGCTGCTCCACGAGGCGGGGGAATTGGCGGCGCTGAAAAACGGCTTGACCCACATGATCTTCGGCGGCGAACCGCTGCCGCGCCACCTGCTCGATGCCTTGCTGGCGTTGCCGGGGGAAGTGACGGTGTCCAACCTGTACGGCCCCACCGAGATTTGCGTGAATGCCACCGCCTACACCACCGCCGAGGCGTGCCGCACGACGGCGCCGGTGGTCTCCATCGGCAAGCCGCTGGGCAACGTCGAAGCGCTGATCCTCGACCGCTGGGGGGGGCTGGCGCCGCTCGGCGTGGCGGGCGAACTGTGCATCGCCGGAGCGGGGGTGGCACGCGGCTACCTGAACAATGAAACGCTGACCCGCGAAAAATTCGTCACCCACCCCTTCCAGCCCGGCCAGCGGATGTTCCGCACCGGCGACATGGCGCGCTGGCTGCCCGACGGCAACATCGAATTCCTGGGGCGCAACGACCATCAGGTGAAAATCGCCGGCTACCGCATCGAACTCGGGGAAATCGAGGAAAAACTCGAAAGGCATCCGCTGCTTCGCGAAGTGGCGGTGGTCGCGGTGAACGAGGCGGGCGGACGGGTTTACCTGCGGGCCTGCGTCGCCGCACACCAGGCCATCGCCGCCGCCACCTTGCGCGAGCATCTCGCCGGCCTGCTGCCGCATTACATGATTCCCGCCCAGTTCCTGTTTTTCGAGGCCTTGCCGACCACGGTGTCGGGAAAAATAGACCGCAAAGCCCTGATGGAACTCGCAGAGCGGCCCGACGCCGAGGGCAGCGAAAAAGCCGCCGCGCCACCGCGCAACGCCACCGAAGCGGCCTTGGTCGAAGTGTGGCGCGCCGTGTTCGGCGGGAAAAACATCGGCATCGACGACGACTATTTCGCCCTCGGCGGCGACTCGATCCGGGCCATCCAGATCCTCTCGCGCCTGCACCGCGCCGGCCTGAAAATCGACATCAAGGACTTGTTCAACTATCCGACCATCGCCGACCTGGCGCCGTTCGTCACCCAGGCCGCAACGCGCGAACAGGAAAGCGTCAGCGGCGAAGTCCCGCTCACGCCCATCCAGCAACGCTTCCTTAGCGAAGCCGTGGCCGCGCCCGAATGGTTTAACCACGCCGTCATGCTGCATGCCGGGGCCGGCTTTCGCGATGCCGCCCCAAGCGCCTTGCAGGCCGCCTGCGCGCATCACCCGGCGTTTCGCCTGCGCTTTCGGCGCGACGAGAGCGGCACATGGCGCCAGGAAGCCGCGCCGGACGGCGAAGTGCTGGCATTTGAGCGCGTGGACCTGCGCGGCTGCGTCGCCGAGCGCGACGAAATCGCCCGCCACGCCGCTATCGTGCAGCGCAGCTTCGATCTGGCCGGCGGCCCGCTCGCCAAGGCGCTGCTGTTCCAATGTGGCGACGGCGAACGCCTCCTCATCGTGGTCCATCACCTGATTATCGACGGGGTGTCGTGGCGCATCGTGATCGAGGATTTCGCCGCCGCCTGCCAGGACATCCTGGCCGGCCAGCCGATCCGCCTGGCGCCGCCCAGCGATACGCTGCAACGCTGGGGACGCGAGCTGCATCGCCACGCCCAAAGCCCGGCCTTGCTGAAACAACTGGCGTATTGGGAAAAGATCGAAAATGCCGACATTCCGCCCTTCCCGGTGGAGAATGAGTCGCCGCTTAACCGCCACTGCGATCTGGTCAGCGCCACGACGCTGCTCGCTACGGAGGAAACCACGGCGCTGCTGGGGGCGGTCAATCAGGCCTACGGCACCAGCACCGAGGAAATTCTCCTGGTCGCCCTGGCGCGCGCTTTGCAGCGCTGGAAAGGCGTGGCGCGCAGCCTGATCGCCCTCGAAGGCCATGGCCGCGAGGCGGTGCTGCAAGGGTTGGACGTGACCCGCACGGTAGGCTGGTTCACCTCGCTGTACCCGGTGGTGCTGGAACTCCCCGACCTGGGCATCGGCGAGCAAGTGAAGACCCTCAAGGAAGCGCTGCGCAACGTTCCCGACAAGGGGTTCGGCTACGGCATCCTCAAATACCTGACCCCGCCTGGGCTGAAAAATGGCGTGGCGTTCGCCGCGCAGCCGCGAATCCGCTTCAACTATCTCGGACAGTTCGGCAACAGCAGCGAAACCGGCGCGTTCGCGGTGACCACCGACGCCACCGGGGAAGGCGTCAACCCCGAAACACCGCGCTCCGTGGACATCGACATTAGCGCCATGGTCCTGGAAAAAGAACTGGAACTGAGCGTCTCGTGCAGCCGCCACCGCTATGGCGAAGACTCGCTGAAGGCGTTTTTGCGCTTGATGGAGGAGGAAATCCTCGCGGTCAGCGCGCATTGCCGCAACCAAAAAACCACCGAGCTGACCCCCGCCGACCTCACCAGTTCGGACATCAGCCTCGACGAGCTGGAGGGATTGTTCTCATGAGGAAAAGCCAACGACTCGGCAGATTTTCTCCCCTCTCCCACAGGAGTGGGAGAGGGGCTGGGGGAGAGGGTGCTTGGGCTTCGACAAGCTTTGCCGATGTGCGACT
>JAGXQV010000204.1 GCA_018336195.1 Sulfuricella sp. | reverse complement strand
GAACAACCCAACCTGGCGTTTCAGGTATTGGGTGTACTGGCCGGCCAGCATGGGCATGTTCTTCTTGCCCTGCCCCTGCGCGCCGTGGCAGCTAGCGCATTCGGCCTCCTGATTGGCGCTGATTTTCAGCTATTGGTTCGGTTCTTCGGAGCGGCCTTGGCCGCGATTGCGGCGCCTCTTCGTGATACCTTCTGTCGCGGGCAAGCCACGCTCCTACAGGATAAAGAGTCATTTATTTGAAACATCCGGCAAGCTGAAGATCAGCGCTAATCAGGTTCGGCCTTGTAGGTCTTGGCGCCCGCCTCCACGTCGCCTTCGGCGCGGGGAACGTTGAAAACCTTGTCCATGGCTTGCAGGCGCACCAGGGCGTCTTCGTCTTCCTTGAAGACCGGCGGCTTGGTGTCCAGCTTGAGTTGCGAGACGTAGGCGGCGATGTGGTTGACGTCCTCAAAAAGAACTGCGGGATTCTATAAGGATGGCGGGATGGGAGGCCATGATTCGCGGTGAGAAACGATACCGCGAGGACAAATTCTTGCTGACAATCGGAGAAGTTGGCATCGAAAAATCACAATTCGCTAGAGGCTTAAAAATTTTCTCCACATAACCCGGCGTCTGGCGTGGCATTCCAAGTGAGCGATTGCATACCTGATATTTATACCAGTTACGAAGAGGGTCGTGGTTCAGTAGGATTCTTTGCGTCTTTGGCGTCGATGTTTTCCGTCGCCGGGGATGATGGGAGTCGTTCCGTTCACTGGGATCGGCATGGAGAGGTTGGCGGCAACGCCTGTCCCTGCCCGCCCCCCAACGTTCAGGACTGTCACGCCTTATTTTCAAAATAAAACGATATTTTTGTGGAGACAAATTAGATGAAACAGTTGACTCAAAGCTGCCACTTATGGCTGGCGCCATTTCAATGTCCCTCGTGATTCAAGGCTCAGGCCCGGCGGCGGCTCGCTCGCTGGCTGACCCAGTGCAACAGAGTTCGCCTCCCAGCCTTTTTCTACAACCGACCGGCACTCCCAATCCGTCACCCGCCGCGCCAGACGGTATCAAGCAACATAATCCGCCTGTCCGCCATATACCCGTCAAGCCTTCCAAGACGGTCGTCGGCCCGGATGCCATAGCGGGAGAAATCGTCGTCCGGTTCGACGAATCCGCCGTCGTGCGGTTGCGCAACAACCAACTGGTCAGCGTGACCAGCGATCTGACCAATGTGAAGCAAGTGCTCGCGCAGGCCAAGGCGAAGATTCAACGCCTGTCCAGCGACCCGGAAGCGCTTGAGGACAAGCGGCGCAGCCAGGCCCAAGGGGATGGCGGTTTTCCGGCGCCGGACATCAACAGCTATTACCTGGTGACGCTGGGCAACAAGGATAGAACCAGCCAAGCCGCGCTGATCGACGCGCTCAACGCCCTGCCGGTGGTAACGCTCGCCTACGCGCCGGGCAAGGGCGCGCCAGCCTATACCGGGGCTGGTGCACCTTTCGACAGGACGCCAACTTCAGGCAATTACGACCCGCAACAGCAATACCTCGACGCCCCGCCGTGGGGAGTGAACGCCCGCGCCATGTGGGGGCTGACCGACAATACCGGGCAGCCCATCAAGGGGCAGGGCGTCAAGCTGAATGTCATCGAAGGTGGCTGGGATGCGGAGCATGAGGACTACAAGCTGACCCCTTCGAACATTCTCCGCAGCAACAGCAGCAGTCAGATGTTACCTGAGCATGGCACCGCCACCATCGGGGTGTTGGCTGCGGCGCACAACGGCTATGGCGTCTCCGGTTTGGCGCCCAATGCCACGCTGGGGTTGTCGCAGCTATTCTCAAATGAAGGCGGCACAATGTTTATGAACGCTTATACGCCGGCCATCAACAATACGGGCTACGGCGATATCGTGTTTTTTGAGCAGGAGATGCAGCCGCCGCCAGGCACCCCCGTTCCAGCCAATTGCCCAACAGACCCGTGGAGGTTGGGACCGATGGAATTGGACGATTCTTTCTACAACGTGATTTCCCAGGCCTCGCTCGCGGGGAAAATCGTCATCGAGCCGGCAGGAAACCACGGCATGGTCCTGGAATCCTGCTTTACCGGCATCAACGAGCAGAAGAAATTCAATCGTTTGGCGATGAATTTTTATGATTCGGGGGCGATTATCGTGGGGGGCGGCGTATATAACCCTGACAAACCAGCCCTGCCGTTGGGATCCCCCAGCCCATATTTTAATAGCGGTAACCGCGTGGATTTGCAGGGCTGGGGAGAAGTCGTCACAACAACCGGTCCGATTTCAGGTGGTCTTGGAGACCCTGATTACAGCAACAATTACAGCGGCACTTCCTCGGCCACAGCTATCGTCGCGGGTTCTGTTACCCTGGTGCAAAGCTATTTCAAGAACGTCAAGGGACGTACACTGAACGGCTTCGAAATGCGCCAGCTTCTGGTCAACACTGGCACCGCGGGCGGCGTGGGGAATGGGTGGCACATCGGCCCCTTGCCGGATGTAATCAGGGCAACCCAATCCAATCTGATTGCGCCGACCATCACTGCCAACGGCGTCAGGGGCAATCTCTCGGTGCCATCCGGCACCACCGTTTCCTTCAATATTTCCATGGACCCCAGCCAGTTCTATGGCACCCAGTCCGACTGGTGGTTTGCCGTGGACTGGTATGGTACTCGGTATCACTGGAACGGCAGTGCCTGGACGACAAATCAGGAACCATGGTTCCAGAGCGGGTTGTATGGCTTCAGCAATTTCCTGTTCTGGACGCCGACGCTGTATACCGGCAACTTCACTATGTATTTCTGTGCCGACACCATCAAGAACGGCGTCTACAAGAACAGCGACGGGTCGAATACCCCCGCCCTGTATTGCGATAGCGTGACCGTAACGGTCTATTGATGTTTCGTGGCCCCGGCGAAATGCCGGGGCCGCGTTCTTGGAGGATTTCGCCATGCATAAGGCAATTCTTGCATTCGTTTTCGTGGTGGCAACCAGCCTTGATGTTTGCGCCGCCCCGACCGTCTACGCCAGCATTGACGGTTGGCCTTATGAGGGCACGAATTTCTCTGCCTTGGCTGCCGATGGCACGGTCTGGACGTCCCGGCAATACGATCCCTACATGTACTTTTATCCGCTGTGCGGGGATAACTTCGGCGGGGTGGCCGATATTGCGCCGGGCACGGTCAAACAGGTGCCGGGATTGAAGGATGTGGTGGCGGTGTCGGGCAGCACTGCGCTCAAAGCCGACGGAACAGTATGGTCATGGCAGTACATGACCTACACGCGCAAAAATTCCAATGGCAATGGATTGGGCAGCGACCTGATCGAACTGCCCCTCAAAGCCGAACCCGTGCCGGGCTTGAACGATGTTTCGCAAATCACCGGGGCTTCCTTCATAAGCTACGGTTACGGATTCAGTTACGCGGTGAAAAAGGACGGCACTGTCTGGCGCTGGAAACGCGAAATAGTTGCCTATGACACGCAACACCCTTGCTATTTCCGGGCCTGGCCCCTCACTCCCGTCGAACAAGTGGCCGGCATCGACCAAGTGGTTTCCTTGAAAATTTCCCGCAACGAAGTAGTGGCTCTGAAATCCGACGGCAGCGTCTGGACGTGGAAGCATACGCAGCCGACTCCCAAGCAAATGGCGGGGTTGGACGGCGTCACGGCGATCTTCGCGGGTGGGGGGACAACGGTTTTGCGATCAAATCCGATGGCAGCGTATTGGGTTGGGGCGCAAACTACTCAAACCAACTCGCTGGTGCTTATCAGGGCTATAGCAGTGCAACTCCAGTCGCCATTACGGCGCTCGGCAACGATGTTAAACAGATTTTAATCGGTAACGATCACGTGGCGGCAGTCAAACAGGACGGCAGCGTGTGGGCATGGGGATGGAGTGGTTCTGGACAGATTTGCCCAGAAGGTAGCTTTCCCTGCCCTGCGCAGTCTGGCTACGTTACACCGGTGAAACTGCGTGGCGTGGCTAACAATTTCCTTTCCATCTCGGCGGGGGACAACACGTTTACCCTTGTAAAACCAGACGGCTCCATCTACGTTATCGGCAGAACCGGATCGGATATCGGGCTTATATACGACACCAGCCTCGCCCAAGGCGGCACCTATTACTTTTCTCTTTTTCCTTCGCTCAACCTGCTCGCCCCGCCACCCAAGAGCGATACCGACCGCATCCTCGACTGGGCGGAGCAGGATTACGCAAGCCTCCTTGCGCCTGCCGGCATCGCCACCCGTGGCGGGGCCGGTTATACCTTCCGATACTACCCGCAAACCGATACCTATCTGGGCACCAAGGACGGGCGAGTGTGGTTCCTGCCGCCCAGCGCGCCGTTGAGCGCGGTAATGGACGTCGGGGCGCAGGCAGACCGCTTGGGCGAGGCGAAGGCGAAGGGGTTTTGAAAATATTCCGTTTCAACGGAGGTTCCCATGCGTAAGGCAATTCTTGCAATGGCATTCGTGGTGGTAACCAGCCTCGATGCTCGCGCCGCGCCAACCGTTTACGCCAGCATTGACGGTTTGACTTTTGAGGGCACGAATTTCTCTGCCTTGGCTACCGACGGCACGGTCTGGACGGCCCGGCAATACGACCCCTACATGTACTTCTATCCGCTGTGCGGGGATAACTTCGGCGGCGTGGCCGATATTGCGCCCGGGGTGGTCAAACAGGTACCGGGATTGAAGGACGTGGTGGCCGTATCGGGCAGCACCGCGCTCAAAGCCGACGGCACGGTATGGTCGTGGCAATACATGACGTACACCCGAACGGATAAGCGGGGGCTCGGAATCGACCTGATCGAACTGCCCCTCAAAGCCGAACCCGTACCGGGCCTCGATAATGTCTCGCAAATTGCCGGGTCTTCCTTCATAAGCTACGGTTACGGATTCAGTTACGCGGTGAAAAAGGACGGCACTGTCTGGCGCTGGAAACGCGAAATCGTTGCCTACGACACGCAACACCCCTGCTATTTCCAGGCTTGGCCCCTCACTCCCATCGAACAGGTTGCCGGCATTGACCAAGTGGTTTCCTTGAAAATTTCCCGTAGCGAAGTGGTGGCTTTGAAATCCGACGGCAGCGTCTGGACGTGGAAGCATACGCAGTCGACTCCCCGGCAAATGGCGGGGTTGGACGGCGTCACGGCGGTCTTCGCAGGTGGGTGGGACAATGGATTTGCCATCAAATCCGATGGCAGCGTGTTTGGCTGGGGCGACAATACATACATTCAACTGGGTATTTCCCCTATGGACATACTTGGCAGCGCAACTCCCATAGCGATGCCCGCACTTGGCAACGACGTGAAGCAGGTCGTGGTCGGCGGGGGTTATGTGGGGGCGGTCAAGCAGGATGGCAGCGTGTGGGCTTGGGGTTCGAGTACGGGGCAGATTTGCCCGGAGGGTGATACGCCTTGTCCTGATCGAAATGCTGGCTATATCGCCCCAGTGAAATTGCGTGGGGTGAGCAACGATTTCCTTTCCATTTCGGCGGGAGGCAGCACCTTTACCATCGTAAAATCAGACGGTTCCATCTACGTCATCGGCAGAACCGGCTCGAATATCGGGCTTGCATACGACAACAGCCTCGCCCAAGGCGGTGCCTATTACTTTTCTCTTTTTCCTTCGCTCAACCTACTAACCCCGCCACCCAAAAGCGATACCGACCGCATCCTCGACTGGGCGGAACAGGATTACGCAAGCCTTTTCGCGCCTGCCGGCATCGCCACCCGCGGCGGAGCCGGTTATACCTTCCGCTACTATCCGCAAACCGATACCTACCTGGGCACCAAGGACGGGCGGGTGTGGTTCCTGCCACCCGGCGCGCCGTTGAGCGGCATTGCCGACGTAGGCGCGCAGGCAGACCGCCTGGGCGAGGCGAAGGTGAAGGGGTTTTGAATGTCCACACCCCGCCCGCTCATGCCATTTTTTAATGGCAAGACACGCGACCAACCGACAAATCGACGTTGTGCATCGATTCCCGGCAACGCTACGCCGCACTGAAAAACTCAAAAACCGCTCTAATCCTATTCGTCGTCGAGTATCGACAAATACGCCAGGATGTCGCGGATTTCCTCGGGCTTGAGCAGATTGAGGACATCCTTGGTACGATCCTTGAGGTCTTCGTCGTGGTTCCGTTCGCCCTTGATGAACAACCCAACCTGGCGTTTCAGGTATTGGGTGTACTGGCCGGCCAGCATGGGCATGTTCTTCTTGCCCTGCCCCTGCGCGCCGTGGCAACTGGCGCATTCGGCCTTGTAGGTCTTGGCGCCCGCCTCTACGTCGCCTTCGGCGCGCGGCACGTTGAAAACCTTGTCCATGGCTTGCAGGCGCACCAGGGCGTCTTCGTCCTCCTTGAAGACCGGCGGCTTGGTGTCCAGCTTGAGTTGAGAGACGTAGGCGGCGATGTGGTTGACGTCCTCGTCGGACAATTCGCGCTCCAGGGTGTAGGGGAACATCGGCAGATTGATGCGTTTGCGCGCCTTGAACTTCAGCAATTGCTCCTTCAGGTAGCCGAACGACAGCCCGGCGATACGCGGGTATTCGCCTTTCTTGCCGCCCTGCCCGAGGGGGCCGTGGCAGGCGGCGCACACGCCGTTGATCTGCTGGCCGGTTTCCAGGTCGATCTTGGTTCCCGCCGGGATTCCGGTCGCGGATACCGACATCGCCGTAGCGTGGTCAACCGCGACCTGCGCTTCCGCGACGGGCGCCGCGGCGGCCTTCTTGGCGGACTTGGCCGGTTTGCCGGCAGCCGGCGCCAGCGTGGACAAGGTCAGCATCAATACGCCGACCAGCAAGGCCTGTTTTGTGAGTCGATTCATCTTGGCAATCCTGATTTTGAGCGGGTCTCGGGGGGCATTATGGGGGTGACGCACCCCGCGTTCATTGACGTAAATCATTTAACAGCCAGCCATTTTACTTGATTGTAAAACGGCAACCAAGCAACCCCGGCTTGACCGGGTTTGCCGAACTCCTCAAAATGACCGGCCTGCTTTAAGGAAGTTTCATGCAACTCAATCCCTCCAGCCCCATCGGGGTATTCGATTCCGGTGTCGGCGGCCTGACCGTGGTACGCGCCCTCATGGAGCGCCTGCCCTTCGAGAACATCGTGTATTTCGGCGATACCGCGCGGGTGCCTTACGGGGTGAAATCGGTCGAAACCATTTCCCACTACACCACCCAGATCGCCGAATTCCTGCTGGCGAAGGAAGTGAAAATGCTGATCGTCGCCTGCAACACCATGGCGGCGGTGGCCTCGCAGGTGGTCAAGGATCTCTCGCCGGTGCCGGTGCTCGACGTGATCGATGCCGGCGCGCTGGGGGCGCTGGCCACCTCCGGCAAGAAACAGGTGGGCGTGATCGGCACCCCCACCACCATCAACAGCAACGCCTACGCGCGCGCCATCCACCATTACGAGCCGGGAGTGCGCATCTATTCGCAAGCCTGCCCGCTGTTCGTGCCGCTGGTCGAGGAAGGCTGGCTCGATCATCCGGTTACCCGCCTCACCGCCCAGGAATATCTCAAGCCGGTTCTGGCGCAAGACATCGACACCCTGGTGCTGGGCTGCACCCATTACCCGCTGCTCAAGCCGCTCCTCCAGGAAGTCGCCGGCCCTGCCGTGCGCTTGGTCGATTCCGCCGAAGCGATGGCCGACCGCGCCGCTGCCTTGCTCGGCGAAATGCACCTCGCCAACCCGCAACGCGGCTCACCCACCTATCATTATTACGTCACCGACGTGCCGCTGCGCTTCCAGACCATCGGCGAGCGCTTCCTCGGCCGCACCCTCGCCAACGTTCATGTAGTCAAGTGGTAGAACATTGATTTTCAGCGGTTAATTGCTATATTGGGGGTATGATTTCCGCCATTTCGTCGCTCACGCCCTATTCGTACACTCCTCCTACCCTGAATAAACCGGCAGGGCAGGAGGGAAGCGATGCGACGACGAAAAGCGGGGAAAAACCGAGCGCCGCCACTGCCACTCAAAAATCCGCAACCAGTACCCCGCAAGCGCAAAAAGACCCCAAAGCGGCGCAAGAACAAAGACAGATCGACCAACTGCAGAAAACCGACCGTCATGTCCGCGCTCACGAGCAAGCGCATCTCGCGGCGGCAGGCGGATTGGCAATGAGTGGCGCGTCGTTCACCTACCGCCAGGGGCCGGACGGCAAGGAATATGCGGTAGCCGGGGAAGTGCAAATCGATGTCTCGCCGGCCAAGACGCCCCAGGAAACCCTCACCAAGGCGGAACGCATCAAGGCCGCCGCCCTCGCTCCCAGCGACCCATCGGCGCAGGATCGCGCGGTAGCAGCGCAAGCCACTCAGATGGCGCGCGAAGCGCAAATCGAGTTGTCCGATCAGAAGTTTGAACAATCCACAGGCAAGGAAAACGCCACTGGCAACACCATTCCCAGCGAAGCCAAACATTCAGCTTCACCCTCCACCATCCAGCGTGGAATCGCCGGCTACCGCGCAACCAGCAACACCGCGGCACAATCGACAGACAACCATTTCAGAGCTGCTGCCTGACATACTTTCCAAAAAAATAGCGGGGCATGACACCCCGCCATTGAAGGACCGCAGTTATTTCACGGCACCATAATTTTTCAGGCGATAAAGAATTTCCTGGCTGCCCGGAGTAATCACCCGTTCCAGTTCAACCCAGTAGGTTTCGCTACCGAAAGGACCGCTGTATTGCAGGCAGGGGGCTTTCAACCCCAGCGTTGCCGAAATGGTTCCTACGCAATTGCCGGTAGCCGACGAAGTGGTGGATGTCGTACTAGTCGTGGTGGATGCCGGTTTATCGGTGGTCGTCGCAGGCGTGGTCGGCTTGGTAGTGGAGCTACCGGTTGAAGTAGCCCCCGTGGCGGTAGTGCTGGTCGTGGACGAACTGCTGGTTGCCGAAGTCGTTGCTGCGCCGTCGACCTTGCCGCAGGTGCCCCGCACATTCACGTAAGCCGTCTTGGCATCGGTATTGCCGCCTTCCGCATTGACCAAGAGGCTCAACTTGTTCATCCCCGGCACCAGATACGGCTGAGTCAGGATGTACTGTTTAGCGCCGGCTGCCAGGCTCACGTGGGTTTGTTTGGCCGCCAGGCGGTCGCCATCGGTAATGGTATTGGTGACATCGTTGGCGCCGCTGTACGACTGGACGTAATACCCCAGATTGAAGGCACACATCCCGCCGCTCTGGAGGAATGCATCAGTTTCGCTCACTTCCAGCGTGTCGCCCCACGCCACCAGTTTGTTGCCCCCCTTTAGCTCCAGGACCAACCCCGGCCCCGGCGCAATCACCCCGGCTTCGGGCGGCACCGGCGTTTCGGCTGCAAATGCGGTCAGTGAAGCCGAGAGAGACAAGGTAAGCAGCACTGCAACAGGTTTTGAACGTTTCATGGCATTCTCCTAAGGACATGTTCGGATAGTTCGAATAACTTGTGCCCCATGCTATTCCTCTGCCGGGACGAACACAGTGAAATGCCGCACAAATTCAGTGCGTGCCTAGCCGCCACGCATCGGCAAGGGAAACCAAACAACTTGGAGCTATCCAGGCTCAAGGCCATGAACTAAACTTGGGCCAAATTCAATCCTGATTAGCGCTGATCTTCAGCTTGGCCGGATGTTTCAAATAAATGACTCTTTATCCTGTAGGAGCGTGGCTTGCCCGCGACAGAAGGTATCACGAAGAGGCACCGCAATCGCGGCCAAGGCCGCTCCGAAGAACCGAACCAATAGCTGAAAATCAGCGC